>NZ_DJAU01000044.1:0-50984 GCF_002429725.1 Lysinibacillus sp. UBA5994 | reverse complement strand
AAATATTTCACGTTCTCGGTTTGTTAAAAGAGAACGATGATGAGAGCCATTCATTCAGTTACACCCTCCTCCCCCGCACGTATTGTAACTTATGTTAAGGGGCAGGAAGCGGTGACGGCTATTTGCATGATTATTCCATGTTTCCTTAAAAATTTCGAAAATTACATTGTTACATTCATAAATTTTACGTAAAAAGCAAAACCTACTATTTCAATAAATTCACATATACTTATATGTTGAACTAGTGAGGCAGAATGGCTAACTGAATGAATTTCGTTTTTTCTTCCTCTGAAATCGGCACACTTTTACCTGTACGAGGATCCATTTGTACAATTGTCCCACGACCAGTGAAACAGATTTCGTCCTTTTGATTTTTTGCTAGATAGTGAATGTCCATCGACGAATTCCCAACTTGCGCGATTTTTGTATAGATTCGTAGTACGTCATCAAAGAATACCTGCTTTACATAATCGCATAGTAAATCGGCTACAATAGGTATAGATTTCACATTCTCTTCTCCAACTGGGGGCATTAAAATTCCTAAATGTCTGAAGTAATCAATTCTTGCTTGCTCAAAATATGTAAAGCTAATCGTATTGTTCATATGACCATACATGTCTGTTTCTGAAAATCGCACTCGTACCTCGCTAAAAAATGAAAAACCCTTTTCCCACTCTTGAAAATTATCGATATAATTTGCCTTCATGATATACCATCCCCTGTCATGTAATTGCACGTCTTTTATCAATCAACGGCAAACAAAATGAATATATATTCATTATAAAAGAAAATGCTATATTATCATAGAAAAAATGTAAATAAACAACTTGATAAATTTCATTTCTATAACTATAAAAAACTCCCTTACACTTCGTGTAAGGGAGTTCAGCTTGTCCGTATATTAGTCTACGTAGTGGTCAGAACCGAAGAAGTTACGGAACATTTGCACTGTAGTTGCACGGTTTAATGAAGCGATGGATGTTGTTAAAGGAATACCTTTTGGACATGCAGCAACACAGTTTTGAGAGTTACCACAGTTTGCAAGGCCACCGTCACCCATAATCGCATTTAAACGTTCATCTTTAATCATAGCACCAGTTGGGTGAGTGTTGAAAAGACGTACTTGTGATAATGGAGCTGGTCCGATGAATGAAGCTTTTTCAGACACGTTTGGACATGCTTCCATACATACACCACAAGTCATACATTTAGATAGTTCATAAGCCCATTGACGTTTACCTTCTGGCATACGTGGACCTTCACCTAAATCATACGTACCATCGATTGGTACCCATGCTTTAACTTTTTTAAGCGCGTTGAACATACGTTCACGGTCAACTTGTAAGTCACGAATAACAGGGAATGTTTTCATTGGCTCCAATTTAATCGGCTCTGTCAATTGGTCTACTAGTGTAGAACATGATTGACGTGGACGGCCATTGATCACCATTGAACATGCACCACAAACTTCTTCTAAACAGTTCATATCCCATGATACTGGTGATGTGTTTACACCATCTTCAGTAACAGGATTTTTTTGAATTTCCATTAAAATTGAAATTACGTTCATACCATGACGGTAAGGCACTTGGAATTTTTGCCAGTAGCTATTGCCGCCTTGTGTATCTTGACGTAAGATTTCCACTTTGACCATTCTTCCAGTATTAGCTGCGATTTGCATAACTTTTAGTCTCCTTTCGCAGAGTAGTCGCGTTTACGTGGTGGGATTAATGAAACGTCGACTTCTTGGTACGTGATGATTGGATTACCAGTAGCTGGGTCAAACTTCGCCATTGTTGTTTTTAAGAAGTTCTCATCATCACGGTTAGGGAAATCAGGTTTATAGTGTGCACCACGAGATTCATTACGTAATAGTGCACCTTTTGTCATTACTTTTGCAAGCACTAACATATTTTTAAGCTGACGTGTAAAGTGTGCGCCTTGATTGCTCCATTTTTGCGTATCATTGATGTTGATGTTGTTCCAACGCTCAGTAAGCTCATCAAGTTTTTTCAATGTATCTTCAAGCTGATCATTGTAACGTACTACAGTCATTGTAGCAGTCATCATTTCACCAAGCTCTTTATGCAGTAAGTAAGCGTTTTCTGTGCCTTCCATTTTCATGATAGCATCCCATTTCGCTTGTTCCTCTTTTACACGAGCATCGTAAATCTCTTGTGGAAGATCTTCAGCATGCTTTTTAAGGTGTTTTACATAGTCTACTGCGTTTGGTCCTGCAACCATACCACCGTAGATAGCAGATAATAATGAGTTTGCACCAAGACGGTTTGCACCATGTTGAGAGTAATCACATTCACCTGCTGCAAATAGACCAGGAATTTCAGTCATTTGATTGTAGTCAACCCATAATCCACCCATTGAATAGTGAACTGCTGGGAAAATTTTCATTGGTAATTTACGTGGGTCATCCCCTACGAATTTTTCGTAGATTTCGATGATACCACCAAGTTTAACGTCCAATTCATGTGGATCTTTATGTGAAAGATCTAGGTATACCATGTTTTCGCCATTGATACCAAGTTTTTGGTTTACACAAACGTCGAAAATTTCACGTGTCGCAATATCACGTGGTACTAAGTTACCATAAGCTGGGTATTTCTCTTCTAGGAAGTACCAAGGTTTACCGTCTTTGTAAGTCCAAATACGACCACCTTCACCACGAGCTGATTCTGACATTAGACGGTTTTTGTCATCTCCAGGAATCGCTGTTGGGTGAATTTGAATGAACTCACCATTTGCATATGAAGCACCTTGTTGATAAACGATAGATGCAGCAGAACCTGTGTTAATAACAGAGTTTGTTGTTTTACCGAAGATAATACCAGGGCCACCAGTCGCCATAATAACAGCGTCTGCACGGAATGATTTAATTTCTTCTGTACGCATATCTTGCGCTACGATACCACGACAAACGCCGTCTTCATCGATAATAACACCAAGGAATTCCCAGTGTTCATATTTATTTACTAAACCAGCTACTTCATGAGAACGAACTTGCTCATCTAGCGCATAAAGTAATTGTTGACCTGTTGTTGCACCAGAGAAAGCTGTACGGTGCATTAAAGTACCACCAAAACGACGGAAATCTAAAAGTCCTTCTGGTGTACGGTTGAACATAACACCCATACGGTCCATTAAGTGGATAATGCCAGGTGCTGCATCACACATACCTTTAACTGGTGGTTGGTTCGCTAGGAAGTCCCCACCATAAACTGTATCATCAAAGTGGATCCATGGAGAATCCCCTTCACCTTTAGTATTTACCGCACCATTAATTCCGCCTTGCGCACAAACAGAGTGTGAGCGTTTTACAGGAACTAATGAGAATAAATCAACTTCAGTACCAACTTCAGCTGCTTTAATCGTTGCCATCAGACCGGCAAGACCACCGCCGACAACAATTACTTTGCTTTTCGCCATGATTATTTCTCACTCCTCTTAAAAAATTGCAATGATTGCATGTGCTCTATCGTAGCTTCTATTGAATTATACGAAAGCTAAAATAGCAGCCACACCAACTACACTTAGAATTACGAAAAGAATGTTTGTTACGTAAGTAGCGATCTTTTGAGACTGAGGAGATTGTGTAATACCCCAGCTTACTAGGAATGCCCATAAACCGTTAGATAAGTGGAAAGTTGCTGATAAAATACCAACAATGTAGAATCCAAGCATGAATGGATTAGCAACAATATTCGCCATCATGTCGTAATCAACGTGTGTGCCAAGTGCTTTTTGAATACGAGTTTGGAAAATATGCCATGCAATGAATATCACTAAGAATACACCAGTAAAACGTTGTAAAGAGAACATCCAGTTACGGTACGTGCTGAAACGTCCTGTGTTTGGTGTAGCAGTGAATGCAATGTAGACACCATAAAATGCGTGGAACATTAATGGAATATAGATGACAATCCATTCAACTAGGATAAGGAATGGAATCTTTTCCATTACTGCGGTAGCATCGTTGTAACTTTCTGCCCCGCCTGTTGCTGTAAAGTTAATGAACAGGTGCATCGTTAAAAACAGACCTACTGGAATGATCCCAAGTAGAGAATGTAAGCGACGCCATAAAAACTCTCGATCTTTCGACAAGACTGTTACCCCCCTTAGTACTTAAAATAGCACAACAAAAGAAGTCATCATTTTGTAAATGATACTTCATTGACTGTGTATTTCATCATGGTACAATATTATGACATGTTTATTGTACTCTCAAGAGCTACGAGCGTCAAGGCAACTCGGAGTTTTTCATAGAGCTTATTAAAGAACTAATCTAGTACATGATGCGTCGTTTTTTCTCGAAAAATCTATCATTACTTTATTACCGTTAAATTTTAAGAAAATTCTAAGAAAGAAGGATAACAATGTTAAACACTCCATCTCCTACAATCTCATCATTTGGCTATGAGATCATTCGTGATCATATTCTATCTTCTATACTCGGTAAACATGAAGATGACGTCCTTTATTGGGCAGGTAAAGAGCTTGCTCGCAAGTTCCCATGTAAAAGTCAAGATGAACTTATCGCATTTTTCGCAGATGCCTGCTGGGGTACATTAGAACTCATAAAGGAATCAAAAGATGGACGTATTTTCCAGTTGACAAATGACCCTGAAATTCTTCAAATAAAGCAGCGTAGCTTTAAACTTGAAGCAGGATTTATAGCAGAGCAAATTCAACTAGCTAAAGGCTACCTGACAGAATGCTATAATGAAAAACGGGAAAAGCAACAATACGTCATGTTTACAGTCAAATGGGACGTTAAAGAACGTATTATGAATACCATTCCCTCAGAATAATTAAAAAGGATTGTTTCCCATTAAAGAATGGGATGACAATCCTTCTTTTTTCTTCCTTTTATTTCGGTCAATTACATAAAATGCTGTTTCTTCTATTATTATATGTAAAGTGCTTGCTCTAAATTAAACTCATCATGGAGAGCATTAGCTGCTTGGATCATATCATCCTGTGGTACAACAACGGACACTTTTATTTCAGAAGTACTAACCATTTTTACAGGGATATTTTCACGACGTAACCGATCAAACATACGAGCAGCAACGCCTGGATTGGAAGCCATGCCTGAACCAATAATAGAAACTTTTGCTAGTCCAATTTCGAAGTCAGCAAAACTAAATCCAAGTGATAATTTACTATCCTCTAAAACACGTAATGCTTCCGCAAATTCCTCTTTTAAAATGGAAAACGATACAGTTGGCTTCAACCCATCAATAATGGCTTGGACAATAATATCTACATTAATACGGTTCTCTGCAAGAACCGTAAATATATCTGCTAATGAAGCATTGGAAAAAGCATCATACCCTACTGTTAAACGAATAATATCTGATTCAAATGCAACACCACGAACGACTAAATTTTTTTCCATTTCCACTTCCTCCTTCAATAAAGTGCCTACTGATTCTATTAAACTTGAACGTATAATAACAGGCATTTGAAATTTCTTCGCTAACTCCACCGCACGAGGATGTATGATATGAGACCCTAAATTCGATAATTCCAACATTTCATCATATGAAATTTCTTGAAGCTTTTGGGCATTGGGAACATATCGTGGATCTGCTGTATAAACACCATCCACATTTGTATACATATCTACTCTCTCCGCTTCCAACGCTATGGCAAGTGCAACAGCAGCTGTTTCAGCTCCACCTTTTCCAAGCGTGGTGATATTGTGCACTTCGTCAATCCCTTGTTCTCCAGCAATAACCACAATTTGTCCCTGTGCAAAATGTTCTTCCATACGACTAATATCTATATAGTCGATACGAGCATGTCGATACATACCATCCGTATGTATACCAGCTTGCCATCCAGTTAGAGACACAGCCTCATAGCCTGCTTCCTGCAAAGCGATGGTAAATAAAGCACTAGATAATTGAGATCCAGTTGACAAAACTGCATCTAATTCTCTTTTCGACACATCGTCAGTTAGTTGGTGTACCATCATTTTCATCTCTTTCGCAGTGTGTCCCATCGCTGCAACGACCACTACTACATCCAATCCTTTGTCCTTTTCAGCAATCGCTTTCCTAGCAGCCTCTTGGATTTGTTCAGTAGAAGCTAATGCAGCTCCTCCAAACTTCATCACGATTTTAGCCATTTCTTTCGTTCTCCCTTCCAGTTCATGTATTTCACCAAATTATGGGGGGTAAAACCGTTTCTAGAAAACTAAAAGGCAGCCTCCACATAACGTGAAAGCTGCCTATAACATGTACAATAATCGTAACTTGCGCATGTGTGATAGCTCTCCGAAACGTTTAGAATCGACAGTCTTACATTTCTTAAATGCAAAACCAGTACAACAATGGAACAACAATCCTGTACTTCGGCAAGCTCCCCTTTCACACAATATCTCTGGACTTGTCCATCCTCCATCGTGTTACTCTTGAATCTTGCACCTCTATCATCACTTTAAAGTGAATGTATTCAATTCATTAAGCCTTTGCGTAAACAAACTAGTCACGCAGTTGACTCTTCATAACATTGAAAACAATGTTATTTATAACCATAGCACATGCCTATTCCTTTGACAATGATTGTTGCTGAAAATAGCTAAAAATTTGGCTTGCTAAATTAGCGGGCATCCCAGCCTCCTGTAATGCTAGCTCGCTCGCCTCTCGAATTTTTTTGACTGAACCGAAATGTTTAAGCAGCTGTTGCTTTCGTTTTGGTCCTACCCCTTCAATATGATCTAATACAGATTGAATGGCATGCTTCTCATGCTGTTGACGCAAGAAGGTAATAGCAAAGCGATGGACTTCGTCTTGAATTCGTTGTAATAAATAAAAGCCATCACTTGTACGTTTTAAGCTAATCACTTCTGGTGGATCACCAAACAAGAGCTGAGATGTATTATGCTTATCATCCTTGGCTAAACCAGCAATCGGTATAACAAGACCAAGCTCATCTTCTAGTACTTCACGGGCTACTTCCATTTGTCCCTTACCACCATCAATTAAGACTAAATCTGGTAATGGTAGTCCTTCCTTTAAAACACGTATATAGCGACGACGTATAACCTCCTGCATTGCACCGTAATCATCATGCTTGGCTGCTGTACGCGTTTTATATTTTCGGTACTCCTTTTTCGCAGGCTTCCCATCAATGAAAACAACCATAGCAGACACTGCATCCGTTCCATGCATATGACTATTATCAAAAGCTTCAATTCGTAAAGGTGTACTAATACCCATTGCTTCACCAAGTGCCTCACAAGCACCAATCGTACGTTCTTCCTGACGCTCTATTAGCTGGAATTTAGCTGCCACAGCAATTTCAGCATTTTTGGTAGCTAATTCAACCAATTCCTTCTTTTGACCTCTTTTCGGTGTGAGCACTTTAATTTCTAATAATTCTGTTAAGATAGCTGCATCAATGGCTTGTGGAATAAAAATTTCTTTTGGCTTAATATGCTCTGGCTTTTCATAAAAGCGCCCAACAAATGTTAAAAATTCTTCCTCTGCATCTTGATAGATGGGAAAAATTGAGACATCGCGCTCAATCAGCTTTCCTTGACGCACAAAGAAAACCTGAACACACATCCATCCTTTTTCAACAGCATAGCCAAATACATCTCGATTTGTTGTATCACTTGAAACTATTTTTTGTTTCTGCATAACCGTATCAATATGGGCAATTTGGTCTCGGAATTCCTTCGCTCGCTCAAATTCTAGGTTTTCTGCAGCTGCTAGCATTTTAACTTCAAGCTCTTTTTTGACTGCCTCCACACCACCATTTAGAAACTTCGTCATATCCTCAATCATTTCTTGATAAACCTGACCATCAATTTCCTTCACACAAGGTGCTAAGCATTGACCCATGTGATAGTACAAGCAAACCTTGGAAGGTAATTGTACACATTTGCGCAGCGGATACAATCGATCCAATAGCTTTTTCGTTTCACTTGCTGCATAGGCATTCGGATAAGGACCAAAATATTTTGCCTTATCCTTTTTTACCTTCCGTGTCGTAATCAGACGTGGATGTTTTTCATTCGTAATTTTTAAATATGGATAGGTCTTATCATCCGTTAACATGACATTATATTTTGGATCATGTAATTTGATGAGATTCAGCTCTAAAATAAGTGCTTCAATATTTGATGACGTTACAATATACTCAAAATCTTCTATTTCACCTACAAGCCTTTGCGTTTTCCCTTCATGTGTTCCCGTAAAATAAGAACGTACACGGTTTTTTAGAACTTTTGCTTTACCGACATAAATGATAGTCCCTTGTCGATCCTTCATCAAATAGCAGCCAGGTTGATCTGGTAAAATATCCAGTTTTCGCTTTATTAAATCGTTCATTACCTACCTGCCCCCCTAAGTAAAAATTCCCCTCATTAGAATAATGTTAGTTATTTTCTTTATTATATAACGAAAAAAAGCCGAACACATCAATTGATGGCTCGGCTTTGTGAACTTCATTCATTACGCATGTTTTGCGATAAATGCTTCTAAAGCTTCTTTTGGTTGGAAGCCTACTGTTTTGTCAACTAATTCTCCATCTTTAAATAATAGTAAAGATGGGATTGACATAATTTGATACTGAGCTGCAGTACCTTGGTTATTGTCAACGTCAACTTTTACAATTTTAGCCGCACTACCTGCAGCGTCCATTTCTTCAAGAACTGGCCCAATCATTTTACATGGTCCGCACCAAGCAGCCCAAAAGTCTACTAGTACTAACCCTTCTTTAATATCGTCCTGGAACGTAGCATCTGTTGCATGTACAATTGCCATTTGAAATCCTCCTTAAACTTACTATGCTTGTAGTATAGCATGGATAAATTCACTTGAGCGAACAATCTGCCTACAATGTATTTTTTATGCAAATCTGTGTCGAAAAATCAATACACAGTCATTAATTGACTTGATAACGCCCCTTCAATACATAGGTTAACGTAATAAAAAGGTAAATAGCTAACGTAATGCCTGTCACAATAATAGATGTGGTGAAAATAATTCCGATGAGAATCGCACTTAACGCCAATATAGCTATCCAAGTCGTATAAGGGAACCATTTTACTTCATAGGCACTTGTGTGCTCTGCTTGTTTTTTACGTGATTTTAAATGTGCAATCGCAATAATTAACCAAATAAATAACACAGTATAACCAAGTGATCCCATTAGAAAATCAAATGTTTTGCTTCCCGCATATAAAGATAAAATGACCCCTAAATACATCGCTAAAGTACACATTAAAATAGCATATACTGGTACTTTTCGTTTCGATAAATAAGCAAAGATTTTAGGCACACGTCCATCTACAGCCTGTGTATATAGTACGCGTGATGATCCATACAGTCCTGAATTCATTGATGAAATAATGGCAAGTAAAACAACAGCGTTCATAATATGGTCTGCCCCTGGAATACCAACCATTTTAAAAACCATGACAAACGGGCTTTCAGGAACCCCATTTACTTCATTCCAAGGAATCAAGCTTACGATAATAAAGAATGGCAGTAAATAAAAAGTAACAATACGTACTAATGTACTGCGAACAGCTTTTGGCACTACTTTTTCAGGATTTTTCGTTTCAGCTAATGTAATCCCGATGATTTCTGTCCCACCATAGGAGTAGATAACTACAAGCATTGCAGCAATTAATCCCGTCGAGCCATTAGGGAAGAACCCACCATGCTCCGTTAAGTTAGCAAAACCAACAGCACTATGATTTCCAAACGTCACAAGCAATAAAATAAGTCCTGCAATGATAAAGACAATAATAACAGTAATTTTGATTAATGCTAGCCAATATTCTGTTTCTGCAAAGATTTTTACGGATAATAAATTAATCGCTGTTACTAACACAGAAACAGATAGTGCCAGTATCCAAATTGGATATTCTGGTAACCAATATTGAATAAAGATAGCAGCCACGACAGACTCTGCTGCAATATTTAAAACCCACATTTTCCAGTAGATCCAATCTAGGAAATACGCAGGGTATTTACCTAACACGGATTGCACTAAATCTCTAAAGGTTCTTGCTTCTTTATTACGCACGGCCATTTCTGCTAAGCCTTGCATAACAAATAATAAAATAATGCCGCCGATTAAATACGCAATCAGCACAGATGGTCCTGCCATATCAATGGCTGCACTACTTCCTTTAAATAATCCCGCGCCAATGGCACCACCTAACGCCATCATCGTGATATGACGCGAGGTCATTGTTCTTGTTAATTGTTGCTTGTTTTTTTCCACTTTCTTACCTCCTAAATATCAAAAAAGCATACCATCTATTCCTTCATCATCAAATGAAAGAAGAGACGATATGCTATCAGCAAACCGCGGTACCACTCTAATTGGCTCTTGAGAACCCAGCTTAAAAAACCTTGTAACGAAGGTTAACCGTCAAACAAATAGAATAATCTGATAATTCTATTTGTGTTACCACTCCTAGGCAAGTTCAAAGTCTTATTGGTCTGCGTTGCACCAACCCGCAGCTCTCTTCACCGAATAACGAGCTTTTACTACTCCTAATCTTTGCGTTTCAAATCATTAATGTATCCATCACTATAATGTCTATCGTTAATTATGTCAATATTTTATTTTGCAATAATTTTCAAATAGTACTTTTTAAAATGGAAAGCAATATAAAAAAGCAGGAAGGGTTATCCCTTCCTGCATCTGTATTATGCGTTCACTTTTAATGCTTTAAATTCTTCAATTAGAAGCGGAATAACTTCAAATAAATCTCCTACGATACCATAATCCGCTACTTTGAAAATATTTGCTTCAGGATCTTTATTGATAGCAACAATGACTTTTGAATTGGACATTCCAGCTAAATGCTGAATTGCGCCCGAAATACCTGCTGCAATATAAAGATCTGGTGTTACAACCTTACCTGTTTGTCCGATTTGCAGCGAGTAATCACAGTATTCAGCGTCACATGCACCACGTGATGCACCTACTGCACCGCCTAGTAAATCAGCTAGCTCTTTTAATGGCTCGAAGCCTTCTTCTGACTTCACGCCACGACCACCTGCAACAACTACTTTCGCTTCTGAAAGATCTACACCTTCTGAAGATTTACGAACAACTTCTTTAATAATTGTGCGCAGATTTGTAATCTCTACAGAGATGGCAGACACATCACCTGTTTTACCTTCTGCTTTTTCTAAAGGTGTAATGTTATTTGGACGAATAGAAGCTAAGACAACGCCTTCTTTAACTTTTACTTTTTCAAAGGCTTTACCAGAGTAAATTGGTCGGATGAATACCACATCGTCGCCTGCACCTTCAATAGCAGTGACATCAGATACTAGACCTGCCTGCAATTTGCTTGCAATTTTTGGCGATAAATCTTTCCCATTTGCTGTATGACCAAAGACAATACCTGCTGGTTGTTCTTGCTCAATAACAGCTAATAGTGCTTGACTATAGCCATCAGATGTATATTGTTTTAAATGTGGGTGTTCCACTGTTACTACTCGATCAGCACCATATTCAAATAATGGACCAGTTAAACCTGCTACAACATCCCCTAAAAGTACCCCAACAACTTCGCCACCATCAGCGATTTGTTTTGCAGCTGCAATTGCTTCGAAAGAAACATTACGTAAGCTTCCTTCACGAACTTCACTTAATACTAATACTTTTTTTGACATAGCATATTCCCTCCGTTACCCTTTAAGATTCGATTGACATCAAATAATTAAACAACTTTTGCTTCCGTGTGAAGTAGATTTACCAGTTCTTTTGCTTGGGCAGAAAGGTCGCCTTCTAAAATACGGCCTGCTGCTTTTTGAGCTGGTAAGAAGATGTCTACGGTTTCAATCTTCACTTCTACATCATCTTCATCGATATCTAAATCATCTAACTCAAGCTCTGCAAGCGGTTTCTTTTTCGCTTTCATAATACCTGGTAGAGATGGGTAACGAGGCTCATTTAAACCTTGCTGAGCAGTTACTAATAACGGTAAAGAAGTTTCAATTACCTCTGAATCCCCTTCGATATCGCGAACAATTTTCGCAGATGTTCCGTCAATTTCAAGTTTTGTAATCGTAGTTACATAATTCATATCCAATAAATCAGCAACACGTGGACCAACTTGCCCTGAACCACCATCAATCGCAACATTTCCTGTTAAAATTAAATCTGCATCTTTATCTTTTAAGTATTCTGCTAGTAGATAAGCTGCTGCATGTTGGTCCAGCTCATCTAAATCATCTTCTGTATTAATAAGCACTGCTTCGTCTGCTCCCATAGCAAGTGCTGTACGTAATTGCTTCTCTGCATCCTCGCCACCAATTGTCACCACTGTTACCTTACCACCAGCAGCATCGCGAACTTGGATTGCCTCTTCAATGGCATATTCATCATAAGGGTTGATAATGAATTCTGCGCCGTCCTCTTGGATTTTACCACCCGACACAACGATTTTTTCTTCTGTATCAAATGTACGTTTAATTAATGCAAAAATGTTCATATATCCATACCTCCTGGAACGTTTTATAATTCTAAGTAAACTTATAAATATTATATATTTTCAGTTTAGATAACGCCGATAACATACTGAACGTTGCTATCGACATTTGGAAAATTATTTGCCAGTAAACACAGGCTCACGCTTTTCAATGAATGCTTGAATTCCTTCTTTGGCATCTTCTGTGACAAATACTGTCCCAAAGGATTTAGCCTCTGCTTCAATGCCTTCATAGAATGATGCATGCTTTGCATATTGCAATGTTTGAATAGCTGCTTTTAAAGCAATTGGGCTTTTCTTAGCAATGCTCTTAGCAATCTTTAACGTTTCTTCTAGCAATGCTTCGTCTGAGAATGAACGGTTTGCTAAGCCCCACTGAACAGCTTCATTACCAGAGATTGGTTCACTTGTAAACATCATTTCAGCAGCCTTTGCTACTCCAACATAACGTGGTAAGCGCTGTGTACCACCAAAACCAGGAATAAGCCCTAATTGTAATTCAGGTAAACCTAATTTTGCTGATTCAGTGACAAATCGCATATGACAGCTCATTGCTAACTCAAGCCCTCCGCCTAATGCCGCACCATGGATGGCTGCAATTACAGGCTTAGAAAACGATTCAACACGCTCAAAAACCTGCTGCCCGTTGCTAGCTAGCTTTGTAAATTCCTCACCAGATTCTACCCCAATAAATTCTTTAATATCTGCCCCTGCAGAGAAGAAACGGCCTTCACCATGAAGTACAAGGACTCTTACAGCATCATCGTGTTCTACAGCATCAAGCACAGCGTTAACTTCTGCAATAATACCGCGAGATAATGCATTTGCTGGTGGACGTGCAATTGTAATAATCGCTACTCCATCTTCTACTTTCCAACTTAGAAATTCCATTTCTCCACATCCTTTTAAGCTTTAATGCCGTTCAGGATTAATGCCTGAACCTTTGGAACCTGTTCCATCAAATCATATCGATAGTCATTCATAACCCACGACGTAATAGTTTCATCAATTGTTCCAAAAACCATTTGTCGAGCCAAGCGTACATCCATCGTCTGATTGAACTCACCTGTAAGCATACCCTCGATTAAAATTTGATCAAGTAGCTGTAAATACTCGCGCAATACGGAATTAATTTTTAATCGTAAGTCTTTGTTTGACTGGCGAAGCTCTAATTGTGTGACAGTTGCTAGGTATCGATCTGTCGCTAGAACATTAAAATGATTTTCAATCATTCGTGAAAGTTTGTCTTTAGACGTACTCCCCTTTTCTATTATATCTTGTAATGACTCTACAAAAACAGCCATTTTTTCATTAAAGACAGAAATTAATATATCTTCTTTATTTTTAAAATATAAATAGATTGTTCCATCGGCCACCCCAGCCTGTTTAGCGATTTTCGATACTTGCGCTTGGTGATACCCATTTTCCGCAATAACGATGACAGCTGCATCAATAATTTGTTTATATTTTGGCTTATCTCGTTTCACTTTTATATCACCACCTAAAAAACATGCGCACGTCGATATGACGTGTAAACCTAAAAAAATATGAAAATATGAATGGTCATTCATTCATATTTTCATATTATATTTTACAGCATTGCTTGTCAATACTTTCACAGGTATTTATTTCGCTTCTTTATTCGCTAATTTTGTTTTTTCTTCTTCAACTAACGTACGACGCAAAATTTTTCCTACAGCTGTTTTTGGCAGCTCTTCTCTAAATTCATAATAACGCGGAACTTTAAAAGCTGCTAGATGCTGACGGCAATATTTATTTAATTCGTCCTCAGTAATCGAATATCCTTCTTTTAATACAATATAAGCTTTAACTGTTTCACCACGATACGGATCAGGTATGCCTGCTACTACGCACTCTTGGATCTCTTCACGTTCATATAACACTTCTTCTACTTCACGTGGATAAATATTAAAGCCGCCTGCTATTATTAAATCTTTTTTACGATCTACTACATAGAAGAAGCCTTGCTCATCCATATAACCAAGATCACCTGTTAAAAACCAACCATCAGCAAATGTCGCAGCTGTATCCTCTGGACGGTTCCAGTAGCCCTTCATTACTTGTGGTCCTTTAACAGCAATTTCACCAACTTCACCAATAGGTAGCTCTTCTGTATCACCTGTACGTAAAATAACCGCTTCTGTATTTGGCCAAGGTAAACCAATCGAGCCAATCACCCGCTTCCCCCAAATTGGCGTAGCATGTGTTACAGGTGAGGTTTCTGTTAACCCATATCCTTCTACTAGCTTTCCACCAGTCACTGCCTCAAACTTCTCTTGCACTTCAATTGGCAATGAAGCAGAGCCACTTAGGCATGCCTTAATGGATGATAAATCATAATTCGCAATGTCTGGGTGATTTAAAAGGCCGATGTATAAGGTTGGTGCGCCGGGGAACAGTGTTGGTTTTTGTTTATCAATCGTCTTTAATGCCGTTTCAGCATCAAACTTCGGTAAAAGCACCATTCTATTTTGAGTAAATACAGATAAAAGCATAACAGTTGTCATGCCATAGACGTGGAAGAATGGTAGAATGCCCATAATGGTTTCTTCACCATGAACACATTTATACATCCAAGCATCACACATTGTCGTATTGGCAATTAAATTTTTATGGGTCAGCATAACGCCTTTTGGAAAACCTGTTGTCCCTCCCGTATATTGAAGGAGTGCTAGGTCTTCTTCAAAATCAAATGGCATATTGTCAATTATCTTAATTGGTGCTGAACGCATAATTTCTGAAAACAGATGATTTTGGCCGCTATGTTCAACCTTGACACTAAAGCCATACTGCTTTTTTTGAATAAATGGATAGACTAAATTTTTTGGGAATGGTAAATAATCTTTAATAGCTGTCACAATGACATTTTCAAGAGCTGTCTCTTTCATAATTTTCATGACTCTCGGATATAAAATATCCATTACGAGAATCACCTTTGCTCCTGAATCAGCCATTTGATATTGAAGCTCACGTTCAGTATAAAGTGGATTTGTTTGTACTACAACAGCACCTGCATACATGGCACCATAGTAAGCGATTACACTTTGTGGCGTGTTAGGCAGCATAATTGCTACTCGATCTCCCTTTTCCACACCTAGTGCTTGTAAATAGTTTGCGAACCTTAAAGCTGACTCATATAGCTCGGTGTACGTCAAATCCTTTCCCATAAAATGAATCGCTACTTTGGATGGATTCTTTTTATAGGCACGTGTCAAAAACTCTTGCACTGGAATTTCCTCAAACGTTAAAGACGATGGTACTTCTTCAGGATAATTTGCTAGCCATGGTTTTGCTGTCATACGTCCTCTCCCCTTTGTCCCAAACTTTGTCAATTCTTATATTTATTATAATGAAAAAGAAATACAGTTTCAAACAGAAAATAGAAAATAAATGCATTTTCGATTAATTATTATGCAATTAACAACATTAATATGATTGATATTTATCGGGATTTATTTGAATACACCTTATGAATGCTCGTTCATTCTTGAGTTACTCCATAAAAAAATAACCAGCATATTCCTATATTATAAAAATAATTTTTCTACCCTTTAATAGAGTTTTATGAAAGAAAGTTAATAGGTTGTAGTAGAAATTTATGCTATGTTAAATTAACAAAAAACGCATCCTCATAAAGAGAATGCGTTTTTTATTTAAATCGTTAACATATAGTAGACACCTACTGCCAAAAATGCAATACAGACAACGATTAGTACTTTTGCTAATTTTTCCATGTCATGACACTCCTATGCAATACTTGCCCCAATTACAAACGAAAGACCGACTGAAATGGTAAAGGAAATGAAACCAACTGAGCGATTATCATTGGCAATCTCTTGATCAACGTTAAAACGAGGTGTCATAAATTCAAATAAGAAATACGCTACAATCAATAATGTAAAGCCAAAAAGGCCCCAACCGATCATTTCACTTAATGTACTATGACGTGCAATGGAAAAGCGGAAGATATTACAAATCCCTAGTATTTTTCCACCTGTTGCAAGAGCCACAGCGACATTACCTTTTTTAATTTCTTCCCAATTTTTATATTTCGTAACGACTTCGAACAATGCCATCGAGACGACTAAACATAATACTACAACACTAAAATATCCTGCCGTTTCGATAATTGGATATCGCCAAAAGCCAGAATTCAGCATTTTTCTCCGTCCCCTTTATAGCTTATTTCAATTCAACAACTGTGACGCCTAAGCCCCCTTCACCGGCTTCACCAAAACGGAAGGATTTTACGCGCTTATGCTTTTTCAAATAGCTTTGAATTCCTTGACGTAAAGCCCCTGTACCAACTCCATGAATAATGGACACACGACCATAATTAGAGAGTAATGCATCATCAATATATTTCTCTGTTCTTACGATTGCATCCTCATAACGTTCACCACGTAAATCTAATTCTAGTTTCACATGACTATTTCGATTTTTCACACCAGCTGTTCGTAATACAGGCTCTTTTTCAGGTTTAATATATTCCAAATCACTATCTGAGATTTTCATTTTTAAAATCCCCATTTGGACAACCCATTCGGTATTCGACACCTTTTCTAACAAAGTACCTCGTTGACCATAGCTTAACACCTTTACCTCGTCTCCGACAACTAAGTTTTGTGCACGAGCTTTAACTTGTGCCGCCTTTTTTAGCACTTTATTGTCTTCAAGTGGTGTTGCTTCTTCCAAGCGTTTACGTGCTTCAATCAATTCATGCTCCTTGACAACTTGATCAGCATTTTTACGCATTTCTCGAAGCTCTGCAATAATCGCTTCTGCTTCACGTTTTGCTTCATCAACAATTTTACGTGCCTTTTCCTTCGCCTTCTTATCAAGCGCCTCTTTACGCTCCTCATAGGCTTGCAATTTATCTTGAAGCTCTTTACGTAATGTTTCTGATTCTAATAGCAATGCATGTGAACGCTCTGCATCATCTTCAGATTGGCGACGTGTTTCTTCCAATGAGGCAATCATCGATTCAACCTCATGTCGATCGGTTCCAGTAAAGCCTTTAGCACGATCAATAATGGATTCAGGTAAACCAAGACGACTGGAAATTTCAAATGCATTTGAACGCCCAGGTACACCGATAAGTAGACGGTAGGTCGGGCTCAAAGTTTCAATATCAAATTCTACACTGGCATTGGCTACACCTGGTCGATTATAGCCATAAGCTTTTAGCTCAGGATAGTGAGTTGTAGCCATTACACGAGCACCGCGCCCATGTACTTCGTCTAAGATTGAAATGGCTAAGGCTGCCCCTTCCTGTGGGTCAGTACCTGCCCCTAACTCATCAAAAAGAACAAGTGATTCGTGATCAAATTTTTGTAGGATGTCAACAATATTAACCATATGGGACGAGAACGTAGAAAGTGACTGCTCAATTGATTGCTCATCACCAATATCGGCAAATAATTGCTCAAATACAGCAAGTTCTGAGCCATCTAATGCTGGCACTGGTAATCCAGCTTGTGCCATTAATGTACACAGACCAACCGTTTTTAATGTCACCGTTTTACCACCTGTATTAGGACCTGTAATGACAATAGCTGTAATGTCTTTACCAAATTCAATATCATTTGGAATAGCTGATTCTATTGGTAGTAGTGGATGACGTGCACGTATTAGTCGGATATAGCCATCCTGATTCATTTTAGGCATTGTACATTTATTGGCTTGGCCATATTTGCCCTTTGCTAAAATGACATCGATATCGCCTAATACCTTCACTAAGTTAAATAAATCTGATGCTACTTCTTGCACCATTGCACTTAATGCTAGTAAAATACGTTCAATTTCTGCCTGCTCTTTCATTTTCAAGCGATGAATTTCATTGTTTGCTTGGACAACAGAATCTGGCTCAATAAATAAGGTTTGACCAGAAGAAGATTGGTCATGGACAATCCCACCATAGTGGTGACGATATTCCTGCTTTACGGGAATAACAAAGCGATCATTACGAATTGTCACAAGTGTATCAGAAAGCATTTTCGCTGCATTACTTCCCCGAATTAAACTTTCCAGCTTAGAGCGGACTTTCCCTTCTTCAGCACGCAAAGATTGGCGAATAGAGCGCAATGTTTGACTAGCAGAATCTAAGACAGCTCCATTGTCGTCAATACAGTTATTAATTTCATGTTGCAATCCTGTTAGGACAGGCATTGCTTCCTTTTTGGAGATGAAATGGGGAATATCAATCACTTCATCGGCTTCTAAATCTTCAATAAAATTGCGTAGAATTCGGCTTGCTCGAATCGTGCTCGAAATTTCCATTAGTTCTACTGCTGCTAACATGCCTCCTATTTGAGCACGTCTGGCAGAGGGACGGACATCAAAAATTCCTCCCATTGGTACATTGCCCTTCACACGCAAAATGGAAAGTCCCTCATCCATTTCCTCTAATAATTGTACTACTTTATCAAAATCTGTTTGTGGCACAAGCTCCTCAATGGCAGATTTACCAATGGAGGAAGTACAATAGGAAGCCACTTGTTGCCTAACTTTATCGTATTCTAGTGTTTTCAATGCGCGTTCTGCAATCACTGAGAACACCTCCTCAGCCTATTTATTTCGTTGTATGAACGCTTCAAACTGTTCACGCGTCCATGTATTCACAATCATATCTTTCGGTAACCATGCTCTATTTGCATAGCGAACCCCAATATCCATAAAACGTAAATGTGCAATATCATGCGCATCTGTGTTGATGGCTACTGGCACACCTGCAGCGCATGCTATTTCTAAATGTTCTACACATAAATCGAGACGATACGGATTTGCATTTAACTCTAAAATTTTACCATATTCCTTTGCCCAGGCAATTAACTGTTTCATATCAGGATTATAACCATCGCGATCTTCAATAATTCTACCAGTCGGATGGGCAATCATATGAACATAGGGATTTTGCATAGCTGTTAGTAAACGTGCCATAATTTTATCTTGTGATTGTGTAAAACTAGAATGAATGGAAGCAATAACAAAATCGAGCTCTTTTAACACCTGATCTTCGAAATCAAGGGAGCCGTCTGGTAAAATATCCATCTCCGTCCCTTTAAACAAATGAAAATCTGGATGTGCTGTATTAAACGCCTCAATTTCTCCACGCTGCTTTTCTAAACGCTCTGGCGTTAATCCATTTGCTACTTTTAGGAATTGCGAATGGTCTGTAATAACGCTATATTGATAGCCCCGTGCTAGTAACGCCTCGCCCATTTCTGCAACAGAGTATGCTCCATCCGACCATGTTGTATGCATATGCAAATCAGCTTTAATATCCTCTAGTCGAACTAAGTTTTGAATTATGTTTGTTTTGTCAAATTCTGCTGTTCCTGTCCGTAAGCTCGGTGGAATCCAAGGTAGATCAAAATGAGCGAAAAATGCTGCCTCGTCTTGGAACGTTAAAACGGTACCATCTTCCTGTTCCACTCCATATTCACTTATTTTTTCACCACGGGCTTTGGCAATTTGCCGCATACGAACATTATGATCTTTTGAACCTGTGAAATGATGCAACGCAGTCGCATATTCATTGTCTTTCACTAAACGGAAATCAACGCTAACTGGTTCATCTAAGTCTAAAATCACCGAAATTTTTGTATCCCCTGCCGCCACGACTTCTTGAATGGCCAAGCTATTTAACAAGTTTTCGCGTACTTCCTCAACTGCTTCTGTCACAACAATAAAATCAATATCTTTGCTAGTTTCTAATGCTCGACGGAAACTCCCAGCAACTGAAAACCGGTCTACTTCCTTCATACTACCTAGAAGCGCCTCAATTTGTAAAACCACAGGCTCAAGCTGCCAAATTGGTAGTCGTTCTGAACGATTTGCTAAATTGGCTAGCTCCTTTAAAATCTTCTCCTCAGTTTTTACAGCAAATCCAGCTAATTCACGTACTTTTCCTGCCTCACAAGCTGCCTTCAAGCTTTCTGCAGAGTCAATACCAAGCTCTTGGTGTAGTTTCGCAATTTTTTTTCCTCCCAAGCCAGGTAATTTTAGCAATGGCAGTAACCCTTTAGGTACAATTTCTTCTAACTCCTTTAACAAACTCGATTCACCTGTTAACATTAAGTCCTCTATTACAGCCGCAGTACCCTTGCCAATACCTTTGAGTTTTGTTACATCATCCATTTCGCTTAATGAACGCTCGTCCCCCTCTAGTGCTGCCGCAGCCTTTCGAAAGGCTGATACCTTGAATGGATTTTCTCCCTGTAGTTCCATATATAAAGCAATTTTTTCGAGTGTGCGAATAATTGTTTTTTTATTCATTGGTAATTCCTCCTATCGTAAAAACACTTCCCTCAAGACAGAGAGAAGTGCACAGTTACTATTGCATATAAATATACCACCAGTTTTGGAACATCTTTGTAATAATTGGTGTATGCTCCAACATAAGACCACTTAACAATGACTTCGACATTAAATTTTGTATGGCATCTACTGGTAATAAGGCGCACACATATAGCAAAATAAACATAATTAAATAGTTTTCAATCATGCCAAGTAACGCCCCAAGCCAACGATTCACTGTATTTAGCACCGGCAAATACGCGATAAAATCAAATATCGATGCCACGATTTGCAACGTTATTTTTACTGCAAAGAAAATAACAGCAAAGGCAATTACCCGATAAAAGGTGCGGTCTAAATCTAGACTATCAATGACAACGCCAAGGCTACCTGTGTCAGTGACACCTGGATACGGAACCCAAAATACAAATTTTTGTGCTAATGGCTTATAATAAATATACGCAACAATTAGGGCTACTACAAAGCTGACAATATGCATCATCTGTACAATAAAACCTCGTTTTGCACCGACGCCTATACCAGCTAACAGTACCACTAATATGATTAAATCTAACATTCTCTTCAACCCTTTAACTTTTTCAATTCTTCTTCTAATTGCTCCATTCGTTCTTTTAATAGTAAATAATCATGAACTGTATTTACTGCTGTCAGAACAGCAAGTTTTGTGCTATCAAGTGAGGGATTATGTACGTTCATCTCGCGCATACGGTCATCAACAATCGAAGCAACAAGTCGCATATGGCCAATGGATTCAGAGCCGACCATTTTATATGTATGACCATATATTTCAACAGAAATTTTATTCTTTTCTTGTTTTTCCATAGTCGCACCCTCCTATAAATTCGATGCACACACGATTTTAGAGGCTTGTGAGCACCATCACACAAAAAAGCTATTTATTATCATACCATGAAAGGTATAAAATTGTGAACAACGAGGACAGAAAGGAACGATTAAATGGCAAATATTGTGCTTTCCATTTCAACAAATATTCAAAAAGAGGTGATGGCTTACTATGCATCGCACTTTATAGAACGAAAGGCTCCGGGAGTCATTTTTGCGGCAAAACTACCAGATACAGCCATAACTATGTATAAATCAGGCAAATTAATGTTTCAGGGGGGCGGTGCTGAACGTGAGGCAGCACGTTGGGGAACTGTTGAAAAAACTGCTACTCCACTCTCCACTATCGGGGCAAAAGGGGATGTACTGCCTAACAATTTCGCAACCATGTCTGTCTTAGGCTCAGACGAAACGGGCACAGGTGATTATTTTGGTCCAATCACTGTAGCAGCAGTATATGTACCTACTTCCAAAATCGAACTCATGAATGAGCTTGGCGTAAAAGATTCAAAAATGCTAACAGATGACTATATGAGGAAAATTGCACCTGATTTGCGTGCAGCCTGTGTCCATAGTGTTCTCGTCTTACGCAACGAGAAATATAACAACTTACAAGCGAAAGGCTATTCCCAAGGTAAAATGAAAGCCATGATGCATAACAAGGCGCTACAAAACACACTATCAAAAATGGCACCTGAAAAACCTGAATTTATCTTAATCGACCAGTTTGCTGAACGTGGTGTCTATTACAATTATTTAAAAAATGAACGTGAACTTGTACAAGAGAATGTCTACTTTTCTACTAAAGCAGAACAATTACATGTAGCTGTGGCTACAGCATCTATTTTAGCTCGTGCTGCCTTTTTAAAGGAAATGGACCGTTTGAGTGACATTACAGGGCTTACATTAATGAAGGGCGCCTCTAACAAGGTAGATGTGCAAGCAGCCCGAATCTGGCGTAATCAGGGCGAAGAATTTCTACGCTCCATCACAAAATGGCATTTCGCCAACACTGATAAAGCACGGAAGATGAAGTAAATCATACTATTGGTTGCTTAAAAAAGCTTTTTTGGGGTTCCTGATGAGCGTGAGACGCATTAGGAACCTTTTTGAGCGCTTTCCTCATTTTTTGGATCATTCTTTCTTCACCTTTTGGATCATCATCTTCACCATTCTCAAACAAAAAAAGACTGCCTCGTAAGACAGTCTTTTTTCATATATTAGCGTACTTCTGTGCCTGCAATCGTAGCAATGGCTTTTAACACTTTGTTATGTGCGGCCACTACTTCTTCGTCTGTTAAAGTACGTTCTGGATCAAAGTATGTCAGTGAGAAGGCAACCGATTTTTTACCTGGTTCCATTTTCTCCCCTTCGTAAACATCGAATACGCGGATATCTTTTAATAGTTTCACACCCGCTGCATCAATAGCTTCCATTACTTCGCCCGCTGTTGTTGTACGGTCCATTATAAGAGCGATATCGCGAGACATAGCTGGGAAACGAGGTACTGGTGTATAGGCAAGTGGTGCTTCTTGTGCCGTTGCACTTAATAGCGCCACTAAATTCATTTCCATTACATACGTGTCTTTTACACCCCATGCTTTTTGCTCTGCTGGGTGAAGTCCACCAATGATGCCGACTTGCTTGCCATCCAATAAAATGCTAGCCGTACGACCTGGATGTAAGCCATCCACTTGTGATTTCACAAATGTCATGCGATTTGCTAAGCCAAGTTTGCCAATGACACCTTCGATGATACCTTTTAGCACAAAGAAATCTACAGCTTTTTTCTCACCTTGCCAAGCATGGTCTAGCCATTTGCCAGTTAGTACTGCTGCCACATGCTCTTCCTCATATGGTTGCCCCTCATCTGATTGACCAAGGAACACGGAGCCAATTTCATATAAAGCCACGCCTTCAGCTTGACGTGCAACATTATAAGCCGCCGCTTCGATTAAATGTGGAATAAGGCTTTGACGTAATGTAGAACGCTCCTCACTCATTGGCATAAGCAAGCGAGTTACCGGCTCTGCTTTCAAAGCAAAACGTTGTGACAATGCATCCGACGTTAACGAATAAGTTACCGCTTGATATAGGCCAGCCCCTTCCATGTAATGACGAACAACACGTCGATTTGCTTGGTAAGGTGATAAATTACCTACTTGTGTTGCACCCTCTGGTAATGTCATTGGGATTTCATCATAACCATAAAGACGAGCAATTTCCTCCACGATATCCTCTTCAATTTTAATATCTTGGCGACGTGTTGGTGCATCAATAATTAATAAACCATTTGCTGCCTCTACACCAAATTTTAAACGCTCTAAAATAGAAAGCATATCTTCTAATGCAATCTTCATACCTAAACGTTCATTAATAAAATCTGGGGAAACGACTACTCGCGCTGGTGTTTTATCTAACTCATCTACTAAACATGTACCTTCTAATACTTCGCCTCCTGCTAATTCAGCAAGTAGAGCGGCAGCACGTTCAGCAGCTAGTAAGACACGATTTGGGTCTACCCCTTTTTCGAAACGAGCCGATGCATCTGAGCGTAGGCCAAGATGACGAGACGTTTGACGCACTGTTAAACCATCAAAATAGGCTGACTCAATGACAACAGTCGTTGTTGAATCTGTTACCTCTGAATTAGCACCACCCATTACACCAGCAATGGCTACTGGCTCTTTGCCATTTGTAATGACTAAATCTGAAGCTTTTAATGTACGTTCTTGGTCATCTAATGTTGTAATTTTTTCACCTTCTGTTGCTTTACGAACAACGATTTCACCCGTTGCTAGACTATCATAGTCAAAAGCATGTAAAGGTTGACCATATTCCATTAATACATAGTTCGTTACATCTACGACATTATTGTGTGGACGTACTCCCGCAGCCATTAGACGATTTTGTAGCCACATTGGTGATTCACCGATTTTTACGTTTTTCACAACTTTTGCTACATACATAGGATTTGCTTGTAAATCTTCTACATGAAGCTTCAGGTAATCCTGTGCTTTTTCACTAGCAGTTTGATAGGAAATTTCTGGATATTTAATTTCCTCTGAAAGAATGGCACCTACTTCATACGCTACACCTAGCATTGAAAGGGCATCTGAGCGGTTTGGTGTTAGTCCTAGTTCTAACACTGTATCACGTAGGCCCAATATAGCCAGTGCATCTGTGCCTACTTCTGCATCTGCTGGTAGGACAAAGATACCTTCTGAATACGCCTTAGGAACAAGCTTTCCTTCGATTCCAAGCTCTTGTAAGGAACAAATCATTCCGTTCGATTCATGACCGCGAAGTTTTGCTTTTTTGATTTTAATGCCACCTGGTAAATGTGCACCTGGACGAGCAACAATGACTTTCTGACCAGCATCAACATTCGGTGCACCACAAATTATTTGTTGAGGCTCTGCTTCGCCAACGTCAACTTGGCAAATATTTAACTTATCAGCCTCTGGATGTTTCTCCTTAGAAACTACATAACCAACTACAACTTTATCCATAGCATTAGCACGATCAATTACTGCATCTACTTCGATCCCAGAGCGTGTAATTTTTTCTGCTAATAGCTCAGGTGCTAAGTCCTGCGTATTGATATAATCTTTTAACCATTCTAATGATACTAACATGTTTTATCCCCCTTACGCTTCTGTTCGCTCGAATTGTGATAAGAAGCGAGTGTCACTTGTATAGAAATGACGAATATCGTCAACACCATATTTCAACATCGCAATACGTTCTGCACCAATACCAAATGCAAATCCAGAAACTTTCTTTGGATCATAGCCAGCCATTTCTAATACGTTTGGATGCACCATACCTGCTCCTAGAATCTCAATCCAGCCAGTGCCCTTACATACGTTACAGCCTGCTCCACCACATTTGAAACAAGAGATATCCATCTCTACAGATGGCTCAGTAAATGGGAAGAAGCTCGGACGTAGTCGAATTTCGCGGTCTGCACCAAACATTTTTTTCGCTAACGTATCTAATGTTCCTTTTAGGTCACTCATGCGAATATTTTCGCCAATGACTAAACCTTCAATTTGCATAAACTGATGTGAATGTGTTGCATCATCATTATCACGTCGGAATACTTTACCAGGACAAATTATGCGAATCGATTCACCTTTTTTGGCTTCCATCGTACGAGCCTGTACTGGTGAAGTATGGGTACGTAATAATATTTCCTCGGAAATATAGAACGAATCTTGCATATCACGAGCTGGATGACCTTTTGGTAAATTTAGTGCTTCAAAGTTATAGTAATCCTTCTCCACTTCTGGACCTTCAGCAATTTCATAGCCCATTCCAATAAATAAATCTTCAATTTCTTCAATGACACGTGTTAAAGGGTGACGGTTCCCCACTTTAATTTCACGACCTGGTAAAGTGACATCAATCGACTCACTCGCTAATTTTTCAGCAATGGCTGCCTCTTCCAACACGGTAATCTTTGTTTCTAATACTGCCGTTACATTTTCACGAACATTATTCACTAAAGCACCCATTTTCGGACGTTCTTCAGCTGATAATTTGCCCATCCCTTTTAGTAAATCAGTGATAGGTCCTTTTTTTCCTAAATACGCAACACGTACTTCATTCAATTCTTTTAAATTTGCAGCTGCTTCAATTTTAGCAAGTGCTTCTTGCTCTAATTGTTTTAATTGCTCTTCCATGTTATAACCTCCTCAGAAAATAAATGCCTGCTTTTTAGGCATAAAAAAACTCGCCCCTAAAAAGGGACGAGGACATTTTCGCGGTACCACCCTAGTTATTGCAAAGCAAAGCCTTACAATCACTTCATTGACATAACGACTTGATAAAGCCGGCTTACCTTTACAGCAGTACACTGGTCCCGGTAGCTGCTCGCGGGCTGAATTCAAAACTGCATTGATACGGCGTTGGCTCTCAATCTCTGGCCTACGCTCCCTGTCGTCCATTCACAATCTTTACTACTTCCCGGTCAAAGCATTTATTATTTAAACATACATTTTAGAATAAATTATACAATAATGGACTGTAGCAAATCAAGAGACAACTGCCTCAATCCCACAATGAACAATTAATTATTTGGCAAAGCCATATAAAACAATACCTGTTGCTACTGCGACGTTTAATGATTCGGCCTGTCCAAAAAGAGGAATGATCATATTTTGATCTGTCATCGCTAATAACTGAGGCTGAATGCCACTTCCTTCATTCCCCATAATAATCGCAAATGCACCCGTATGCTGAATATCACTATACGGCACCGCTTCCTCATCTAATGCAGTACCAAATACTGGTACACCTTGATCCTGTAATATATCTATCCATTCTGCTAAATCTCCACGCACTACCGGAATATGGAAATGCGAACCTTGAGCAGCACGTAGTGTTTTAGGGTTATAAAGATCGGCACAGCCTTTTCCTAAAATTACAGCATCTAAACCTGCAGCATCTGCTGTACGAATCATTGTTCCAATGTTACCAGGATCTTGGACAGCATCAATTAATAACACTTTTCGCCAAGTAGTCATCACATTATCCTCTAAGACGGGCTGTTTACATACAGCAAAAACACCTTGGGAAGTTTCTGTCTCCGCAAATTCCTTCGCTACCGCAGTCGATACCTCTACAATAGCTATATCATCGATTGGCCATAACATTGGCAAATCGATACCTTCACGCACTATAATTTGTAATACTTGGTTTTTATTTTTTAATGCTTCTTCAACAAGATGAAAGCCCTCTACTAGGAATTCACCCGAACGTTCACGCTCTTTTCTTGTTGTCGCTAACTTTTTCCAATATTTCACTAACGCATTTTGCGTAGATTCAATTCTCTTCATCGCTACCTCTTACCGCCTTTTTCCTATATATTGACCACTATTATACCCTACGAAATAGCAAATTTCATAGCTAAGTAAGAAAACTGTTATTTTCCTGTGGTGGCAAGTGGCGTACAACTTAAACATGCTATAATCATACATATCTAACGAAGACACAAAGTGAGGTATATAAATGAAAAAAACAATACATGTAGTAGGGGCTATAATTGAAAATGAGCAACAAGAAATTTTCTGTGCTTTAAGAAACCCCCAAATGGTATTAGCAAATTATTGGGAATTCCCTGGCGGTAAAATAGAGCAGGGTGAAACACCAAAACAGGCACTTTCTCGAGAAATTCTTGAGGAATTTAACTGTACGATTCAAGTAGGTAAACAAGTGGCTGTAACACACCATGAATACGAACAATTTTTCGTTCATTTAGAAACATACAAAGCTTCAATTATTAAAGGCACACCCCAAATTCTAGAACATGCTGAAGCAAGATGGGTTCCCCGCAACCAATTGCTTGACCTTCCATTTGCTCCAGCAGATCTTCCTTCTATTCAAAAATTAATGGCGGAATTGTAAAGGCTAGTCACTTTATCTCATGAAAATGAGTGACTTTGTTTCGTCCGTGCTCTTTCGATCCATACAATGCTTTATCTGCTTTTTTTATCAATGTCGTCTCTGTATCTTCTGAAGTTACTGTGGCAATTCCCATACTGATCGTAAGACTGCCTGTTGGCCAACCATCCTGCTCCACGGTGTGTCTAATTTTTTCGCCGATTTCTTTTGCCGCAGGTATCTCGGTCTCAGGTAGGATGATAATAAACTCCTCCCCACCATAACGAGCGACGATATCTTCTAGACGTACTTGTATTTGTAATAGTTGTGCCAATTGTACGAGGACATCGTCTCCAACTTGATGACCATATGTATCATTGACCTTTTTGAAATGATCGATATCTAAAATGCATAACGAAAAAATTTCTGCTGTCTCATGAAAATGATTAAAATGTTTTTCGAGTTGTTCCTGGAAAAATCTCCTGTTTTTCAAGCCGGTCAGTTTATCAGTCATTGATAATTCTACTAAAGCAGCATTCATTTCCAATAATTTCGCCTGCTGATGTTCTATTTCTACATGAATTTGCTCCAAATTAGCTAATGCACGATCCTTTTCTTGATAGGCAGCCTCAAGTAGTTTTTTGGCTGATCGTAATTCTTGTTCATAATCTATGCGCTTTTTCATCTTTACTAAAATACAATCAATGCGCTCTACCAAATCCTCTTTGTACAATTTGGCATTCATTAAAAACGGAACCGACATTCCGTCCTTCTGTTTGAGATGAATGAATAATTCCTCTACTTGCCCCTCTAGATTAATCATAGGATAAAAATAAGAGTGAAAAATCATCTTATTGGGCGTAGATAGAAGAATTTCTAGATGCATATGTAATAATTCCTCTTGCTCATAGCCGATCCAATCTAGCAGGGTTCGATTGATTTCTGAAATAAGCCCTTCATGTGTGATGGAAAGAAATCCACATGGTGCATTGTTGAGTCGTTTTTCCATTGTTGAAAATCCTTTCATTTTTCCCTACAAAAAATCTGCAATACATTGTATCGTTTCATTTGGGTGACTAATATGTGGATAATGACCTTTTGCTTCCATTAATTGTAACGTGCTATTTTTGAGATGCTGATGCAAATAATCTCCAACACTACTTGGCACAATACTATCTTCCGAGCATTGGATAATTAACGAAGGAACAGAGACCTTTGGTAATTCACTTCGATGATCAGATAAAAATGTGACCTCAGCAAATTCCTTTGCAATGATAGGGTCTGCTGCTATAAAGGTTTGCTTCAATTCCTGTGTTAATGCTGGCTGTTCAGGATTACTCATTGCAATAGGTGCCATATAGCTAGCCCAACCTGTAAAGTTCATTTCCATCATGTCTAGTAACTCTGCTATATCACTTCGCTCAAATCCCCCTCGATAACCATCATCATTTAAATAACAGGGAGAAGGACCAATCATAATCAATTTCTTAAAATAGTCAGGGTGCTGGATAGATGCGAGCAGTCCTATCATGGCGCTAATGGAGTGCCCTACAAAAATACTATTTTGTAATGATAGCGTTTCAATAATGTCCAATAAATCTTGTACATAGCCCTGTAACGATTGATATTTTTCTGATGAATAAGCATTTATATCTGAGTTACCTGAGCCTACATAATCGAATAATATAATCTTATATTTGTCCATAAATGCAGGCGTAATGAAACGCCACATATTTTGATCACAGCCAAATCCATGTGCAAAAATAAGCGGTTGGTCCCCTTGTCCGAGTATTGTTACATTATTACGAACAACAATATTTTCCATTCCAATCAATCCTTTTAGAAATATATGTAATAGTTTTATTGTGACCCCTTAAACAGTATTTATCAAGCTAAAACGTGAAAATCAAAAAGGAGCAGGAGTGCCGCTTCACCTGCTCCATTCTCCAGCTACAACCACTTCCTAATAGGTGGGATACTCTGCTGAAATTGAAATACATTATACGGATCATATTTTGTTTTCACTTCACGAAGCCTTCTAAAATTACGTCCGTAATAGGCTGTATGCCAGTCCTTAATATATCGATCTGGAAAATTCACATAATCACCAGACGTATAAGGTGATAAAGCTTGACGTAAATTTTCTACCCACTTAATATTTTGTTCTTCCTCTTTCGGTTTTTTCCAGGAAGTATTATATTCTTGAGCTATTATCGCATTGCGATAGTAATAGGCTGTATGCTGGGGAGCAATTTCACCTACTGCTCCTCTTAAAGACTGTTGCCATATTGTTGTATTTGAATTAGGTGCATGGGCTAAAAATTCTTTCATCCTCTGAATCGCCTTATATGGAAACGGTCTCTCCAAAAATGACCCTGATCTTTTTCGATACGCAGGCTGATTACCGCTTGGTAAATCAAAAAATTCTATTGCCTTGCTATATGGCACTTCCTTTATCCAAATACTTGTTGGCAAGCCTGTTTTTCTAAGAGGGCGAAGCAATTTCTTTAATTCAGCTGCTGTTCCTATAAACTCACCTTGTGCGACTATCTCACCTACTTCCTTTGTTTTTAGCTCAATCTGTGAGGTTAGACGCTTATCTGTATAGGGAGCCCATTTTTGCCATGCATCAAAGGCCACTTCAAAGTCATCCCATCCCCATGTAATAGAGAACAGTGATACCTCATTAATCGCATGAAGCTTGAATGTCAAAGAAGTGACTATACCAAAATTGCCTCCTCCTCCACCACGACTTGCCCAAAACAAATCATGATGTTGTTGCTTATTCGCTCTGATTACCTGAGCACCCTCATGTTCACTAGCTACCACCGTTTCGATTTCAATAAGATTGTCACAAGTTAATCCAAATGGTCGTGATAGCATCCCAATCCCACCACCAAGGGTCAAACCGACCACCCCAACACTACTTTCTGTACCAGCAGGAATGGTAACACCATGCTCCCATAATGTACGGTATACGTTTCCCATATTAGCTCCAGCATCAATCCTAGCCGTCATTTCTGAGAGATTTACCGAAATATCATTCATATCACTTACATCAATGACAAGCCCTTTATTTACTAAAGAAAAATTTTCATAGCTATGACGACCGCTTCGAATTCTGAAAGGCTCATTGTTTTCTCTAGCCCATTTTAAGGCATTAACCACATCTTTCGTTTTTTGACAAAACACAATGACACTCGGATATTTGGGATTATTTAAATTATTATTCGTTCTCGCTTGTTCATAATCCGAATCTTCAGGCGTGACGATTCTTCCTGTGAGCTTCGCCTTTTTCAACATCAAGCCCCTTTCTCACAATGATACTTATCCTATGCAACTTATTGAGAAAGAATTTGAAATTTCAGCTTTTTTCTAGAATCACACTAAAATACTCTTTTCCACACTTGAAACATATGATGCACTAATAACAACAACGTGTTGGAGGTGTTCTATGCTTATCCATGTGGTAAGTGCTGGCGAAACACTGTGGCAAATCGCTAATCGTTATGCTGTACCCGTTCAATCTATTAGCCAATTAAATGCATTAGCTACTCCTGATCAATTAGCCATCGGACAATCACTGGTTATCCCTTCTCCTTATACAATTTATACCGTTCAAAAAGGAGATACGTTATGGTCAATCGCACAGAAATTTAGCGTTCCCTTGCAATCTATCATAATAGAAAATCATCTAACGAATCCCGATCAATTAACACCAGGAACGAAATTAATTATTCCACCCATTGTTCATATCGTGCAGCCAGGAGAAACTTTATGGCAAATAGCACAGCGCTATGGTACGACCGTTCAAGCCATTGCTATAGAAAATAAACTAAACACTCCCAATATGCTTTATGTTGGTTCACAATTGATGATTCCAAGAAAATTACCAACGATTGAAGTCAATGCTTATTCCTACCAACCTTCAGATGAAGCTGTAGACTCCATTAATGCTATTGGTCATCTACTAACTTATTTTAGTCCTTTTGCTTATAAGATGAAGGAAGATGGGACATTACAACCCATTAATGATGAAAATATGATAGCGGCAGCAAAGGCTAAACATATTATCCCTATGTTAACGCTCACTAATTTTACTTCTACAGAAGAAGGCTCTAATTTAGCACATGTCGTCTTGTCCAGTCCAGAGTTAAGTAAAAAGGTCATGAATAATGTATTACAGGTGATGCAAGATAAAGGTTATCAAGTATTAAATATTGATTTTGAAAATGTTTTACCTGCTGATCGCGAAAATTTCAATGCCTTTATTCAATTGGCTGTGGATACCCTTCATCCAAAAGGCTATTTAGTTTCAACAGCGCTCGCACCTAAAACAAGTGCTTCACAAACTGGGACATTATATGAAGCGCATGATTACGAAGCACATGGGAGAATAGCAGATTTTGTTGTATTAATGACATATGAATGGGGCTATCGTCTTGGCCCTCCACAAGCTATTTCCCCGATTAATGAAATGCGAAGAGTCGTGGAGTATGCTTTAACTGAAATACCAGCTGATAAAATCTTATTGGGTTTTGAGTTGTATGCGCGTGATTGGCTCTTGCCTCATGTCAAAGGCCAAGAAGCCGAAACGTTTAGCCCGCAGGAAGCGCTCAATAGGGCCATCAAGTACGGGGCAACAATCCAATATGATCCAACGGCACAATCTCCTTTTTATCGATATGTTGATGAGCAAGGAAGGCAACACGAGGTATGGTTTGAAGATGCGAGAAGTGCACAAGCCAAATTTGACATGACTAAACATTACAACTTACGTGGCATTAGTTATTGGGCATTAGGATTCCCGTTTCCTCAAAATTGGGTTTTATTAAACGATAATTTTTCTGTTAAAAAATCTTAATACTCATTATTGTTCGCAATAAACAAAGAGCTATGCGAATTTTTCCTTGTGAAGTGCGATCTGTGCTGACGGGATAAAAAGTTCATTTCAAAGCCATATTAATTTATATCAACAGGAAAGGAGCAACTCACATGGGAAGAGACAATAAACAAGGTCAAAGCAATAATAAAGGCTCATTACCTCAAACGCCAAAAAACCAAAAGATTGCACCAAACAAGGTGAGTGAGGAATTTTCTCAAGAGTTTATGGAGCTAATTAACACAGTAACGCAAAATAAGAATAAGCAGAAAAAATAAGGGGGGCTTCAGTTGGATTTTCAACGTGCACAAGAAATTGTCGCCTCACCTTTAGAATTTGAAGTGAGCTATAATGGTGTTTCCATCTGGATCGATCAGCTCCACGATGATGAAAAAACAGCGACAGTTCACCTACGCCGTTCTTTAGAAGAGCGATCTGAAGTAGCTATATCCGAATTAAAAGAAGAATATCTCGTTCACTAAACAGCAAGAACCTGCTTACTCAATAGCAATAAGCAGGTTCTTTTTTTAAATACTATAATCTTCAATATATTGAAGTTGTGTTAATACTTCCTCCACACGATGATGTAAATCTTTATAGGTTTCCGTAATTTGCTGTGGGGATATTGGCTTACTGAATAGATAGCCCTGAATATAATCACAGCCACCATCTATTAGAAAAGATAATTGCTCCACTTCTTCAATGCCCTCTGCCACAACCTTCAAACGTAAATGTTTAGCCATCGAAATAATCATGGAAACAAGTGCTTCATCATTCGGATTATGTGGCACGTTTCTCACAAATGTTCGGTCAATTTTTAAACAATCAATTGGGAATTCCTTTAAATAAGATAGAGAGGAATAACCTGTTCCAAAATCATCTACAGCAATTTGGATGCCTAATGCCTTTAACGCATGTAATAGCTGTGTCATTTGATCAATATTCATCGTCATACTTTCTGTAATTTCTAATTGTAAAAATGACGGATCTAAATTGGTACGATGTAAAATATCTTGTACCATTTCTACTAAATCCTGTTGAAATAACTGGCCAAGTGATAAATTCACTGCCACTTTCATCGGAGGTAAGCCTTGTTTCTCCCATATTTTCGCTTGAGTGCATGCGTTTTCTAAAATCCATTTACCTAGCGGGATAATAAGGCCACATTCTTCAGCAATAGGAATAAAGACATCAGGTGGAACAAATCCCCGAGTTGGATGACGCCAGCGAACCAAAGCTTCGACCGATTCAATGGTGCCTGTTTTTAAGTTGACCTGTGGTTGATAGTCTAAATAAAATTCATTATTGGCTAACGCATTATGTAAGTCTTGCTCTAACAATATTCGATCTGCAATACCTTTAGACATGTATGGTTTATAAAAAAGAAATCTTTGAGGTATTTGTCTAGCTTCTCGCATCGCTAACTGTGCATGCATTAATAGCTCTTCACCAGTCCATTGCTCCTCATAAAGAGCAATCCCAATATTTAGACTGCCATTCAATGAAAATAATTGGACCTGTAAAGGATCTGCCATGGCACTTTTAAGATTTAAGCAAAATTGTAGTAGTTCCTCAATCGTCTTTACATGGTCAATATAAATAACAAATTGTCCTTCACGCAGTTTAGTTGCAAAATAATGTGGAGGTACAATCGATTGAATTCGCTCTGCAACAAGTTTCATCATTTTATTAGAGTTACTAATCCCAATGGACGAACGAATCGCCGCAAAGCGATCAATTTCTATGGCAATGATAGCCTTTTGCGCTTTATGTTCATGTAAATTTTCTTTTAACGTCTTAAGTAAAAAATGTTCATTTGGCAACAATGTAATATCATCATGATAAGCTTGAAATCGAAGCTCCTGTTGAGATTGTTCAAGATCCTTTTTTATTTTCAACAGCTGCTGAAAGGGTTTTTCCACAGATGTATAATAAATCGCCTTTAGGAAAAAATAGAATGCTAAAAACTGATAGATCAGTGCTGAGAAATCCCATATCGCATTTTGATCTTGACTAACAATAAAGAAGACATCACTCACAATAAGGGAAATAGCTGCGCTAATTAGCCACATGGAACGCTTTGGTAATTTTTTTACATATGTACTAACAATAGCAATGGTTAAAATTTGAAGAATAATAGCAATTAAGTGTACCATATTATCAATCGTATCTAACCAATTTTTAGGCAATACTTTGGGCGAATAATAAGCCAGAAAAACGCTTCCTAGAACGAAAAGCATCGAACAACCATATGTCAGTATCCGATGATTCATGGTTAATCGCTTTTTAGGGTTTAAAATAATAAGTATAAATCCAATGGCTAAGTATAAACGTATTAATATATGTAGGGGCTCGTTCATAAAGTTCCATTCTCTAGATTGGCTAAAAAACAAGCTAACTAATTCTAATAAGGCAATAATGAAAAACATGTTTCCTATGTATAAAGTTTGATTGGATAATAAGTGTGAAAATACTAAATAGGATTGGATCGCAATTGCCATTGTAAAAACAATGATTAATATTTGTATCACCAATTTTATATCTTGATACATGTTACCTTGGAAAACACCATATATTTGATTGCTAAAGCTCAGTAATGGTATGACAAGTAATAAGGGTAATACCATGTACCAAATTTCTTTTTTCTCTATCTGATTAAACCATCTCTCCACTCCAAACCCTCCATACTACTATATAAACATTCACTAGGAAATTTTATCTATCTATATCGATTATTTAAATTTGAATTGTATATTTCTTTGACTTCTTACAAATCATAACACTTTTATCGGAATTTGTATGCACCTATGTGAAGTATGCTAATATTCATTTTATTTCAATATTAGCATACTTTTGATATTTTTAGTTCTTTATTCCACCCTGGAAAGTTGATGTTTCAATCTCTGGATGATTCTACCTCTTCTTTTTTTAATAGCAACAGCGGATAAGCCTAATGCATTAGCTATTTCTTGATCACTGTAACCTTCTACATAATAAAGTAGTAATATTTCTCTTTCTATCTGCTTAAGCTGAGACAACTTAATTTCAAGTAAGCTAGGATTTTTTTGATTGTCCCATCCCTCCATATCACTAAGAATAAAATTGAGTGTTTCACCATCAACAACCGTTATTCGCTCTGAATAGTTTTTTTCCTTTGATAATTCATTTAGAATCTCACCTTTTATCGAAGAATAAAGATAAGCAGAAAATTGTCCCTTTGCTGGATCTGCTTTTAGCCATGCCCTCCATACCGCAATAGAAGCAATATGACGATAGTAATCAAAATCCTTGTAAATATGAAGCTGCGTAAAAATGGCTGTAATCATTGGTTGCACAGCCTCTAAAATTTCTTCAAACGATTGTGTTAATGAAAGTTTGCGATTGTTGCGAATGGACATACCACTCTTCCTGTCAACTGTGCACAGTTTAATATTCCTAGGTAACACAATCTTAGACTGTCATGTTGTTTGAGAGCTAATGCCCATTTTCAACATTTCAGCGCGCAGAAAGAATAAAATGCCTGGCATATTTAGTCATAATTCCTCCAAAGTTATTGCAAAAATTATCTATTTTCTTTGGTATTTCATACATATTTAAACGATAGTTGGACAAATTACTACTAAGGAGGCGATATAGATGAATTTTCAAATAAGAGATGCAATTACAGCGAATGTACATGGTCAATCTGCCGCAGAATTCAAAGACATTGTGGAAGATGCTATTAATCGTGGAGAAGAGCATTTACTACCAGGGCTTGGGGTGTTTTTTGAAAAATGGTGGAAGCAATCCAGTCCAACAGAACAAGATGAATTTGTTCAAAAACTAGAAAAAGTATTTGCTAACTGATTTTTAATGAACTGTGCATTCCATTTCCAATAAATGCGTGATAAAGTTTTACTTATCAGAAAATTTGGAGGGATTGGAATGACTGTTGCAGTAGAATTACTTGTCAATCAACTCAAACAGGTTTTATTAGAAGAACAAGTGTCAACAAACGAAACGGTACGACAGCTACATGGAAAGGATGAATCTCATCATATGATGAGATTACCTGATATCGTTGTCTTTCCCCGTTCCACAGCTGATGTCAGTGCCATCTTAAAAATTGCACATGCACAACGTGTACCAGTTGTACCATTCGGTGTTGGCTCCAGCTTAGAAGGAAACGCGATTCCTATTGCACATGGTATTTCTATTGATTTCTCTGAAATGAATAAGATTTTAGAAGTTCGACCTGACGACCTTCTTGTAAAAGTTCAGCCTGGCGTCACGCGCTCTCAACTGAATAAGGAGTTAAAAAAACACGGTCTACAATTCACAGTGGATCCAGGTGCAGATGCAACACTAGGTGGCATGGCTGCGACGAATGCTAGTGGTACGACTGCTGTGCGTTACGGTGTTATGCGTGATCAGGTTCGTGATTTAGAGGTTGTCCTTGCAGATGGCTCTGTCATCCATACAGGTAATTTAGCCGCGAAATCCTCTTCTGGTTATCATTTAAATGGTCTATTTGTCGGCTCTGAAGGAACACTTGGCTGCTTTACGGAGTTAACGTTAAAAGTGTATGGTATACCTGAATTTTTGACAGCGGGGCGAGCTGTTTTTGACACAGTTGGAGATGCTGTTAGTGCTGTTACCGCCTTATTACAGGCTGGTATTTCAATTGGTCGAGTGGAATTGGTCGATGAATCCTCTATGAAGCAGGCCAATGTCTATAACGATACATCCTTTAGCGAAAAACCAACATTGTTTTTAGAATTCCACGGAAACGAAGCGGGTATGCATGCGGACATCGCATTTGCTACAGAAATTTTTGAGGACTACAGCTGTCTATCCGTCGAATTCGAGCAAGATAATGCTGCTCGTAATAAGCTTTGGGAAGCACGACATTCTTTAGCCTATGCATATATTCATGCTTATCCTGGTAAAAAGCTCATGTCAACGGATGTCTGTGTACCAATCTCTGTGCTTGCTGAAACCATTTTATATGCACGAGAACAGCTTGATCATGTTGGACTCGCAGGTGGGCTTGTGGGCCACGTGGGCGATGGAAATTTCCATGCACTTTTAATGTTAAATCCAAATGACGCCGAGGAGCAGGCAAAAGCGGATCGCTTCAATGAACAAATCGTGCAATATGCATTACTTCGAGGGGGCACATGTACGGGCGAGCATGGTGTTGGCATTGGCAAAATGAAATACCAAGCCACTGAGCATGGTACCTCTTTAGTCGTCATGAAAAGCATAAAAGCAGCGCTTGATCCACTTAACATTATGAATCCAGGAAAGATTTTCACACTATAATTAACATTAAAACCCGCTGATTGACTAGAGCATCAGCGGGTTTATCATTATAAATCATAACGGAAGCTCTTGACTAATATATCTCCCTTGTAAAATTCCTTCGACTCATCTCGCACAAAACCTAATGATAAGTAAAGATTTATGGCAGCCTGCATCATATCACCTGAGTGTAAATAAAGTGCCTGATCCTGTCTCTTTCTAGCAAAGGCAAAACTTTCATTTAATAATTTCTTAGCAACCCCTTGTCCTCTTCCTTTTGGATGCACACCTAATAAGCGCACAATCGTCGATTGAATATTTAGCTCCGGCAAACCATACGCTTTCCCTGCATCTGTAAATAGTTGTAATCCACCTAATATGTCATCTCCGCGTTTTGCAATAAGAATTGTCTCTGCATTCGGATTACCAACCGAAGCACGGATATCACTTAAATATGATTGCCAGCGCTCTGGGTCTTCATAGTCCTTTTCATATTGCGCATAGCTCTCAACTAAAACTTCAAGATAGCTTGCATAATCTTCCTTTTGTAAATGTTCAATCACAATGTCTGCTACTGTCATTCTAATTTCCCCTTTCTATGATGAAAAACCGCCTTTACTATAGGCTGTTACTCTTTTTTCAATACGGTGTGAAACCCATTCTACTATGATTGAAATTACCCAATAAATAAGACCAACAGCAATAAATGACTCTAAAAACTTTAAGTTCATGGAAGCAATAATATTTGCCACACCGGTCAATTCTTTAATGGATAGGAAAAATGCTAATGATGTAGCATGTAAAAAACCAATAAAAACATTCGTCAAGTTGGGAATAGATTGCCCAAATGCTTGTGGTAAAATATAACGTCGCATCGCTTGAGGAAATGTTAATCCAATCGCATATGCTGCTTCTAATTGTCCTTTAGGTACAGCTAATATCCCTGAACGAATAATTTCTGAGGCATAAGCCCCTGCACTAAGTGTTAAGGCTAGTATGACAAAAAATAATATAGGAATAGAATTTGATTGTATCTTTAAATGAAGCAAATTAGCTACACTATCAACTAGCATTGGCAAGCCAAAATAAACGAGCATGATATGCATAATGATAGGTGTTCCTCTGAAAAATGAAACATAAAAATTAAGTACAGATGAGACTATTTTTATCTGTTGAATGCGCACGAAAGCTACAATTATGCCAATAACGATTCCTAATAAAACAGGTGTAATAGTCATGAATAAGGTTAACGGTATTACTTTACTAATTTCTCGTAATGCTTCTACTATAAAAGCGATATCAATGGTCATAGCATATTCCCCCTATTGTGAAGCAAGCTCCTTTGGCATATAGCGATTAAAATAGCGTTCATTAAATTTAAATACTTTTTCAAGGATTATCACGATGACATAGTAAACAATTGACAAAGCTACATAGATTTCAAACGCTCGTGTCGTAGTAGCAATCAAGGTTTCTCCCCTCCCCACCATATCCATTACACCGATGGAGAATGCTAACGATGTATCTTTTAATGAACTAATCATTGTATTTGCTATATTTGGAAAAGCAACACGTATTGCCTGTGGAAAAACAATTCGCATAAAAGCCTGTGATCCACTTAAGCCTACTGAATAGGCCGCCTCCATTTGACCCCGATCAACGGTTAAAATTGCTGCACGAAATATTTCGGCAAAGGCTGCCGCATTGCTGAATGTGTACGTAATAATAACAAAATACATTGCATCCATTCGTGTCACATCAATATGAATGAGCTTTAACAATGCGGGTATACCGTAAAATACTAAGAACAACTGCACTAAAATGGGTGTACCACGAATAAAGGAAATATAGATTGTAATAATTTGCTTCAATATCGGTATGTGAAGTAGCTTTGGTATGGCTAGTACAATCCCAAGCATCATACCAAAAAGTATGGAGAATACTAGAATCTCGAAAGTTATGGGTAAATACTGAAGCAATGTTGGAAGTACTCTCGCAATTAGCACGACATCAAAGTTATTTTCCATACTGCCATCTTCCTTTCCTGTTCATTAGAAGTCTACTGTATAATCATCACCCAACCACTTTTTACTAAGCTCACTCACTACCCCCTCATTCTTTAATTCAACGATCGCTTCATCTAAGCGCTCCTGTAACTTCACTTCATCTTTATTGAGTAAAAAGTAGACCTTTGAATTTAATAATGCATCACCTACAACCTTTTGCTGCGCCTCATTGCTTTCGTTATAGTATCGAACAGCAAACGGTGTGGTAATAATGGCATCAATTCGTCCCGTTGCAAGTTGATTATTAACATCGACAGAGCCAGAAGAATAAACGATATTTGCTCCTAAATTATGCTCTTTATTATACTTTTCAATAAAAACAGCAGAATTACTTGTTGGTGAAACACTCACATTTTTCCCTTTTAAATCCTCAATGGATTGAATTGCATTATTTTTCTCGTTGACTGTCACCTTTAATGGGAAAACATTATACGGCTCTTTATTAAATAAAAACTTCTCTTCACGCTCACTATTAACTTCCATTTGATGGGCAATAAAATCTATTTTTCTTGTTTCTAAACTTAGTAATAAATTGGAGAATTCCATTGTTTTAAATTCAAACTCATATTCTGGTAGCTTCTCATCAATTGCACGAACAAGCTCTACATCATAACCAGTTAAATTCCCCTTGTCATCTAAAAAACAGATGTTTGGAAACTGAGTTCCCGTACCAACTATAATTTTTTGAACATCCTTGCCACTCTGTGCTGTTTTTTGAGCACTTGCGTCACCAACTGTTTTTTCTGAGTTTGCACACGCAGTTAATAGCGCTGCTAGCACAAGTAGCAAATAAAATGATATTTTTTTCATAAGATTCCTCTCTCCTTCTGTTATGCATATGAGGGTAGATTCACAGCAAGTGCCTTCTGTAGATGCTCTAAACCAATTGCTGTTACGGCTCTATAGATACCTGTTTCACTTGAACCAATTTCTACAACGGGTACATGTCGAACACCATACTTTATATCAAGGATGTCTCTAAAATTATCATTAGACGTGACATCAACTGTTTTGTAGGAAATATGTCGTTCTTGTAGATATGCTTTTATTTCCTCGCAATAACTACAACCTTGCTTCGACCAAATGATTATATCTAAACTTTTTGTCATATCATGACCTCCCTTAGATTACCTTCACCTTTTGCTGTAACTGCAAATGGACAGGACTTAAAAGCTCAAACGAACGTTGACGTTCAAATTCCTTCAAGATGGGCGTATGCAAAATAAATTCATCAATTTGGAATCGTACATGGTAGTCATCTAAATTGGCTCTAATGTCTTCTGCTGTACCGTATAAAATATCAGCCTCATACTGCTCCACCGTGTATTCCTCTCCAGATTCCTGACCAAATTTCTCTGCTAGCTCTACTGATTGTAGCGTCAGGCTTCTGCCACTTGCTAAATGCACTTTTGTAATTTTTTGATCTCCTATTAGCTTTTTCGCTTCCTCTTTACTTGGAGCAGCAAGTGCAGCAATGGAAATTGCAAAAGTACCGTTTGGATGATGACTGCGATAGATTGTAGTCGCTTGCGCCAAAACATCATTATCACTATTAATAAATCGAGCAAAGACAAATGCAATGCCTAGTTTTCCTGCAAGAGCAGCACTTTCAGGGCTAGCGCCAAGTAAAAATAATGTCGGCTTTGCCTTTGGAATCGGCGTTGCTTGTATGCCATATAATTTGTGCTCTTTTGATATGGATTGCTCAATTAATTGCTGTAAAAATATTAGTCTCTCTTCAAAATCTTCCCCTTGATTGAGTGTGCCATATTGTAGAGCCTTCGTGGAAAGTGGCAAGCCACCAGGGGCTTTACCGATTCCTAAATCTACACGTCCTGGCTCCAATGATGCTAGAACATGGAAATTTTCTGCTACTTTATAGGGACTATAATGCTGTAGCATAACCCCACCTGATCCAATTTGAATGGATTTGGTTTTGGCAAGTAAATAAGAAACCAATACTTCTGGAGAAGAACCTGCTAATGACTCTGTATGATGATGCTCCGATACCCAAAAACGTGAATAGCCTAACTGCTCAGCTCGTTGTGCTAAAGCCACCGTTTTTTGTAATGTTTGTTCATTGCTTGCTCCTTCAATAATAGGGCTTTGATCTAATATGCCTAATGTATAACTCATACAACCCCTCCTAATTTCTTTTATTCAAATAAATTTACTAGGTTTTTAGACAGACTGTTTAACATAGCGACTTTCCTTGAATGGTAAACCTAAATTCCCACGCAAAGTATCTGCCTCATAATCTTTACGATATAGCCCTCTTGCTTGTAAAATTGGCACTACTTTATCAACAAAATCTTCAAGAGCACTAGGTAATGTCACGCCAATAATAAAACCATCTGCTGCTTCCTTTTCAAACCATTCTTGTACAAGATCTGCTACTTGCTCAGCTGTCCCAAAAAAGGCTGTTTTTGGTGTCGCCTCGCGTAAAGCGACTTGACGTAATGTCAGACCCTCCTGCTTAGCATAACGTTTAATATAATCGGTTGTGCTTCTAAAGCTATTCGCTCCAATATCCCCTAGATCAGGAAACGGTGCATCCACATCGTATTGGGTAAAATCATGATGGTCGAAGTAACGTCCAAGATAAGCAAGAGCACGGTCTATGGAAACTAACTCAACAATTTCTTGATATTTCGCCTCTGCTTCCTCCACCGTATCGCCAATAATTGGTGATATACCTGGAAAAATCTTTACTTCTTCGGGATTTCGTCCAAATGTTGCCACCTCTTTTTTTACTCTCGAGTAAAATTTCTGTGCCTCTTCAATAGATGCCCCATGTGTGAAAATGGCATCTGCATCTTTTGCAGCTAATCGAATGCCTGCATCAGACGACCCAGCCTGGAAAATAACGGGCTGGCCTTGCTTTGTTCGACCAATATTGAGTGGTCCTTGGACTGAAAAATATCGCCCTTTATGATGTAATGTGTGTAATTTTTCTGGATCAAAAAATTGATCTTTGTCGACATCTGCAATAAACGCATCATCATCCCACGAGTCCCATAAGCCTTGGACAACCTCTAAGTATTCTTCCGCAATGAGATAGCGTTCTGCATGGCTAGGATGTTGGTCGATTGTTTTGTTATAGTTCAAAGCAGTACTTTCTAATGGTGTCGTTACAACATTCCATCCAGCACGCCCAGCACTAATATGATCTAATGAAGCGAATTGGCGTGCTACTGTAAATGGTTCGCTATAGGAAGTTGAGACTGTTCCAACTAACCCAATGTTTTTCGTCGCTACTGCTAAAGCCGATAAGATTGTAATAGGTTCAAATCGATTTAAAAAATGAGGGATGGATTTTTCGTTAATAAATAAACCATCCGCAATAAATGCTACATCAAATTTTCCCTGCTCTGCTTTCTGAGCCTGCTGAATATAGAAAGGTAAGCTTACACTTTGATTGCTCGCCACCTTTGGATGACGCCAACCAGAAATATTTCCTCCTACCCCATGAATAATTGCTCCAAATCGAATTTTATCCTGTCTAGCCATGTCAATTCCTCCTCAATCTTTATTTTACTAAACATAGTGGTTAAGTATGTTTTGTTGGATTGAGAATGATATTACCCTTCCTTTAGACGATATGCAATAGGTACAGTAATAGAAAAAATTTTATGTGGTGATAAAATTTTTTATCAATACGTGTCTCCTATGCTTTCAAAATGCTTAGCTGTTTCACAAATTGTCTGCCAAAAGGCTGATGGCAACGTCTCTTTCTCTTTATAGGTTAAAAATATATGTTGATTCATATCCAGCAAATGCGTAACGTCTATCTCCACAAATTCACCGCTTTCCAGTTCCTTTTTAATGCATAGATGTGGTAAAAAGCTTAGATAGTCTTTTGTCCGAATAAACTCTTTGGCAACTTCTAAATGATCTGTTCGTACCTCAATATTGGCTGCTACTCCCTCTACCTCGAACATTTTATGCACATAATTCCAATCAAACGCGCCACATTCAAAAAACACCATTTTCTGCTGAGCTAATTCTTTTGCTTGAATAAGTTCATTTAGTTGTAATGGGTGATCACGGTGTTTGACAAGTTTCACAGTATTGTTCAATAAAAGCTCGTTCTCAATGTCATCCCCATGTACATATTGAATAAAGCCTAGATGAATTTGGTGGCTTTGTAGCTTTTCTAAAATGTTTGTTGTGGAACCTGTAAATAATTGAAAACGCAAATAAGGAAATTGCTCTTTCCATTTAGGCAATGCATAGGCTAAAAAATACTGGGCTGTTACACCGTTTGCACCAATACATACCTCATCGGTCTCCTGCGTTTCTTCTAATTGCTTCTTTCCTTGCTGAAATGTTTGCACAATTTGCGTGGCAAATGGTAAAAAATCTTTCCCTTTCTCTGATACGCTCACACTTCTTCCATCTCGGTAAAATAACTCAACACCTAGCTCTCGTTCTAATGACTTAATACGTGCAGTTACAGTCGGCTGTGAAAGAAATAATGCATTGGCTGCTTTATGGATACTTTTGTAATGGACAACATATAAAAATGCCTCGATATGGTCTATATTCACGAGGAGTTCACTCCTTCATTACTTATTTAACCTATTATATAAATAATTCCTTATATTCTCTATAACTTATAAGAAAACTATGTTTTATATTTTTGACAAAGAAAAAAAGTAACCCAGCGTCTCCCAGGTTACTTTACTATGTAGCGATGTAGCCATCCATCTTGACAACAAACATCGCACGTGGTGAACATCCCTCTGTCTGCCTACCACTTTTATGTTATTCACATGAACACCCTCTGTTGTCCATGTAAACTCTATCTATCGTACTTCTCAACTCGAGAAAGCATATGTCTCAATTTAAGCTAAAATCGATGCTAATACAGCTTTTTGAGCATGCAATCTATTTTCGGCTTGCTCAAAGATGTAAGAATTAGGTCCGTCAATAACTGAAGTCGCAACCTCTTCCTCACGATGTGCTGGTAAGCAATGTAAGAACATATAATTTGGTTTTGCATAGGCTACTAGCTCATCATTAATTTGATAACCAGCAAAATCTTGTAAACGTTTTGCTGTTTCTTCCTCTTGACCCATAGATGTCCAAACATCAGCATAGACGACATCTGCATTTAATACTGCTTCAACAGGATCATTCGTGATCATAATCGTACTGCCATTTGCTGCCGCAATGGCCTGTGCTTTAGCGATGACTTCCCCATCACATTCATACCCTACAGGTGTCGCAACAGCTACATTCATGCCAACGTGTGCTGAAGCTACTACGAGTGAGTGTGCTACATTGTTGCCATCACCTACATAGGCAATTTTAAGTCCTTTTAACATGCCTTTATTTTCTGCAATCGTCTCTAAATCAGCTAATGCCTGGCAAGGATGATAAATATCCGTTAATCCATTGATGACAGGGATTGCTGCATGCTCTGCAAGCTCTTTTACCATTTTGTGAGAGTTTGCGCGAATCATAATGCCATCTAAATAGCCAGATAATACATGCGCTGTATCGTAAATTGATTCACCACGACCAATTTGCAAATCACGCGCATGCATAAACATGCTTTTCCCACCTAATTGATTCATACCAACTTCAAATGAAATACGAGTACGAGTTGAATGTTTTTCGAAAATCATGCCAAGCGTTTTACCTTCTAGTAATCTTGGACATTTCCCCTCTTTTGTAATCATCTTAAGCTGTGTTGCTAATTCAATAAGATCCTGGACCTCTTGACTTGTATAGTCTAGCAAAGTTAGTAAATCTTTTCCCTTTAAACTAGACACTAACTTTAACTGTACTTCTTCGAGTAATTTCATAGCCTTCGCTCCTTATATCGTTGCTGTTGAAATTAGTATAACATGCATAAATATAAAATCAACTGAATTTTTATAATTAATCTTAATTATTATTCATTTGTTATTAAATGTGTCAAAAATTCGTCAAAGCGAATATTTATACATATTTTCTTTTTTACTAAACATTCATATTCTTAAATAATTGCATTATAGTTTATATATATTTATAATTAATATGCATTAACTATTGAGGCGGTGAAAAAATGGAAAAAGAGCTGATACAGCTGGTCAAAGAGCTGAACCAAGTAGAATATGAAACAAATGTGATGCTAACAGAAGAATTCTCCACCCTATTAGATGAAACATTAACTACAAAGCAGGCACTATTTTTAAGTCTTCTTCAAACACATGGCCCTTTGCAAACCTTCGAATTAGCAAAGTTGATGGGGACATCTGCTAGTGCTGTAAGTCAATTAGTAGGAAGATTAGAACAGGAGAGCTTTATAAAAAGAACCATAAATCAAAAGGACCGTAGAGAGATCATCATCGAGTTAGATACGCGGGGCTTTGATTATTTTCAAAAACAGGAAGAAATTGAACTAGCCATTATCAATAAATACTATTCACAGCTCTCTAAAGAGGATTTACTGCAATTAAAAGAAATATACACGAAACTCCATGCTATCGTCTCTAGCGATCAAAAAAATTAGAGATTGAAAAGGAGGAATATTTGTGGATTTAAATGATTTAAAAAAGGATATTTTTAAAATTGCTTATCCTTACGTAAAGACTCGTCCGAATGTAATCCTATCCATTGGTGTTATTTGTCGTAATCTAGATGCTGCTTTTATATTCAACGGCTCAAATGTCACATATGATAAAAAACCCTATGTCTATGAAATTGGGTCAATCTCTAAAGTTTTAACAACATCCATGTTTGGGGAAATGATTCAAGAAGGAATCGTGAAGATAGAAGATTCTATCGCCAAATACTTTTCTGAAATTCCCGATAATCACCCTGTAACTTTGAGGCATTTGGCAAATCACACATCTGGTCTACCGGGAATTGGTGTACTGAAGAACATCTATAATCTTTTTGATAGCCAAACGCCTCGTGACCCCTTTTGTCCCTACTCATTGAATGAGGTAATACAGTATTTTAAAACCCATACCCAGGAGCCTAAAGTTAAGTTTAGATATTCTAATGTAGGAATGGGCCTTTTAGGATATTTATTAGCAAATGAACTTCACACTGACTTTGAAACAGCCATTACTCGTAGAATCGTAGAACCTTTAAATTTAACGAATACCTTTATTTCTATCCCCCCCTCTAAAGAAAATACCGTATTGAAGGGATATTCTGTTCGGGGACATAACAAGCCCCCACTTGAAATGAATGAATTTATGGCAGCTGGCGCTATACGATCCACTGTTGATGATTTATTAAAATTTTTAAAAATACACATTGGCAATCAAAATTCAGGCTATCTATTAACACATCAAGCTACTCATACTATTTCAAAAGATGTAAGGATCGGATTAGGATGGGTACTTGAAGACGATATTATTTGGCATAACGGATCAACGAAAGGCTTCTCTAGTTATCTAGGATTTAATAAAAAACAGCAAACAGGTGTCGTGATTCTATCCAATTATCGATCCTCTATACTAGCAACAAACCCTCTTGAAATGGGGAAAAATATTCTACAGCTCTTGCAAAATTCTTTATAGCGAAAATGGGCTGTTGCTCAGCACAGCAACAATCAATTTACTTGCAGATATTTTCCATTAACCTACAAATTAATACTTCTCTATATTTTGATTTCTATAAGAGTCTTACTCACTAATAAGAATGGGACTTGTGTTTATAATTACTATTCATATTAGCAAGTCTAATTGTCTTGGAATGATAAAAAAGCCTCCTAACATTTTGTTAGAAGGCAAAATCATGCTATATCTTTTTAGCAGTATCAGTCAAAAGTAATTTTATTGACTGCATCACGGTCTAATTTTTTAATGACTTCTACCATTAATTTAACGGCATTATCATAATCATCACGATGTAGGATACCTGCATGTGAATGAATATAGCGTGTTGCAATACCGATTGATAGTGCTGGTACACCATTTGCTGTTACGTGGATGGAGCCAGCATCTGTACCACCGCCAGCCATCGCTTCAAATTGATATGGAATATTGTGCTCATCTGCTACATCTAATACGAATTCACGTAAGCCACGATGTGAAACCATAGATGCATCATACACAACGATTTGAGGGCCTGCACCCATCTTACTCGTTGATTCTTTTGCTGTAACTCCAGGAGTATCTCCTGCTACACCTACGTCCACTGCAAATCCAATATCTGGTTGGATTTTATGTGTAGCAGTTTTTGCACCGCGAAGTCCAACTTCTTCTTGTACATTCCCTACAGAATAAAGAATATTAGGGTGCTTTTCATTTTGTAACGCTTTCATAACATCAATCGCGATTGCACAGCCGATACGGTTATCCCAAGCTTTAGCTAATAGATACTTATCATTTTTCATTACATTAAATTCAAAGTACGGTGTTACCATATCGCCAGGACGTACGCCCCACTCAAGTACTTCATCTTTAGAAGCTGCACCAATATCAATAAACATATCTTTAATGTCTACTACCTTATTACGTACATCCGCAGGTAAAATATGAGGTGGCTTTGAACCAATAACCCCAATCACTTCATCGCCCTTACGTGTAGTAATCGTTACACGCTGTGCAAGCATAACTTGGCTCCACCAGCCACCCACTGTTTGGAATTTGATAAAGCCTTTGTCATCAATTTGTGTAACCATGAAGCCTACTTCATCTAAATGTCCTGCTACAACAATTTTAGGACCGTTTTCATCGCCAACTTTTTTAGCAATGACACTACCTAAGTTATCTGTTTCTACAGTATCTGCATATGGTGCGATGTATTTTTTCATGACCTCACGCGGTGCACGTTCATTACCTGCGATACCATTCGCATCTGTTAAATCTTTAAACATTTGTAATGTTGGATCTAGTTGTGTCATCCTTTTGCCTCCTACTTCTTGTATCTATTTTATTATACTTCGTTTACCGAAATATTCCTAGCTTAATCGTCTGAAAATTGGTGTATTTCTTAATTTAATAACCTGAACGCTGCCGATGATAATTTTCTTGATTTTTTTCAAGATAAGCACCAACTACATCCTCAAATGTAAAACCGAGATTATACGCTATTAATCCATAGTATTGCCAAATAGCTAAATAACGCTCCTCTGTAGGTTGATGAATAAATGCTAAAATAACACTTTGTGTTTCTAAAAAAGTAGCCGTTAAATCCTTCATCTCTTCTACAAAAGGCCACATGTCAATCGATGTATAGCCCTTTAATAAGCCAAGAGATAAGATAAAATGAATCGAATCTACATATTCTTCTAAAATGACTTCACGTGCTGATGGTCCCTTTGTGCTCCAAAATTTAAAGCAACGTGTTTCATTAGCAAGCTCAGCTAGTTCCACTAGTAAGGCTAAGCCCTTTTCCTGAAACACATCTTGCTGAATATTTTGTGTTTGCTCGATAAAATCATCAAGCTCTTTTTGCATGGTAAACAATTGTTGTAAATTCATTTTTTTCTCCTAAATTTCTAAAAAATTTTTTATAAAAAGTGAAACTATTTGACCCTTCTAACCGTATAGGAAAGAATAACCTTTCTTCAAGGGGGAAATTTAAACATGTTGCCGTTACTAATTCGACTTGCTGTAATAGCGCTTATTATTTATGTATTTTACAAAGCGATTCGTTATATAACTGATCCTAAACGCAAACTTGATGAAGCCTATGAAAAAGGCCAGTATTATTTCTATGATGACGTTAAAAATGTCCGAAAAAATTTCTTTATTTCCTATAAGGGTGCTCTTTTTGAAGGTGAAAAATACCTAGGCACAACAGAGGATGCATTTGAGGTTGTAACCATTTTCGTCGGTGCGCGTGATGCTGCCACATTACAAGGCTTCAGCAAAAGCGACTTTGAATATTTGCAGCAAGAAATATTATTGAACTATCCAAGCGCCAAAATCAATTGGAAGCAGCCCATTGAACAGCTTATGCGAAACACATCCTCATCATGAGGATGTGTTTTAATTATTCTCATTTATGTCCAGAGTTGCACAATGATAAAAATTTGTATGGCTGCAAGTAGGGGAAAACCAAATGCAAAACGATTATGACGTGTTTTGTGGCGGAATAAATACATACCCAATACACCCCCAGCTGCCCCTCCTGCTATGGCTAGTGTAAATAATGTACGCTCTGCTATACGCCATTCATGATTCTTTGCGCGTGATTTATCCATCCCCATTAAAATGAGCAATACAATTGATACAATGCTCATATAAGCTAATAATGCTTGTCCCATTTCTTACTCCTTTAAAACCGTGATACTATTAATCTAACACAAAAAAGACTGATGGAAAAACCCATCAGTCTTTTTATTGCACTTATGATATTTCACACCTGTAGCTAAGCTTTCGGTGCAGAAATAATAGTGAATGTTGTCAGCTATTATTTAGCTACTGCTTTTTTAGCAGCGTCTGCTAATTGAGTAAATGCTGCAGCATCAGTTACTGCAAGGTCAGCTAACATTTTACGGTTAACTTCAATACCAGCAACTTTTAAACCGTGCATTAAACGGCTATAAGAAAGACCGTTCATACGAGCAGCTGCGTTGATACGAGTGATCCATAATTTACGGAAATCACGTTTTTTCTGACGACGGTCACGGTATGCATATTGACCTGATTTCATTACTGCTTGGTTAGCAACTTTGTATAATGTATGTTTTGAACCATAGTAACCTTTAGCTAATTTCAATACTTTTTTACGACGTTTG
>NZ_DJAU01000046.1:0-5615 GCF_002429725.1 Lysinibacillus sp. UBA5994 | reverse complement strand
AATCCCGTACGGGTCATACTAGAAACAGTAGATGCAATTACATCTACTGTTTTTTGATATTCATAGATACAAAATTTACTCTTGATTCAATGCATTTTCATCCATATAAACTACTTCCCAGATATGCCCATCTACATCTTGAAAACCCCAACCATACATAAATCCGTGATCTTGTGGTTCACTATAAGGTTTACCACCAGAGGCAAGTGCCTTATTCACTAGTTGATCTACTTGTTCTCGGTTTTCAGCAGAGAGACATAAGATTGCTTCTGCAGAAGTAGTAGTATCTGTAACTTCTTTTTTACTAAATCCTTTAAATCGTTCTTCAACCATTATTAATACGAAGATATTTTCACTAATAATCATTGAGGCTGTTGTTTCATCACTGAATTGTTGATTGAACTCAAAACCTAATTCCTTAAAAAAACTGATAGATTTGTTTAGATCTTGTACTGGTAAATTGATAAAGATATTTTTCGATTGAAAAGCCATTTAGTATCACCTCCAAATTGACAGTATCATGGAGCATAAAGTCGTGTCAATTATAGCAAAGCGGGGCGCAAATGGAAGCCATTAGCACTATTAGAAGTAGGCGTTATGTCAACAAAAACAGAAAGGTTATATCTTCAACCTTTCTGTTTAAAAAGTTTTAACTATTTATCCTCTGGCTAGCATTCTTTCAAGTGAACTAAGTGCTTCAGCGGTAGTATGTTCATCTACTTGTATACGGTTATGAGGTTGACCTTGCTCAATACTTTCTAAGCTCCATAACAAATGTGGAAGGTCAATTCGATTCATTGTTAAACAAGGACAAAAGTTTTCGTTTAAGGAGACAATATGTTTATCAGGATGCTGCTTAATAATGCGATTGACAAGGTTCATTTCTGTTCCAATTGCCCATGCAGATCCGCTTGGAGCTCGATTGATTGTATCAATAATGTATTTTGTGGAGCCTGCATCATCAGCCGCTGCAACCACTTCACGGCTGCACTCAGGGTGAACAATTATCCTCATAGTCGGGTGTTCTTTGCGAATAACCTCTGTATGTTGAACAGTAAAACCTTCGTGCACAGAGCAGTGACCCTTCCAAAGAATAACCTGGATATTTTCAAGTGGCTCTTTTGTTTCGAGCAAGTTCTTATGTGGATTCCAAACAGCCATATTTTCAAGAGGTATACCTAAATCATAGGCAGTATTTCTTCCTAAATGTTGGTCAGGTAAAAAGAAGATACGCTGTTTTTGGGTAAAAGCCCATTGAACAAGTTCCTTTGCATTCGATGAAGTGACACAAGCACCACCATGTCTTCCAGTAAAGGCTTTAATAGCCGCAGTTGAGTTAACATAGGTTAGAGGAATAATCGTATCACCAAAGAGTTCTTGAAGAATTGGCCATGCTTGTTCAGTTTGATAAATATCAGCCATATCAGCCATTGAACAACCAGCGCGCATATCTGGTAAATAGACATGTTGCTGTTTCGTTGTCAGCATATCAGCAGTTTCTGCCATAAAATGTACACCGCAAAATACGATGTGTTCAGCTTCCTTATTTGCTGCGGATAATTGAGCTAACTGTAAAGAATCCCCAGTTGAATCTGCAAATTGAATGACTTCATCTTTTTGATAATGGTGGCCAGGAATAAATAATTTAGAACCTAATTTTTTCTTTATTGATAAAATACGAGATTCCATTTCCTTTACAGATAGTGCCCGATAATGCTCTGGGAGTAATGTCGTCTGTTGTAATAAACTAGTGATGGACAAGGGAATGATCTCCTTTCATTTGAACGAGTGCACTAATATCAAAAGCTTTAACTGAATGTGTTAAGGAGCCAAGTGAAATCCATTGAATACCCGTTTGGGCATAAGCCTTTAAATTTTCAAGTGTGATGCCCCCAGATGCTTCAGTCGCAATAGTGGGAGGAACAATGGGAAGCCATGCACGGATTTCTTCTGGGCTACGGTTATCAAACATAATAATATCTGCTCCTGCGTTGATAGCTTCTTCTAATTGTTCTTTTGATTCAATTTCAACTTCAATTTTTACGGTATGACCGACTTTCGCTCTAGCGGTCTGAACTGCCTTTGTAATGCTACCAGCAAAGGCAATATGATTGTCCTTTAGCATAATTGCGTCGTACAGGCCATTACGATGATTAAAAGCACCACCAATTCGAACAGCATATTTATCTAACATACGCAGTCCAGGTAGTGTTTTACGCGTATCACATATTTTTGCGTGAGTACCTACTGTTTCTTGAACGGCAAGATGGGCAGCCGTTGCAATAGCAGACATACGTTGAATAAGATTTAAAATGACACGCTCACCGATTAATAATTTTTGTAAGGGACCTTTAATCACAGCGAGTACATCACCTGACTTCACCATCTCTCCATCTTTTGTATGAAGATTGACTTCGATTGATCGATCGAGTAAGAGAAAGCCATGCTCAATAATGTTAGCCCCACAAAAAATTCCGCTTTCTTTCGCGTAAAAAGAAAAAGCTCCCTGTTGTTCGGCTGAAAAGATAAATTCACTCGATAAATCTCCATCTCCTAAATCCTCATTAAAAAATTGCTTGAGCATTTCCTCAAGTTTGATGATATTCATACAATGAATTCCTCACTTTCATTTGTCCTTGCGAAAAAATAATCCATCGACTTGCCCATTGTGATTTCATTTCGGATTTATCCTTCCGAATATGAGCTCCTCTTGTTTCCGTTCGAGTAATTGCTGCATGTGCCATTAATGTGGCGACTACATGCATCATAAATAATTCCAACTCAGCTAGTTCTAGACCCTTTAAATTAACTTGAATAAGTGATTGCAAGGAGGGTAGTTGCTTTACAAAATGCTGCAAGTCATCAATATTTCTAACAATACCTAGGAACTGCATCATGTGTTGCTGTAATTGGGGTTTGCTAAATAAAGGTGGCATTTTATCAGGACATTGATGCTTTTCCAGTAAAAAGTTTTTTTGATGACACCCTTTTTGAATAATGAACTGCGCCATTTTTTGACCAAATGTAATACCTTCCAATAGGGAGTTACTTGCTAAACGATTCGCACCATGTACGCCTGTACAGGCAACCTCACCGACTGCATATAAGTTCGGTATAGTAGTACTTCCTTTGTCATCAGCAATAACACCACCCATCAAGAAATGACTTCCTGGAGCCACGGGGATTAGACCATCTTGTAAATGAACGTGATGAACATGGCACAGCTGAGCAATTGTTGGAAACTTTGCTTCAAAGTCTTGAATGTTAGTGATATCAATAAACGTTTCTTCACCCGCTGCACGTTTTGTAAATAGGGCAAGTGCAGTAATATGTCTTGGTGCTAGGTCAAGTTGAGCATGTAAACCTGTCATAATGGGCTGATGCTGGGCATTAACAAAAATACCACCAGCCCCTCTGACAGCTTCAGAAACTAATCCCTTTGCTTCATTTTTACACCACAGAAGACTCGGGTGAAATTGCATAAATTCCATATCACTAATGGCAGCGCCTGCTCGAAATGCTAATGCGATCCCATCCCCTGTATTAGTTGGAAAATTAGATGTACTTGAATAAAGGGCACCTGCGCCACCTGTCGCTAAAATAACATGATGAGCCAAATAACGTTTTGTACCTTTTTCTCCTTTAGTTAGCACTCCTACACAGTCACCATCTGTATTCCGTAAAAGCTCATAAGCCATTTCATAGCAATTGATCTTTGTTTTGGGCGAAAGTTTATGAAGCAAGTAATCTATGAAAATCTGACCAGTACGATCACCACCTGCATGTAGAATACGATGATGACTATGTGCTCCTTCAAGTCCTAGAGCAGGTTTTCCATCGACCTGCCGATCAACAGGGAGGCCATCCTTTAGATAGTTTTGCATAATCTCAGTGCCATCTTTTATAAGTGTTTTAACATGCCTTTTCTCATGATGATACTCTCCAGCTTTCAATGTATCAGCAATATGATGTTGAATATGATCCTCCTCACTGGTAACAGCAGCAATCCCACCTTGTGCACGATAAGAACTACTCATATATATAGATGATTTTGTAACAATTTGTATTTGAAAATGTTTTTCAAGCACTAAAGCAGCCTGAAGTGCAGCAATACCACTACCAATTATAAGGACGTCTGTCTTTACATCCATAGTTATACCTTCTTTACAGTTGTCTTGACACTTATCTTTACATAAAATATAAAAGAAAACAAGACCTGATGAACAAGAGAGGAAGAAGACGATGATTTATATGGATTATGCTGCAACATCACCTATGATGAGGGAATCTCTTGAGGCATATGTAGAGGTGGCACAACGGTATTATGGAAATAGTGCGAGTTTGCATGATTTAGGGGGACAAGCTTTTTATTTTGTCCAGCAATCAAGGGAGGTTGTAGCCCAAGCCCTAGGTGTAACTAGTGATGGCGTAATTTTTACGGGTAGTGGAACAGAAGGAAATCTCATAGCCATCTTGTCGTTAGCGCTAGCCTCAAAAAAAGGAAAACACATTATTTCATCTCAAGCTGAGCATACGTCAGTGCATGCGGCTTTGAATACACTTGAGAAAAAGGGCTTTACTGTAACAAAATTACCTTTGCAGAAGGATGGTTGTGTTGATCTGGGGCAATTGCAACAAGCAATCCGGGAAGAGACTGCTTTGATTACCATTCAACATGTCAATTCTGAAATTGGTTCAATCCAGCCTGTAGAGAAAATCGTAAAGATGGCAAGAAAATCAAATATATTCTGTCATGTTGATTGTGTACAATCATTTGGCAAACTAGCTATACCACAAGGGGCAGATGCGATTACCATCTCGGCTCATAAAATAGGCGGACCAAAGGGCTGTGGTGCTATATATCTGAACCCTGCAATCAGAGTACCTGCATTAACACCAGGTTTGACACATGAGAGGGGTCTTAGAGGGGGGACATTAGATACTCCTGCAATCGTGGCCTTTGCCGCGGCAATTGAAAACTATCAATATGAATTGCAACATTATGAAACGCTAAGAAATTATTTTGAAAATAATTTACCTGAAAAATGTCAGCTCGTTGAGTGTAAACAGCAACTACCTAATATTTGTGGGGTAATGATGGAAAAAGTAGAGGGGCAATATGTTCTTTTAAAGTTAAATGAGGCGGGAATCTGTATCTCTACAGGTAGTGCATGTGATATTCATAGTGAATCGGGAACAAAGGCTATTCTATCAATGGGGTTCTCTTTGGAAGCGGCACGCCAATTTTTTAGAATATCTTTTGGACCTTCCACTACACTTGAGGATATTGTAAAATTAAAAATAGAGCTTTCAAATATTTAACGAAAAGACGAGTGAAGGATTATCTATATTCTTCACTTGTAGTGAAATAGATTATAAGCTAATAATATCGGCCAAATAAAATAATTGTTTTCTTTTGAACCAACAATTGCTATAATATTTTGCAGGGCAATATTTTCTCTTACTTAACAAAAATATCTTTAAAAAGTAATAATTTCTTTTTTTTATAAAAAAGTATTGCACAATGTTAGAAAACGTTATACAATAATTCTTGTCTTGAAGGACAGGTAAACAACTTCAAAACAAGATACATAACAAAGTCTAGTGATGATGGC
>NZ_DJAU01000059.1:0-20133 GCF_002429725.1 Lysinibacillus sp. UBA5994 | reverse complement strand
GAAGCTGCTGACATGATCACTCAATCTGTTGAGAAAACAATTTCTTCTAAAGTTGTTACTTATGACTTCGCACGTTTAATGGACGGCGCTACAGAAGTGAAATGTTCAGAATTCGCTAATGAGTTAATCAAAAACCTATAATTTTCTATTCTACAATAGAATTTATCGCTAAAGCGGATGCTTTTTTCTGCCGATATAATTAGGGTGACAGTAAATTTTAATTGAATATTTACGATAAACTTGTTTAATTGAGGGAGTGAGATGGAAGTCTCCTCCCTCTTTTAAAATATATAACCTAATTTTAAAGGAGCGTATTCAAATGTCTCTGAAACGAAAAAAAATCTCAGTTATCGGTGGCGGTTTTACAGGCGCTACTGCAGCATTTTTAGCAGCTCAGAAAGAACTTGGTGACGTCGTATTAGTGGATATTCCACAAGCAGAAAACCCAACAAAGGGTAAGGCGCTAGATATGTGGGAGGCAGCACCAATACAAGGGTTTGACTCTTATGTGCAAGGTACTTCCAATTATGCAGATACGGCGAATTCTGACGTAGTGATCATTACCGCTGGTGTTGCACGTAAACCAGGTATGAGCCGTGATGACCTTGTTCAAATCAATCAGAGTGTTATGAAAACTGTTTCAAAAGAGATTGCTACGCATTCACCAAATGCTACAATCCTTGTACTGACAAACCCAGTTGATGCCATGACATACACAGTATACAAAGAAACTGGCTTCCCTAAAAACCGTGTAATTGGTCAATCAGGTGTTCTTGATACGGCTCGTTTCTGTGCATTTGTGGCAGAAGAACTTAAGATTTCAGTGAAAGATATTACTGGTTTTGTATTAGGTGGTCACGGTGACACAATGGTACCGTTAACACGTTATTCATTTGCTGGTGGTATTCCGTTAGAAACACTTATTTCTGCTGAACGTTTAGAAGAAATTGTTGACCGAACGCGTAATGGTGGAGCAGAAATTGTCAACTTACTTGGTAACGGCTCTGCCTATTATGCGCCTGCTGCGGCACTAATAGAGATGGCTGAAGCTATTGTAAAAGACCAAAAACGTATTTTACCATCTATTGCTTATTTAGAAGGCGAGTACGGCTATCATGATTTATACTTAGGTGTTCCTACATTACTTGGCGAAAACGGTATTGAAAAAATCTTTGAGCTAGAATTAACGGACAAAGAAAAAGCAGCTTTAGATCAATCGGCAGAAGCAGTTCGTAATGTGATGAAAATTTTAGTGTAGAATATCAGTCTAAGTCTTAAAACGAGTAGGGAATGTTCCTGCTCGTTTTTTTATGTTTCCAGGGTTGAGAAAGGTAAGGTTCTTCTGCTTTTCATTGTACTTTTAGCATAAAATTGATACTATGAATGTAGTATGATAGAAAAGGGGTTGGCGTATCTTTGCTTCAAAAAAATAGTAAACTTGGTCTCACAATCGATGAAATTACAGTTGGCGAGAAAATCCATATCACTGAAAAAATTGAAGATAGGGATCTATTGCTTTATTTAGGCCTTACAAACGATAGTAACCCGCTTTATATTCAACATGATTATGCGGCTATGACACCTTTTCAAAAGCCAATTGTGCCGACAATTATGTTAAATGGTATTATTACATCAGCTGTGTCAAAGTATATTCCAGGACCAGGTGCACGAATTATTGAGCAACATTTGAAATATTTAGGACCTCTCTATCATTATGAATTGTTCGATACGCTATTAGAGGTTACAGCAATCAATAAATATGACAATACCATCACTGTATCTGTCCACTCATATAATGAGCAGAAGCAGCTTGTAATTGAAGGTTTATTGCTTGTGACTCCACCACTTGCGCTATAGACGTCTTGAGATTTGAAATGGGGGTTTCAAATCACTAACGGAGGCATTAGACATGACAAAAACGATTTTAGTAATTGAAGATGAATTTTCGATTGCAACATTATTGAAATATAATTTAGAACAGGCAGGCTATGTAGTGGAAACGGCTGCTGATGGTCAGGAAGGGCTTGAAAAAGCAATCGACTTACAGCCAAATTTAATTCTTTTAGATTTGATGCTTCCAAAACTAGATGGCATGGAGGTCTGTAAACAAATACGACAACAACGTATGAATACGCCAATTATTATGCTAACTGCTAAAGATGACGAATTTGATAAAGTTCTTGGTCTTGAGTTGGGAGCAGATGATTACATGACAAAGCCTTTTAGTCCTCGTGAAGTTTTAGCGCGTGTCAAGGCTGTATTAAGACGTTTCACGCAAAATGTTGTCGCAGATGATAAGGATGAGGCGCAGGAAAAAATGTATGAGTTTGGACAATTGCGAGTGTACCCAGAGCGATTTGAAGTATTTTTACAGGATGAGGCACTGGAATTTACACCAAAAGAGTTTGAGCTACTCATCTATTTACTTGAAAATAAAAATCGTGTATTAACACGTGATCAGCTATTAAGTGCTGTATGGAAATATGATTTTGCTGGCGATACTCGAATTGTGGATGTACACATTAGCCACCTTCGCGATAAAATTGAAGAAAATAGCCGTAAGCCGATGTTTATAAAAACAATTAGAGGTCTTGGTTATAAATTTGAGGAGCCGAAAACGACATGAAATCGATGAGCAACCGCTTATTCTTGACATTCATGCTTTTACTTGGAACGATACTAGCTGTCCTAATGATTGTTATAGGTCAGCTTTTTCCTGTTTATATCGAGCAATATAACGAGCAAGCAACCACTGAGATACGGACATCAATGGACCAAGTAATCGATGAACGCAAAATGGATTTAACGAAGGAAGATCAGGAAGCTTTGTACGCAGCTCAGGCTATGGAACGAGACGAATCCTTATTGAACTATGTGCGTGCTCGCCTTTACGGAGTACTGGCTATTCTCTTTACCATCACGTTGATATTAATAGCAATTATAAGTCGTTATATGATACGTAACTTTACTGCACCGATTGATAATGTGACAGACACTGCCCTTGAGCTTGCAAAGGGTAACTATCGTGCACGTGCTCAAGAAAATGAGCATGAACGGATGATACCACTGAGTCATTCCATAAACATATTGGCACGGAATTTGCAAGATATTACAACGATACGTGAAGTAGAGGAAGAAAGACTGAAAACCTTAATTGAAAATATGGGGAGCTCCCTTATGATGATTGGTCGTGAGGGGAATATTTCCATTGTAAATCGAGTATTTCTGGAGCGCTTTGGAATGCAGCTTGATGATGTACAAGGAAAGGTTTTTCGTACAATAGGCTTACCTAAATCATTAGAACAATTTATCGATCATGTTTTTCTGACAGAAATGCCTTATCGACAACAAATTAAAATGGAAGTACAGCAAGAACTTTATAACAAAGAAGTTTATGGGGCACCGGTCATCGGGGACCACGGACGATGGCTAGGCGTTGTTATCGTTATGCATGATATAACGGAACTAGTTCGATTAGAACAAATTCGGAAAGACTTTGTTGCGAATGTATCACATGAATTACGCACACCTATTACATCTATTAAAGGCTTTTCAGAAACTTTATTGGATGGGGCCTATAAAGACGAAAAAATGCTGATTTCCTTTTTGGAGATTATATATAAAGAAAGTAATCGACTTCAAATGCTGATTCAAGATTTACTAGAGCTCTCAAAGATCGAGCAGCATGGTTTTACTGTCAATATTATGCCGATGGGCTTACAGGATGTTCTAATTCGTGGAGCAGAATTGACAGCTCCGCGATTGGATGAAAAAAATATGAGCTTCCAGGTGGATATCGAACGAGATGTCCAGGTTATGGGGGATGCCAATCGTATCATTCAGATTGTGACGAATTTAATTACCAATGCGATTACATATTCACCTGAAAACACGACTGTTTCTATTCGATTAAAGGAAAATAAAACACATGGCATTATCGAAATAGAGGATCAAGGAATTGGTATTGAAAAACATGAAATAGCGCGCGTTTTTGAAAGATTTTATCGGGTGGATCGAGCGAGAAGTCGTAATTCTGGTGGAACAGGCTTAGGCTTAGCGATTGTTAAGCATTTAGTCGAGGCGCATCATGGCCGAATTCAAGTAGAGAGTGAAGTCGGCATAGGAACTAAAATGATTGTCATGATTCCGAAAAATTAACAAATCCTTTACATGAACAACATGTTACATTCATATTTGGGCACTATACTTATTTCTAGAAACCCCCAATATGATTGTTAAGACGATGACCATAAAAATCTAATAGAAGATTTTTAACTGCTTTATATTCCCCACAGAAAGAATTTAGTGTTTTTTAGACACTAGGTTCTTTTTCTGTTTTACAGGGAACGTAAATAGGTGTAAAGTATAGTAGCATAAAGTTTAACAACCATCTTACCCGCGATTGTCTGTTAGACGAACGCTTTGACAGTCAGTGAATCAACCTTCTTATCATTCGAATCGTGTTTTCCTGACTGTTGAGGCAGAGAAAAAAATGAGAGAAGGATGACCATGAAAATCGTCAAAAGTATCGTGCAAATCGGCTATCTTTATATCCTATTATTAATCGGAAATACTATTGCACGCCTACTTCACTTGCCGATTCCAGGGAGTATAATAGGACTTGTCCTATTATTTTTACTGTTACAGTTTCATATAATCAAGCTTGAATGGATTGAATTAGGAGCAGCCGTACTATTAAGTGAACTCTTATTATTCTTTATTCCATCTGCCATTGGTGTTATTGATTATCATGCCTTATTTGGTGTGCAGGGAATGAAGGTTGTGCTGGTCATTGTTGTGAGTGCCATTGTGGTAATGTTTGTAACGGGGTATACAGCACAATGGCTAGAGCAGCGAAAGAAGGGTGATGCGATATGACTTTATTAATCGCCATTGTCAGCTTACTTGGGACCGTTGCTATTTTTTATATTTGTAAAATGTTTTATAAAAAATATAAAAAAGAATGGCTGACACCTATGCTGATTACACCTTTAGTCATTATAGGTATTTTACTACTGACAGGTATATCTTATAAATCCTACAATTCTGGAGCGAGTGTCTTAACAAATTTACTAGGACCAGCAACCGTTGCGTTTGCCGTTCCTATATATAAAAATGTCAACCTATTAAAAAAACACGCATTTGAAATTTTCATCAGCATTGCTGTTGGTTCAGCGGTTGCTATTGTGTCATCCTTTATGATGGCTCTATTGGTGGGCTTAAATGATGAGTTGGTGCATAGTTTAGTGCCACGTTCTGTAACAACACCTATTGCGATGGATATTTCGAATATGATTGGTGGTTCTCCTACGCTTACAGCTGTTTTCGTTATGACGACTGGTATTTTAGGAAGCTTGTTAGCACCAATCGTTATCAAAGTATGTCGTTTTCACAGACCTTCATCTAGAGGATTAATGCTTGGTATGGGTGCTCATGGAACGGGTACATCAAAAGCATTTGAATTTGGAGAGCTAGAAGGCACATTTGCTAGTCTAGCGATGATCGTTGCTGCATTAATTAGTATTGTATTATCCACTACCATTTTCCCAGTATTTGAACATCTGGTTATCAATATCCTGTTGCCCTAAAGGTAACAGGATTTTTTTGCATTGATAAGCTTTTGTTAAGAGTGAGATACAGAGGATTCTGTCCTTTACAATCATTATATGAAAATATTTTGAAACTTTTTATAAGGGTTCACCGTAAACAATAGTACTAAGCAAAAGGAGGAACAGACATGAGTGTGAAAAGGACACTAATGATTGTTGGACTTGGAATATTTGGAATTATTGCACTTATTACAGTTTTTACTTCATGGTACACGGTAGATGAATCAGAGCAAGCTGTGGTTATTACATTTGGTCGTGCCGATGATACAGTAACAAATCCAGGTCTTCATTTTAAATTACCTTGGCCCGTCCAATCCGTAGAAATTTTGTCAAAAGAAACGTTTAGTCTGCAATTTGGTTATAAGCAAAATAAAGCAGGTGAGTTAGAGGCATACGATGCCGAAACAAAAATGATTACGGGGGATGAAAATATTGTCTTAACAGACCTTGTTGTTCAATGGAAAATTACAGAGCCTAATAAGTTTTTATTTAATTCGCAGGATCCAGAAAGAATATTACATAGCGCGACATCGAGTGCCATTCGTTCTATAATCGGAAGCTCTTCTATCGATGCAGCGTTAACAGAAGGTAAAGCTGACATCGAAGCAAATACTCGCCAATTATTAGTTTCTCTTATTGAAAAATACGATATTGGAATAAGCGTTTTAGGTGTGAAATTGCAAGATGTAGAATTGCCAAATAAAGATGTGCGTGCTGCATTCACTGCTGTAACAGATGCACGTGAAATGAAAAATACAAAAATAAATGAAGCTGAAAAATATGAAAACCAACGCATTAGTGAAGCTGAAGGCGAACGTGATGCTATTATGTCGAAAGCAAAAGGAACTAAAACAGCCCGTATCGAGCAAGCACAAGGGGATGTAGCGGTCTTTAATAAAATGTATGAGCAATACAAGGGCAATCAGCAAATTACACGAGAGCGGTTAATTATAGAGACGCTTGAAAATGTCCTACCGAAAGCACAAATTTACATTATGAATGATGATGGTAGTACGATGAAGTATTTACCACTTCAGCAACTACAGCCTCAACAGTCGCAACAGACACAAACAGAGAAAAAAGAGGGGAGCGGTAACTAATGGACCAAAAAAATAAGGATCTAGAAAAATTCCTCAATTTCTTATCTGGCAAAAGTAAAAAAGCTGCTCCTTCAGAAGGTGATTCGGGAGACAATGTAGTTAAAATGTCGAAGAAAGGACCGAAGAATCCTAAAAAATATATCTCTCTAGCTGTAACCTTAACGGTCATATTCGCTCTAGTGATTACTTTATTAACGAATATTTATATAGTTAAAGAATCAGAGTATGCTGTTGTTCGGCAGTTTGGAGAGGTTGTTAAGTTTGAGCGTGAACCAGGTTTAAATATGAAAATTCCTTTTATTCAAAGTGTTACAAAGTTACCAAAAAACCAAATGACATATGAGATTTCGGAAGAAGAGATTAATACAAAGGATAAAAAACGAATTATTATTGATAATTATGCTGTATGGCGTATTACGGATCCTAAGCTATTGATTTCGAATGCTGGTACGATAGAAAAAGTTGAATCACGTATGGAAGAGTTCATTTATTCTGTTATTCGCTCTGAACTTGGCCGAATTAACTATACGGAGATTATAAATGATGAGGATTCTTCTCGAGGCAGCATAAATGATCAAGTAACTGAACGTGTTAATGAACTTCTTTCCAATGATAACTATGGTATTGAAGTAGTAGATGTACGTATACGTCGCATTGATTTACCAACTGAAAATGAACAATCCGTTTTTACGAATATGATTTCAGATCGTGAATCAATTGCACAAAAGTATCTTTCAGAGGGAGATGCACAGAAACGTCGTATTGAGGCACAAACGGATCAACACGTACAAGAAATGCTTGCTAAAGCAAGTAAAGAAGCTGCTTTAATTCAAGCTGAAGGAGAAGCAGAGGCTGCAAAGATTTACAATAAATCTTTCTCTCAAGATCCTGAATTTTATTCTTTATACCGCACATTAGAATCCTATAAGAAAACGGTTGGGGAAGATACGGTTATTATCTTGCCAGCTACTTCACCATATGCCAACATCTTGTCTGGTTATATTAAATAAACGCAGTTTAAAGTCGTCTCTGTCTTGAAGGAGACGACTTTTTTGTTGCACAAATTATAACTATCCGTGAAATCGAATTATTATAGTATGAAAATAATAGAAATTTATAAGTTTGTATTCCCGAATCAGCTATAATTTGATAGAATGATAATGTTTAAAAAAGAATAGTTGGGGGTAAGGGCTTTGAAATTACAAATTAGCAAATGGCTCCAAAATTTAGGGATTGCTTGTAGTATAGCTTCGATATTAACACTTTTCTACCGTCTATCCGATTTTTCGTGGGTGACGAAAAGTGTTTATCATATACCAGTATTTTTTGTTTGTATCTTTTTAATCAGTATCATTATTGCAGATGATGTAAGAAACCTTTTTAAGAAATTATTTTGGTATGAAAAAAGAAAGGTCAAGCGTCCTATTTGGCAAGTTGGAATTGGCTTAATCTTCTTTTTGGCACAAATTAGTACAGTAATGGTATTTAATCAAGAGCTAACATATCCACAATTAGGCGGCATGCCGTTATTTCTTGTGTTTGCTTTTATGAATGCATTTATATTAACTGTCATCTATGAAGAAGTTTTTTATCGTACTTCAAATCAATAACAACTATTAAGAACTTTCATTTACAGGAGACTTGTCCTTGAATGAAAGTTTTTGCTTTTTAGTAATGGATGTAATACGTCTTATGCCTTGTAAATACGTAAATTATTAACATTTGTCAGTATTGCCCTTATTTAATCTGTAGTACAGTCAAGTTATTGAGAATAGTCAATGACTAAACTTGATAGGCAGATGCATACATACCATATTGAATTTTTTAACCTAGTTTTAACCTTTAGTATGTATGATAAGCAAAGATTCATTTTAATAGGAGGTAATAAAGATGAAAAAGGTCGTGTTTGGAAGTGCTTTAGCAGTCGGATTATTATTTAGTGGGGCAGGGCAATCCTCTGCTAATAGCCTAATTCAACCAATTGATATTCAAGGCATGGATCTAGAATCAGCATTACAAGCAGTCCAATCACAGCGAGCACAGCTGTTAGAAAATCAGCTTAAGGATCAACTAGAGGATGTTCAACAACGAAATCAACAGCTAGCTGATTTGAATGCACAGCAAGGTCAAATGGATATGCTCCGTTTACAAAGCATGAATAGTAAACGAAATGAGGCTTTTGATGTAATGACTAATTTTGTAAAAAAAATGCAGGATAGTCGTTCATCTATTATAGGTAATATGCGTTAAGGAGTTAAAATATTTTAAACAAGTCAACCGCTGCGCGCGGTTGGCTTTTTTGAATGAATAGGATTGCTAAAGTAGCGGATAAAGTCTTAAAAGTGGTGGATAAACCATTAAAAATAATGGATAGCCTTGAGGGTGGACGCCTGCTTTTTTTACTTGAAATGTATTGTTATGATAAAGTAGAAGAAGAAGACAACGCAGGAGGATAAAATCATGACCAAGGAAAAATTACTATTATTGGACGGTAATAGTTTAGCATATCGCGCGTTTTTTGCGTTGCCATTGCTAACGAATGATAGTGGCATTCATACTAATGCTGTATACGGCTTTACAACAATGCTACAAAGAATATTAGAGGAAGAACAGCCAACCAAAATATTGGTTGCTTTTGATGCTGGGAAAACAACATTCCGCCATGAAACCTTTACAGAATATAAAGGAGGACGTCAAAAGACACCACCAGAATTATCAGAGCAATTTCCTTATTTACGAAAGCTCATTGATGCGTATGGTATTAAGCAATATGAGCAGGAGTTATATGAAGCGGATGATATTATCGGAACGCTTGCTAAAGAGGCTTCGTCGCAGGATATGGATGTTATCATCGTTTCTGGAGACCGTGATTTAACTCAGCTGGCGACAGAGCAAGTAACCGTTTATATAACGAAAAAAGGTATTACGGAAATAGAGAAAAATACACCAGCCTTTATTGCGGAAAAGTATGGGTTAACGCCGCTCCAAATTATTGATATGAAAGGCTTGATGGGGGATTCCTCCGATAATATTCCTGGTGTACCAGGCGTCGGGGAAAAAACGGCTGTAAAATTATTAAAAGAGCATGGCTCCGTTGAAGCACTTTATGAAGCAATGGATACATTGAAAGCTTCTAAAATGAAGGAAAAGCTTGTAGCTAATGAAGAGCAAGCCATCATGAGTAAGAAGCTGGCAACGATTTATACGGATGCTCCAATCACCATTTCACTGGCTGATCTTGCATATAATGGGCCAAAAGAAGATGAATTAATCAATGTGTGGCGTGAGCTTGGCTTTAAATCGCTGCTTGATAAAAGTGACTTTACAGTGCAAGAAGAAGAACAGGCGCCTCTCGATTATGACCTTGTCCAGGAAGTTCGACCTGAGGATTTAAAAGACGTGATGGCTGTGCATGTAGAGCTTGAAAACGAGCACTATCATACTTGTCAGCAGCTGGGAATTGCCTTATCAGATGGCGTAAAGACGCAATATATTCCATTTGATAAAGCAGCAAAATCAGATATTCTCCGTCGTTGGCTTGAAGATGCCACAAAAATAAAATATATGTCCGATTCTAAGGCAGCTCAAGCATCATTAAAGCGAGCTGGAATTCAATTAGCTGGCGTTGACTTTGATTTGCTACTTGCCTCTTATATTAATAATCCAGCATTAAGTGGCGATGATATCGCAACACTTGCAAGGGAATTAGGCTACTATGATGTCCAAGCAGATGAAGCGGTATATGGAAAAGGTGCCAAGCGTGCAATACCTGATTTGGACCAACTTGCACAGCATGTTAGCCGTAAAGCTTTTGCAGTATGGTCATTACAGCCGAAACTGGAAGCCTTATTAAAGGAAAATGAACAATTCGATCTTTATAAAAACCTAGAGCTACCATTGGCAGGAATTTTAGGTGAAATGGAAAGCGAAGGGATTACGGTTAACCGCGCTACGTTAGAGAAAATGGGGCAAGAGCTTAATGATAAACTTGTAGTAATTGAGCAAGAAATTTATGCAGAAGCTGGAGAAACCTTTAATATTAATTCACCAAAACAATTAGGTGTGATTCTATTCGATAAGCTAGGGCTACCTGTGATTAAAAAGACTAAGACAGGCTATTCAACTGCTGCAGATGTCCTAGAAAAATTACAGTCAGAGCATGCTATCATCGAACATATTCTGTTGTATCGCCAACTTGGAAAATTACAATCCACATATATTGAAGGCTTACTAAAGGAGATTCATGTATCAGATAGTAAAGTGCATACGCGCTTCCAGCAAGCTTTAACTGCAACAGGGCGTTTAAGCTCAACAGATCCGAATTTACAAAACATCCCAATTCGTTTGGAGGAGGGCCGCAAAATTCGTCAAGCCTTTGTACCTTCAAAAGAGGATTGGATATTATTTTCTGCTGACTATTCGCAAATTGAATTACGCGTTCTTGCACATATGTCAGAAGATAAAAACCTTGTTGAGGCTTTCCGTGAAGGAATGGACGTTCATACACGTACAGCTATGGATGTATTTCATGTGTCAGAAGATGAGGTTGATAGTAATATGCGTCGCGCAGCGAAAGCTGTTAACTTTGGAATAGTCTACGGTATTAGTGATTATGGTCTATCACAAAACTTAGATATTACACGTAAGGAAGCGGCTAATTTTATTGAAAAGTATTTCGCAAGTTTCCCTGGTGTAAAACAGTACATGGATGACATTGTACAAAATGCGAAATTTAATGGTTATGTGACAACGATATTAAATAGACGCCGTTATTTACCGGATATAACAAGCTCAAACTTTAATTTAAGAAGCTTTGCTGAGCGTACGGCGATGAATACGCCAATTCAAGGTAGTGCAGCTGATATCATTAAAAAGGCAATGATTGATATGGATGCTCGATTGAAAAAAGAAAAGATGCAGGCAAAACTGCTACTTCAAGTGCACGATGAGCTAATCTTTGAGGCACCAAAGGAAGAGATTGCCTTACTCGAAAAAATTGTACCTGAAGTCATGGAAAACGCTATTGAGCTTGCTGTACCGCTTAAAGTAGATTTTAACCATGGCTCAACTTGGTACGAGGCAAAATAAGGAGGGATTCAAATGCCTGAATTACCAGAGGTAGAGGGTGTCGTCCAGGCATTGAAGCCAACAGTTGAAGGACGTACCATTCAACAGGTTCAGCTTTCTGAACGAGTACATTTCTCTTTTAGTGAGGGTAAACAATGTATTGTCAAACAAGCAGCGCCTGATGCATTTGAAAGTACTTTGTCCCAGATGACCATTACCAAAATTGAACGAAGAGCAAAATATATTTTCTTTCATTTGCTGAAGGATGATGTTCCATATGTTCTTGTTAGTCACTTAGGGATGACAGGTGCTTGGTTTGTTGTGAATTCACCCGAAGAAATCAATGAGGCGAAATTTCAAAAGCATATCCATGCGACATTTGAAATGGCAGATGGGGGATACTTGATTTATTCAGATATTCGTCGATTCGGTGAACTTCGTTTTCTGACAAAAATTGAAGATCATGCACCATTGACAAAAATGGCACCAGAGCCATTTGATGAGCATGCATGTGATTTTTTTATAACAAAATCTAAGCTACCGAAATATGAAAATAAAGCCGTAAAAGAAGTAATTATGGATGGGCAAGTCATTTCGGGCTGTGGCAATATTTATGCAACAGAGGCATTGTTTGCTCAGAAAATTCACCCTGCACGCAAAATGAGCCGCATTAGTGAAAAGCGGAAGCGAGCATTATTTGAGGAGATTGTTGCTGTCCTACGTCAAAGCATTGAAGCGGGTGGTTCAACTATTTCTGATTATCGGAATATTAATGGGGAAGCAGGGAGTATGCAGAATCGATTAAAAATGTATGGGAAAAAGGTATGTCCAGCATGTGAAACGGCAACAAGTCAAATGACAATTGGAGGGCGTACCTCTGTCTATTGCCCAAATTGTCAACATTAAAGGGGATTTAGCAATGATTATCGGACTAACAGGAAGTATTGCAAGTGGAAAAAGTACAGTAGCTAAAATGATGAGCGAACTGGGTTTACCGATTGTTGATGCAGATGTTGTAGCACGAGATGTCGTAGAACCAGGAACTGAAACATTAGCATTGATTGCTGAAAGCTTCGGACAAGCTATCTTGCTTGAGGACGGCAATTTAAATCGAACTTTGCTGGGAGATATCATATTTCATGAGCCTGCCAAACGCAAAACGTTAAATGATATCATGCATCCAGCAATCAGAAAAGAAATGTTACGTCAGCGTGATGCTTATTTAGAAGCAGGACATGAACATGTTGTGATGGACATTCCTTTGTTATTTGAGAGTAAGCTTCAACATTTTGTGGAACGTATCATTGTGGTATCGGTCAGTGAAGAAGTTCAGCTTCGACGTTTAATGGAACGTAATAATTTATCTAAAGAAGATGCATTGGCACGTATGCACTCTCAACTGCCGATGTCTGTCAAAGAAAAGGGTGCACATGCGGTCATTTATAATAATGAAAATATAGAAAGTACAGAAGAACAATTAAAAAAAATCCTGCATTATTGGGGTGTTATTTCATGAGTTCTTTTATAAATGCGTAGCAAGCCGACCTTGCTACGCATTTTTTTATGGGGAAACGCCATAATAAAGAATAATTTTTCAGAAAATAAGAACTTTTATATTCTCAATATATAATGTTCATCTTTTTTAAAATTGTGTTATACTAATCACCATAAAGTATATAATTAATTAATCTGAGTATGTACTCACAGGAGGATATTATAAATGACAGTATCAATTGCTATTAATGGTTTCGGACGTATCGGACGTATGGTTTTCCGCCAGGCTATCGTACAACAAGATTTAAACATCGTTGCAATTAACGCTAGCTATCCTGCAGAAACGTTAGCACATTTGATTAAGTATGACACAAATCACGGAACATTTGAAGGTACGGTAGAACCAGCAGGCGATGCTTTAGTTGTAAATGGTAAACGAGTTCAAATTATTAGTGAACGTGATCCTTTAAAATTACCTTGGTCTACAATGGGTGTAGATATCGTTATTGAAGCTACAGGAAAATTTAATGAGCGTGATAAAGCAGCGATGCACTTAGCAGCTGGCGCGAAAAAAGTAATTTTAACAGCACCAGGTAAAAACGAGGATGTCACAATTGTTTTAGGTGTAAATGATGACAAATTGGATATTGCGAAACATGATGTTATTTCAAATGCTTCTTGTACAACAAACTGCTTAGCGCCAGTAGCAAAAGTATTGAATGACACATTTGGTATTGAGAATGGTTTAATGACAACAGTTCATGCTTATACAAATGACCAAAAGAACTTAGACAATCCGCATAAAGATTTACGTCGTGCACGTGGATGCGCCCAATCCATTATCCCAACATCTACAGGTGCAGCGAAAGCCTTAAAATTAGTGTTACCTGAATTAGAGGGTAAAATTCATGGTATGGCACTTCGTGTTCCAACACCAAACGTATCTTTAGTTGACCTTGTAGTAGATTTAAATACAGATGTAACAGTTGATGCAGTTAATGCAGCATTTGTAAAAGCGGCAACAGAAGGTCCAATGAAGGGTATCCTTAATTTCTCTGTTGAGCCATTAGTATCTTCTGATTACAATACAACAACTTATTCTTCAACAGTTGATGGACTTTCTACAATGGTGTTAGGCAACCGCAAAGTAAAAGTACTTGCTTGGTATGATAACGAGTGGGGCTACTCTGCACGCGTTGTTGACCTTGTGAAAAAAGTGGCAAATGCTTTGGAAACTGTAAACGCGTAATAATTTCTATAGATAGCACATTGAAATCGAAAAGGTTTCAATGTGCTCTTTTTTTACAGAAACTTTTCTTGTACTTCAGGTGCTTTAGATTTATCATGAGCCCACAAACGTGAATGCACTTTTCTTACATGTAGGAAATTTGTTATAATAGATATATTAAATTGTTGTAAACCAGGAGAGTAATTATATGAGATGTCCATCTTGCCAATTTAACGGAACGCGTGTTGTGGATTCGAGGCCAGTAGATGATAATAAAGAAATTCGTAGACGTCGTGAATGTGAGTCATGTGGCTTCCGTTTTACAACGTTTGAAAAAATTGAAGAGACACCATTAGTCGTTGTGAAAAAGGAAGGTTCACGAGAAGAGTTTAGCCGTGAGAAGGTACTTCGTGGGCTTATTCGTGCTTGTGAAAAACGCCCAGTGGCACTTGATGTGCTGGAGGAACTTGTTCTGTCCATTGAAAAAGATCTTCGTCGTATTGGAAATTCGGAAGTACGCTCAGAAGATGTTGGCGAAATGGTCATGGACCGCTTAGCCAAAATTGATGAGGTTGCCTATGTGCGTTTTGCGTCGGTCTACCGTCAGTTTAAAGATATCAATGTCTTTATTGAAGAAATAAAGGACATTATTCAACGTCAAACGGAGAAGAAATCATAGCAAACAGAGAGGATGAATGACGTTGATTCATTTATATAAGGAATTGCAGCCTGGCGATCCTTTTGACATTCGTCTACCTCATGCATTTTCTACACAAGAGCGTCAATTAGTTACATTATTTTATCAACCATTAACGGGATCAGAGCCAGTTAGCCTCTATTTAACATTATGGGCAGAAGCAGAGCAAATGCCAAAGCAGCAAATGACACATTATTATTTAATGAATGTGCTAGGGCTACCAATTGGTAAAGTGTTTGAGGCTCGTATTGCTTTAGAAGCTATTGGTTTGCTGCGTACATGGAAAAAAGAAAATGCTGGTGAGCGGAGTTTTTTATATGAGCTACAGCGCCCATTAGATGCAGATAGCTTTATGAAAGACCCGCTGCTGTCGATGTTTTTGTTTAGTAAAATTGGAGAGCAGGCTTATCGCAACTTACGTCAGCGCTTTATGTCACCTGTAAAGGACTCGGCGTTTAAGGATGTATCTCGTGCTTTTATTGATGTCTATAAGCCTGTTCATGCCAATATCCCATCAGATTTACAAGTGGATACGAGTCATAAGGATAAACAACAAAAAGTATATCCTTTTTATTTGGAGCAATTCGATTTTGATTTATTGCAAGCAGGTTTGTCTGAGCAATTGGTACCTTCCAATTTGTTGACATTTGAAGTGCGTGAAGCTATAGCCAAGTTGGCATTTTTATATCATTTAACAGCCCTTGATATGCAAAAAGTAGTCATACTTGCTTTAGATGATGATTTAGGAATTTCTCAGGAACGTTTACGAAAGGCTGCTGCTGATTTTTATAAATTAACCGTATCCAAGGAGCCGCCAAAACTTGCCCGTGTCACCGATCCTCTACCAGTAGCAGAAGCGGGACAAAAAACGAAGGATCAGGAACTTCAACACTATTTAGAAACAACGGCACCTGTCCAAGTTTTAAGAGATATAAATAATGGTAAAGAACCATTACAAACCTCAGTCCAACTTGCAGAAAATTTAATCGTTCAACATGGCATGCCAATTGGAGTGGTTAATGCATTGTTAGAATACGTTATGCTAACAACAGATATGAAGCTCCCTAAAAAATATGTGGAAACGATTGCTGATCATTGGGTACGAAAAAATGTCCAGACCGCTAAGGAAGCAATGGAACTTGCACGTCAAGAGCATGATAAATATACAGCTTGGAAAAACAAGCCGCAAACGTCCAATAAAACGAGTCAACAGACAAAAGGACGTTCAAGATATCAACGTGAAGAAAAAGTGCCTGAATGGTTCTATAAACGAAATGACAATCAAGAGGAATCTACCTCTAGTACTATAGATTTTGAAAAAGAGCGACAAAAAATATTAGAGATGCTAGGAAAAAGCGAATAGTAAAGAAGGTGAGCAGTAATCGAACCTATAAATGGACCACTAAAGCGAGCAATTAATGTACCCTCGTTCCAAGAACGCTATGAAGCCATGCGACGTGAAATTTTAGAGCACCCGCATGTGCAGGAATTTTTAGCGCAGCATGCAGATGAATTAAACTATGACAATGTTGAGCGAAATTTACCTAAACTGCATGAGTTTATTAGTCAATCTACTGAGTGCTGTGGGTGTGATAATACCGAACATTGTACAAACTATTTAAAAGGATTCATCCCGACATTAAGGGTTGTTCGGAATTCTATTGAAATGGACTATGTGCGCTGTGAGCAAAAGATTAGGGAAGAAGAACGCCGAGATGTTGCGAATATGATTGCAAGTATGCATATGCCAAAAGATGTGCTACAAGCAACAATTCATGATTTAAGTATTGATGATGAATCACGTGTGGCGATTGCACAAAAAGCAGCTCAATTTGTTAAAATAACAAAAGAAACTGGTCAATTACCTGCAAAAGGTTTTTACCTATATGGTAAATTTGGTGTAGGGAAATCCTTTGTACTTGGTGCATTGGCCAATGAATTAGCATCTATTAAAATCCGCTCTGTGGTAGTTTTCGTTCCAGAATTTTTACGAGAAATGAAAAATGCCATTGGCGATAATACATTGAATGAGAAAATAGATTATATTAAAAAGGCTCCTGTCTTAATGCTAGATGATTTAGGTGCGGAGACAATGACTGCCTGGACACGTGATGAAATATTGGGGACTATTTTCCATTATCGGATGGCAGAGCAATTGCCAACTTTTATTACGTCTAATTTTAACTATGAAGAATTAGAGCATCACTTAGCTCAGTCACAAAAAGGTGATATTGAGGTTGTTAAAGCGGGACGAATTATGGAGCGAATTAAAGCCCTAACAGTGCCGATCGAAATGCGAGGCAAAAATCGTCGGATGTAACATTGATAGTTGCATTTTTCGACAATCGAGCGTATACTGACTCATATACTTAATATCAATATGCATTGATGAGGACATGAATTTTGTGTATCAGCTTTTAGAGAGGGAAGTCATCGGCTGAAAACTTCCTAGTATGGGCACATTATTTACTACCTACTGAGCAGCGAAAGGGATAATCTTTCGCCGGTCCCTAGCCCGTTAGCTAGCCTTGAGCTTCGTCTGACTTTATGTAAGTCGGAAGGAAGAAGGGTGGAACCACGAGCATACGCTTCGTCCCTTTTGTGAGGGATGGAGCTTTTTTTATTTTTCTTAGATTTCATTGAAATAGTGGTGGATCCGCTCATATAGGGGATAAGTCGCTCGCGAAAGTGGTAAATTCGCTCATAGAGAGTAAGAAACCGCTCAGAAACATGAAGATGCCGCTCCGATTGAACAGAGAAATGCTTAAAAAAGCAATGACTCCGCTCAAACCAAGCCGTAGAGTCACACAAACATTGCTCCAGCCAATCATCAAGCATTATGTATTTATCAAAAACAAAGGAGTGCAAAGGATATGTCAGAAATGATTAAATTAACTTTCCCAGATGGCGCTGTAAAGGAATTTGCAAAAGGCACATCAACTGATGACGTAGCATTATCTATTAGCCCTGGCTTACGGAAAAAAGCGTATGCAGGTAAAATTAATGGTGTGTTAGTAGATTTAAAAACACCAATTGAAGAGGATTCAACAATTGCAATCATTACACAAGATGATGAGGCAGCACTTGAAATTTTACGTCACTCAACTGCCCATTTAACAGCGCAAGCTATTAAACGTCTATTCCCAGATGTAAAGCTTGGTATTGGTCCAGTAATTGAAGGTGGTTTCTACTATGATATCGACTCACCAACACCAATCACTGCTGAAGATCTACCAGCCATTGAAAAAGAAATGAAGAAAATTATTGCTGAAAACCTTGAGGTAGAACGCAAAAATGTAAGCCGTGCAGAAGCACAAGCCCTTTATGAAGAAATTGGCGATGAGTATAAATTAGAATTACTTGAAGCCATTCCTGCAGATGAGCAAGTATCTATTTATTATCAAGGCGAGTTTTTTGATCTTTGCCGTGGTATCCACGTACCATCTACGGGTAAACTTCGTGAATTCAAGCTTTTATCATTAGCGGGTGCTTACTGGAGAGGGAACTCTGATAACAAAATGTTACAACGTATTTATGGTACAGCGTTCTTCAAAAAAGAGGAATTAAAACACCACCTTCAAATGCTAGAAGAAGCAAAAGAACGTGATCACCGTAAAATCGGAAAAGAATTAGAACTGTTTACAACTTCCCAAAAGGTTGGCCAAGGTTTACCACTTTGGTTACCAAATGGTGCAACAATTCGTCGTGTTATTGAACGTTATATTGTCGATAAAGAATTATCACTTGGCTATAAGCACGTTTATACACCAGTATTAGGTTCTAAAGAGCTTTATCAAACTTCTGGTCACTGGGATCATTATCAAGATTCAATTTTCCCACCAATGGAAATGGATAATGAAACATTAATTATGCGTCCAATGAACTGTCCTCACCATATGATGGTGTACAAAAACAGCATGCATTCATATCGTAACCTACCATTGCGTATTGCAGAGCTTGGCACAATGCACCGTTACGAAATGTCAGGGGCTGTTTCAGGCTTACAACGTGTTCGTGGGATGACATTAAATGATGCCCATATTTTTGTTCGCCCAGATCAAATTAAAGCGGAATTCCAAAAAGTAGTACAGTTAATTTTAGAGGTTTATAAAGATTTCGATCTTAATGATTACTCATTCCGTTTATCTTATCGCGACCCAGCAGATACTGAGAAATACTTCGATGATGATGCAATGTGGGAAAAAGCACAAAGTATGCTAAAAGAAGCAATGGATGAACTTGGCTTAGACTACTTTGAAGCGGAAGGTGAGGCTGCATTCTATGGTCCTAAACTTGACGTTCAAGTAAAAACAGCGATTGGTAAAGAAGAGACTTTATCTACAGTTCAATTAGACTTCTTATTACCAGAACGCTTCGACCTAACTTATGTTGGGGAAGATGGTAAGCCTCATCGTCCAGTTGTTATCCACCGTGGTGTTGTATCAACAATGGAACGTTTTGTTGCCTTCTTAATTGAAGAATACAAAGGAGCATTCCCAACTTGGTTAGCACCAGTACAAGTTGAAGTTATTCCAGTATCGAATGAAGCTCACTTCGACTATGCAAAGCAAATTGAAGAGCAACTTACAGCGGCTGGTTTACGTGTCGAAATGGATGATCGTGAAGAGAAATTAGGCTATAAAATCCGTGAAGCACAAATGAAAAAGATTCCTTATATGCTTGTTATCGGGGATAAAGAGGTAGAGGCAAATGGCGTAAATGTGCGACGTTATGGCTCGAAAGATTCCGAAACAATTAGCTTTGAGGATTTCCTAGCAGCTATTAAAGCAGAAATTACAAAATAAGCTTCAACGAGAAACCCTTGCTTGCCAAAGTGAGGGTTTCTGTATAAAATAAATCTTGCATTTGTATAGAATAGCTTCATTTTGGTTATGTTAGCACTGATAAGAAAATAAATATTTGACAGCTTATCATATA
>NZ_DJAU01000057.1:0-235955 GCF_002429725.1 Lysinibacillus sp. UBA5994 | reverse complement strand
GAGAGTAGGACGTCGCTAGGCGCAAAAAGTCGCTACTGATACACTCAGTAGTGGCTTTTTTTTGAGCCGATTATTATTTATAAATACATAAAAGAAGGCATCCTCAATGGGTGCCTTCTTGTTTTGATACTTAACTTAATGCGTATGAACTGTAGTAGCTCGTAGTTCGATACGGCGAATTTTCCCTGATGTCGTTTTTGGTAACTCATCAAGAAAGACGATACTACGAGGGTATTTATAAGGGGCTGTTAACGCTTTTACATGCTCCTGTAGCTCCTTTGTTAACTCCTCTTCATTACATTCTTTGAAGCCTTCTCGTAAGATAACAAATGCCTTTACAATATGCCCCCTAATTTCATCTGGCGCAGCTACAACTGCACATTCTTGTACAGCTTCATGTTTGTTTAATGCATCTTCAACTTCAAATGGTCCGATCGTATAACCAGATGAAATAATAATGTCATCTCCACGACCTTCAAACCAGAAGTAACCGTCTTCATCACATTTTGCTTGATCACCTGTAATATACCAATCCCCACGAAATGCAGCTTGCGTGCGCTCTGGTTCTTTATAATATTCTTTAAATAAAGCTGGTGAAGATTTGTGAACAGCAATATCACCAACTTCGCCAACTGGCGCTTCATTCCCTTCATTGTCGATAATACGTACAATATTACCTGGAGTTGGAACACCCATAGATCCAGGACGTAATTCTGTGTTTTCGAGTGTACCAATTAATAATGTGTTTTCTGTTTGTCCATAGCCGTCACGTACTTTTAGTCCAAAATGATTCATAAATGTTTCGATAACTGGACGATTTAAAGGCTCACCAGCAGAAACGGCACTACGTAGAGATGATAGATTGTAGTCTTGTAAATTATCGATTTTTGCCATAATCCGATATTCAGTCGGTGTACAACATAGAACATTAACTTTTTCATCCTGCATTAATTGAAGATAGGTTTTTGCATCGAATCCACCATGATAGACAAATGCAGTAGCACCGAGCATGATTGTGGATAAAAAAGGACTCCATATCCACTTTTGCCAACCAGGAGCAGCTGTTGCCCACACGAGGTCTCCTTCACGTACACAAAGCCATTTTGAAGCTGCAGTTCTAATATGTGCATATCCCCAGCCATGTGAATGAACCACGCCTTTAGGTTTACCAGTTGTACCAGATGTATAAGAAAGGAATGCCATGTCATCACGTGTAGTAGCTACGGCTGTAAATGTAGCTGGCTGCTTGCTTGCTAATTCATCTAAAGAAGTCCAATCTCCTTTCGCAGCACCGATCACTAGTTTATTTTTCAATGCGTCTACAGAAGAAGCAATTTGATCAATTTCACTAGTAAAAGCCTCATAAGCAATAACTGCACTAGCAGAAGAATGTTCCATCCGATATTCTAAATCGCTTGCACGTAGCATCTCTGAACATGAAATGGGTACGATACCAGCCTTTAAGCAGCCTAGAAAAACGAAATAGGCTTCTGGAAGTCGAGGAATAATAACTAATACACGATCACCTTTTTGAAGCCCCTTCTCCGTAAAAGCGTTTGCGTATTGATCCATTTTTTGGTTAAGCTCCACATAAGAAACTGTACGTCTCTCTTGTTGTGTATTTAACCAACGTATTGCTTGGCGATCACTATCTTGCGAAAATTTTTCTAATTCCTCTGTGATGTTATAAAATTCAGGTGCAATTAAATCATTTGATACCATCTTGAACATCCTCCCCCAGAAAATTTGATAGAAAATTCATAAAACTATTTTTATTTTAACAATTACAATAATATACAGCAAGAATATTTAGTACGTTAAATAGAAATATTAGAATTAATAGAGAACTATTATGCTTTCAAACGAATATAGGAGGATACTTCGACAAAAAATATAAAAATTTTCACAAAATGTGTTGCATTATTTATAATGCTTGCTATAATAATAAATGTACTTAAGAGGTTGTCTAAAACCAAAGTGAATAGCATTGTTCCGAAGTAGCTCAGTTGGTAGTAGCACCTGACTGTTAATCAGGTTGTCGCAGGTTCGAGTCCTGCCTTCGGAGCCATTTTTTTGTCCTTTTTTCAAATGCTATAATACATAAAAAAATTTGTGGAAAAGCATTGCAATTATTAATAAAAAATGTTATTATAATTCTTGTCTTGTTTGAGACGTAATATTGGCCCCTTGGTCAAGTGGTTAAGACACCGCCCTTTCACGGCGGTAACACGGGTTCGAATCCCGTAGGGGTCACCATTTAAAACATAGGCTTTATAAAGAATATAAACTGTGATATAACACCTGTTTCTATGGAGGATTAGCTCAGCTGGGAGAGCATCTGCCTTACAAGCAGAGGGTCGGCGGTTCGAGCCCGTCATCCTCCACCATTATTCTTGTGTTATTTCGGAGGGGTAGCGAAGTGGCTAAACGCGGCGGACTGTAAATCCGCTCCTTAGGGTTCGGCGGTTCGAATCCGTCCCCCTCCACCAGTTTTATAAATGATTGGGGTATAGCCAAGCGGTAAGGCAACGGATTTTGATTCCGTCATGCCTAGGTTCGAATCCTAGTACCCCAGCCATTTTTTCTTTTATGAGCCATTAGCTCAGTTGGTAGAGCATCTGACTTTTAATCAGAGGGTCGAAGGTTCGAGTCCTTCATGGCTCACTTTTTTAGAATGAAAATTATTCAAAAGTGTTATATTAACTACAGATAACTAATCTCTTGCTGAAAACAGTAGGAGATTTTTTTATGTTATTTATAAATGAATAAATATACAACTTTTTGTCGAGTTGAGCCAAGTGGTATGTAGGCTTTACAATAATCTTATAACTTTTAGGGGGTATAAAAACATGAATAAACTTAATATTTCTATTATTGGAGTACCAACAGATTACGGACAAACACGCCGTGGGGTAGATATGGGACCAAGTGCTATTCGATATGCAGGTATTGTTGAACGTTTAGAGGCTATCGGACACGATGTACAGGATCAAGGGGATATTCGTGTTAGTCAAAAGCTTGCTGACGGAGCTGTGGATGAAAAATTACTAAATTTAGAGGAAGTTGTAGATGTTAGTACTGCATTAGCAAATAGTGTGCATGAAGTAGTGGAACAAAAGAAATTCCCACTCGTATTTGGTGGAGACCATAGCATTGCTATTGGAACATTAGCTGGATTAGGTGAACATTACAAAAATCTCGGTGTTATCTGGTATGACGCTCATGCAGATTTAAATACACCTGAAACAACACCTTCAGGCAATATACATGGGATGCCGTTAGCCGTTAGTATTGGGCTAGGACATGAACGTTTAGTGCAAATTCGCAACTATGCTCCAAAAATTAAGCCAGAAAACGTGATTATTATTGGAGCTCGTTCAGTAGACCCAGGAGAACGTGAATTGATACGTCAACAAGGAATTAAAGTATATACAATGCATGAAATCGACCGACTTGGCATGACACGTGTGATGGAAGATGCACTTGCTTATTTAAAGGAACGAAATGTTGATGGCTTACATTTATCACTTGATTTAGACGGATTAGATCCACTTTATACGCCAGGTGTGGGTACACCAGTTCCAGGTGGAATTACGTACCGAGAAAGCCATTTAGCAATGGAAATGTTACAAGAATCAGGCATGGTAACTTCAGCAGAGTTTGTAGAGGTAAATCCTATACTAGATGAAAAGAATACAACAGCAAATGTGGCTGTTGCATTAATGGGATCTTTATTTGGTGAAACACTAGTTTAAAGAAAATTTGACAAAAAATTGCCTGTTGCCACATTGCATAAAAATCTTTTGCTATAATTGAATTAAAACGAAACTTTTCTTATCGGTGCTTCGTATAGTATAAGACAGTTGTAAAGGTGGAGAAGTCAACACAATGGATGCGTTAGTAAATAAGAGAATAAAACAAGTGCTTAAAGGCGATCAAAACGCATTTGCCGATATTGTGAGTCTCTATCAGCACAAACTGTACCAAGTATGCTATCGAATGTTAGGCAACAAACAAGAGTCTGAAGACATTGCTCAAGAGGCTTTTGTGCGAGCTTATATGAACTTGCATACATTTGATCAGAAAAGAAAATTTTCAACGTGGCTTTATCGCATAGCGACAAACCTCTGCATTGACCGTATTCGAAAAAAGAAACCGGATTATTATTTAGATGCAGAAGTAGCTGGTACAGAAGGGCTTGATATGTATTCGCAAATCGCAGCAGATGACCAGCTACCAGAGGAGCAGTTAGAACAAATGGAGCTGCAAGATCGCATTCAATATGAAATTGGACGATTGCCGGATAAATACCGTTCGGTTATAGTATTGAAATATATAGAAGAGTTATCGTTACAAGAGATTAGCGAGATTTTAGATATGCCGCTTGGAACGGTGAAAACGAGGATTCACCGCGGACGTGAGGCATTACGTAAGCAATTAAACAATCTGTAGGAGGGGGAGCGTCATGAATACTTGTCCAGAGCATATTATAGACTATATGCATGATTATTTAGACGGTGACATTAGTCGTGAGCATGAGCAAGAGTTGAAACAACACTTGCATACATGTAATGATTGTAAACAGTTGATGCAAGAATTGAGTGAAACAATCGCCTTTGTGAAGAGTGCTTCCCATATTACAGCGCCTCCGAGTTTTGAAGCAGCAGTTATGGCTCGTTTACCAAAACCAAAAAGTCGAGTAGGTATACAAAAATGGATTCGCCGGCATCCGTTCTTTGTGGCAGCAGCAGTATTTTGCTTATTCATGAGTGCTACATTATTGGGTAGCTTCATGGATGACCAGCATTTCTCGGTGACCAAGCAACCTAATTTAGTTGTGGATGGTCAAACAGTGATTGTCCCTGAAGGAGAAGTGGTAAAAGGCGATATTGTTGTGAAAAATGGCGATTTGATTGTTGAAGGTGAAGTTGATGGCAACGTCACAGTAATCAACGGGCAATATATGGCATCTTCAGCGGTAGTTTCAGGGAGAATCGAAGAAATTGACGAAGTATTTGAATGGTTATGGTATACAATTAAAAATTCTGTTAAGACAGCCATGACATTTGAGGAAAAAGAAGAAACTAAATAACACTCTATACGTCCTAAAAAATAGTGCACGTGAGAGGCTGAAAGGTCTACTCTTCTGAGTAGACTTTTTATTTGAAAAAAGTTACATTTGATAAGAATGTGATATACTTGAATGTGTATGGATTCGTAATGAAAAGTGGGGGATGCCACGTGCAAATTATCGAACATTTCACGGATTTAACACCTGTGAATATTGTTATTAACTTCATTGATGTACTGCTCGTTTGGTACGTTGTTTATAAAGTCTTAACCCTCATTAAAGGTACGAAGGCTGTCCAATTACTTAAGGGAATATTCGTCATTATTATTGCACGAATTGCAACAGACCTTTTAGGGTTACAAACACTTGGCTGGATGCTACAACAAGTTATTGAGTTTGGTTTCCTAGCGATTATTATTATTTTCCAACCTGAAATCAGACGTGGTTTAGAACAAATTGGACGAGGAAAGCTATTCCAACGTTCATCAAGTCAAGAAGAAGAAGAACAAACAAGACTTATTGAGGCTATGAAGAAGTCTGTAAGTTATATGGCTAAACGTCGAATAGGTGCGTTAATTTCTATTGAAAAAGAAACAGGTCTTAATGAATATATTGAAACAGGTATAGGGCTAAATGCTGAAATTTCATCAGAATTACTGATTAATATCTTTATACCAAATACCCCGCTACATGATGGGGCTGTTATTATGCAAAAAGATAAAGTTACAGCAGCGGCTTGTTATTTACCTTTATCTGAAAGCCCATTTATTTCAAAAGAGTTAGGGACACGCCACCGTGCTGCTCTTGGCTTAAGTGAAGTTACAGATGCTATTACAATTGTTGTGTCAGAAGAAACAGGCGCAATTAGTATAACATTAAATGGTAATCTCCATCGAAATCTATCTCTAGAGGAGTTTGAAACATTATTAAGAAAAATGTGGTTCGGATCAGTACAAGAATCAAATGCATCCTCTAAGTTGACTTGGAGGGGGAAAAAGAATGGATAAAATGATGGATAGCCCTTGGGTACTTAGAATCATCGCGCTATTTTTAGCGTTTTTGCTTTTTTTCTCAGTGCGTACTGAGTTGTCACCTTTAAATAAAGCTACCTCAAATGAACAAACGGATGTTATTCGTGATGTTCCAGTGGATGTTTATTACGATAATGAGAATCTTATTGTGACAGGTTTACCTGAAACTGTGGATGTAACGATAGAAGGTCCGATGGCATTGGTTTTAAAAGCAAAGGGAGCTAAGGATTTTTCTATATTTGCGGATTTGAGCAATTTATTGCTGGGAGAGCATGATGTAAAACTGCAATACGAAAATATTTCAGAAAAGTTAAAGGTGACATTAGACCCTGCAACTGTTCATGTGAATATTGAGGAAAAGGTCACGCAGGAGTTCCGAGTGGACCCTGAAATGAACAAACGTTTAATCGAAGAAGGTTTTATCTTAAAAGAAATGACGGCCAACCCGCCAACTGTTTATGTAACAGGTGCAAAAAGTGCTATTGAAAGCATTAGTTATGTAAAAGCAACTGTTACAGGAGAGCAGGGCTTGAAGCAATCATTCACACAGGAAGCAGCTGTAAAAGTATTAGATAGAGATTTAAATAAGTTAGACGTGACTATTGAACCTGAAATTGTGAAAGTTCAAGTAGATATAGCGGAGTATAGTCGAGAGATCCCAGTTGTCCTTAAGGAAACAGGGCAAGCTGCCGAAGACATTACCATTAACTCATTAACATTTACACCGAAAATGATCAAAGTGTATGGTAGAAAATCAATTATTGACAGTTTAACATCTATTCCAATAACAGTTGACCTGTCAAAAATTACTGAGTCCAAAACTTATGAATTTGATGTAAAATTACCAGATGGTGTGACAAAAATATCTGACAAGAAAATAAAAGTGAAGGCAGATATTACAAAGGTTGAACAAGAAGAACAGCAGAAAACACCAGCTTCTACAGAGGAAACGCCACCTCCAACTGAAGAACCTGATGTGACAGATGAGAGTACTACAACTGATAAAAATACGTCAACTGAGGAATCGGAAGATATTGATTCTTAAACAATATGTGACTATAATTTTATTTTGATTCTAAATCAAAAATCCAATCAGGTTTGTAATTCAGGTTTCATCAAACAAACTGGCAGAGTGGAATATTAATAATTACCAATGAATGAACAAAAGCAGACTTTTCCAAAAGTAAGCGGACAAGTGTCTAATGCTTGATAGAAACTCACTAGGCACTGTCTTGCATTGAAGGAGAGAATAAGTAGAATGGGTAAATATTTTGGAACAGATGGCGTCCGTGGCGTCGCGAATAGTGAATTAACACCAGAATTTGCATTTAAACTTGGTCGTATAGGCGGCTATGTTTTAACAAAAGATGCAACTGACCGTCCAAAGGTTTTAATTGGTCGTGACACACGTATTTCAGGCGAGATGCTTGAAGGTGCACTTGTGGCTGGTCTTTTATCAATTGGAGTAGAGGTAATGCGTCTGGGTATTATTTCAACACCAGGTGTGGCATACCTTACTCGAATTATGAGCGCAGATGCAGGCGTCATGATTTCAGCTTCACATAACCCAGTTGCAGATAACGGTATTAAATTTTTCGGTCCTGATGGCTTTAAGCTAACAGATGCACAGGAAGCGGAAATTGAAGCGTTAATTGATGCGCAAGAGGATACATTACCACGTCCTATAGGAGCAGATTTAGGATCTGTAAGTGACTATTTCGAAGGTGGTCAAAAATATATTCAATACTTAAAGCAAACAGTGGATGAAGAATTTGATGGTATCCATGTAGCGCTTGATTGTGCACATGGTGCAACTTCATCTTTAGCTACACATTTATTTGCTGATTTAGAAGCCGACATTTCTACAATGGGTGCTTCTCCAACTGGCTTAAATATTAATGATGGTGTAGGCTCAACACATCCAGAAGGACTAGCTAAATTTGTTACTGAAAAAGGTGCAGATGTTGGTTTAGCCTTTGATGGCGATGGAGACCGTTTAATTGCTGTAGATGAAAACGGAAAAATTGTTGACGGTGACCAAATTATGTTTATCATTGGTAAGCATTTAAATGCGGTAGGGCGTTTAAAGAAGCAAACAATTGTTTCAACAGTAATGAGCAATATGGGCTTCTATAAAGCTGTGGCTGACAATGGTATGCAAAGTGTACAAACAGCTGTAGGTGATCGTTATGTTGTGGAAGAAATGCGTGCGAATGAATACAATTTAGGTGGCGAGCAATCAGGGCATATCGTCTTTCTAGATTTTAATACAACAGGTGATGGCTTACTGACAGGAATTCAGCTTGTCAACATTATGAAAGCGACGGGTAAAAAGCTTTCAGAACTTGCAGCTGAAATGAAAATCTACCCTCAGCGTCTTGTCAATGTGCGTGTAACAGATAAGCATGCTGTGACTGATAATGCGAAAGTAGCTGCAGTAATTGCAGAGGTAGAAGCTGAAATGGCTGGAAATGGTCGTGTTTTAGTACGTCCTTCAGGTACAGAGCCATTAGTACGTGTCATGGTGGAAGCAGCAACAGAAACGGATTGCGAGCGTTTTGTCGAGCGAATTGCAGATGTTGTACGTGTAGAAATGGGCCTAACAGAATAAGAAATAGAGTGTAAACCCGATTTCCGTAAACAGGAAATCGGGTTTACTTATTTGAAAGGAATGTTTTAAATAAGCGAGATGGGGAACAGTAATTAGGAGTCACAATAACAAGGAGTGTTTAATTGATATGGCTAAAATTGCTACAGTTATAACAGATATGTTTGAGGACATTGAGTTTACAAGCCCTAAAGAAGCTTTGGAAGCAGCTGGGCATCAGCTAGTAACAATTGATATCGAAGCAGGCAAGGAAGTTAAGGGTAAGCATGGAGAGTCCGTGAAAATTGATAAAGGCATTGATGAAGTAAAAGCTACAGATTACGATGCATTATTTATTCCTGGTGGTTTTTCTCCCGATATATTACGTGCGGATGATCGTATAGTAGCATTTGCAAAGTCCTTTATGGATGAAATGAAGCCTACCTTTGCCATTTGTCATGGACCACAACTTCTTATTACTGCAAAGACATTAAATGGGCGTGACGCCACAGGTTATAAATCCATCCAAGTGGATTTAGAAAATGCAGGGGCAATCTTCCATGATGAAGAAGTATTTGTCTGTCAAAAACAGCTTGTAACAAGTAGAACGCCAGATGATCTTCCTGCATTTAATAGAGAAATTGTTAAATTATTAGACAGTAAATAAAGGATAGGCACAAGCATTTAAAATGCTTGTGCCTAATTTCTATTACAATGCTTATCAAAGTGCTTATGCATCGCTTTGTCTACATATTTGTCACGAAAAAGCTTTAGGACTAGGTGTTTTTTATAACGAAAATTTGACGGATAGCATATGATTGAGTATGATGGAGAAGTTGAAGATGAGGTCCGACCTTATCCTTTAACGAACGCCTAAGGAGGGAAGAAAGCGCAAAATCGGAAAACAATTATAGCGCCTGAGCTGAAGAAATCGGACGAAAAGATCTTCAGCAGACGAGGTGGAGGTTTATCGAAAATTCGGCGGATGCCTCCCAATCGACATACCCGATTGTCATTTTCCATTTTGAAAGCATTTGAGTGATTGAATGTACAGAAAATGGAGAAGGTATTGTAAAAGCAATAGATAAATAGATGAAGCTTCACATATCGAAGATCTCTATTCAGTTGGCTGAGTAGCTTGTGTGTATTGGAGTGCTTTATTTTTATAAAAATAAAGCTTTGCTTGTACATTCAAAAAAATTCGATAGGATGAGGCCTAGTTTGTCATTGCGTTAAATTGACATTATCGGAGGACGAGAATTATGTGTGGAATTGTAGGATATATTGGTGAATCAGATGCAAAGGAAATTCTATTAAAAGGCTTAGAAAAGCTAGAGTACCGTGGTTATGATTCAGCGGGTATTGCAGTACGTAACGAGGAAGGCGTAACGGTTTTCAAAGAAAAAGGGCGTATTGCAGATTTACGAGAAGCGGTAGATGAAGATGTTGCTGCGAAAATTGGTATTGGTCATACACGTTGGGCAACACATGGTGTGCCAAATCGTTTAAATGCTCACCCACATCAAAGTGCATCAGGACGCTTTACACTTGTGCATAATGGGGTTATTGAAAACTATCACTTATTGCAAAAAACATATTTAAAAGGCATTCCAATGAAATCTGATACAGATACAGAGGTTATTGTGCAATTAGTAGAGTTATTTGTGAAAGATGGTCTAAGCACTGCAGACGCCTTCCGTAAAACATTATCTCTATTACATGGCTCCTATGCACTGGCACTATTAGATGCAGAGGCAGCAGATACAATCTTTGTAGCAAAAAATAAATCACCACTTCTTGTTGGGATTGGTGAAGGTTTCAATGTTGTTGCGTCAGATGCAATGGCGATGCTACAGGTAACAGATCAATACGTAGAGCTTCACGATAAAGAGGTAGTTATCGTACACAAAGCAAGTGTGGAAATTACAAAATTAGATGGTACTGTAGTAGAGCGTGCACCATATACTGCTGAGCTTGATATGAGTGATATTGAAAAAGGCACATATCCACACTATATGTTAAAAGAAATGGATGAGCAGCCTACAGTTATTCGTAAAATCATTCAAGCATATGAAGGTGACAACGGTGATTTAACGATTGATGCGGAGATTTTAGAAGCCTTACGAGCAGCAGATCGTTTATATATTATTGCAGCGGGCACAAGCTATCATGCGGGTCTTATCGGTAAACAATATTTCGAAAAAATGGCCGGTATCCCTGTAGAAGTGCATATTTCTAGTGAATTTGGCTATAACATGCCATTACTTTCAGAAAGACCATTATTTATCTTCATTACCCAATCAGGGGAAACAGCAGATAGTCGTCAAGTACTTGTAAAAATTAAAGAGTTGGGCTATCCAACATTAACGATCACAAATGTACCTGGCTCTACGTTATCACGTGAAGCTGACCATACATTGTTATTACATGCAGGTCCAGAAATTGCTGTAGCTTCTACAAAAGCTTATGTGGCACAAGTAGCAGTACTTGCATTAGCAGCCTATGTGACAGCAAAGGCAAATGGCAAAGGCTTAGAATTTGATTTAAAACAAGAGCTTGCGATTGCCGCTAATGGCATCCAAACAATTATTGATTCAAAAGATGTGTTAGAAGACATTGCAGAAGATTACTTAAAAATCGCACGCAACGCATTCTTCATTGGCCGTAATATGGACTTCTATGTCAGTCTTGAAGGTGCCTTAAAACTAAAAGAAATTTCGTACATCCAAGCAGAAGGCTTTGCTGGTGGAGAACTGAAGCACGGAACAATTGCCTTAATCGAAGAAGGTACACCTGTGTTTGCGCTTGTCACACAAGCATCAGTAGGATTAAACATCCGTGGTAATGTTAAAGAAGTAGCGGCTCGTGGTGCATATCCATGTATTATCGCGATGGCAGGCATTGATGAAGACGGCGACCGTTTAGTCATTCCGCATGTTCATGAATTACTAACACCACTTGTATCAGTAGTACCTTTACAATTAATTAGCTACTATGCTGCACTTCACCGTCGCTGTGATGTAGATAAACCACGTAACCTAGCTAAATCGGTAACTGTTGAGTAGGAACAAAAATTAGATTTAATGTGTTGGTGATTTTAAATAAAGTCATACCGTTTGTAAAAAAATTACACCATTTTACCCCTTTGGATACTATTAATCTAAAGGGGTGTTTTTATCCATAACGAAACACTCCTTGAAACCGAATAGGAGAGCAACATTTCAAATAATGTCCCTTGATATAATTCTCTATGTAATCTAACTATGTTTGAACAAGGAGATGGAAGCATGAGTAAGTTAACAGGCAAAATCGCTTTAGTTACAGGATCAAGTCGAGGAATTGGCCGCAGTATTGCATTGCGTCTGGCACAAGAGGGAGCCTTTGTCGTCGTTCATTATGGGAAAAGACGTACTGAGGCAGAAGCAGTTGTTCACCAGATCGAACAAAGCGGAGGAAATGCTTTGGTGATTGGTGCTGACCTTAGTACTCTAGATGGTATTCAAGATTTATTTATTACTTTGGATGATACTATTCGGGAATATATGGGCGGTTGCGGATTCGATATTCTTGTCAACAATGCTGGAATTGGTCAAATTATCAGTTTAGATGAGACGACGGAAGAATCATTTGACGAGGTAATGAAGATAAATGTTAAAGCACCACTTTTTGTTACTCAGCAAGCTTTGCCACGTTTAAAAGATGGGGGGCGTATTATTAATATTTCATCTTTTGTGACACGTGCAGCTTCACCAAGTGTCTTCACGTACAGTATGTCCAAAGGTGCAATCGACACGTTTACGCGTCTTCTAGCCAAACAACTAGGGAGCCGGAATATTACGGTAAACGCCATCCAGCCTGGAATTATTAATACAGAGATGAATGCTGAGACTTTGAAAAACCTTGATGGACAAAAATATGCGGCTGGTCTTTCAATTTTCAACAGATGGGGAGAACCCGGGGATGTGGCAGATATTGCCGCCTTTCTTGCTTCCTCAGACAGCCGTTGGGTAACTGGTCAATTGCTCGATGCAAGTGGAGGATCACATCTATAGAACATTAATTATCAAGCTTTGTATGGCATAATCCTCCTCAATCAGGCGCTATTGTTGTATAGGCTGTTCTGTTCTTCTTGAATTCACGGAGCGGAGGATTGTTAAGTTAATTAAAAACAAAGTAAAAGCGGTCCTCCACAGATATGATGTGGAAGGCCGCTTTTTTGTTATAAGCACAGTCACCATTTATTATTGGTTACATCTGATTCACTTAATCGTATAGTAATAGATTAAGAGATCTATTTAGCTTACGAAGCATTACGCAATGATTTCAGAATTAAACTCAAAATGAAAACTAGTATAATTGCTCCAATGAGGGCAGGGAAGATATAGAAATCGGAAATTTTAGGACCCCAACTTCCAAGAAGCATACCACCAATCCATGCGCCGATAATACCTGCAATAATATTACCAATAATTCCACCTGGGATATCTTTACCCAAAATTATACCTGCAAGCCAACCGATAAGCCCGCCAATTATTAAAAACCAAATGAAACTCATACTATCCATCTCCTATTTTGTATTTTAAATATTTTGTTATAGTGTTTTATAACCTTTTTTGAACTCTTTCAAACTATAAGGAGGAAAAAATAAAAATTAGGGGAAGTTTCAAGGGAGATATCAGACATTGGCGCATTTCTGTAATAAGAGGAGCATCTTTATTTTAATGATAGTAATAAATTCATGTTTATTCTATTTTCATCCTGAAGAAGATGTATAGTTAAGGGACCGAACGCCGAAATCCAATATCAAATCACAAGTTTATTCTGACCAAGAATTACAAAATGGAGACTTAGCGTATAAGCATGGATTAACAACAGGACTTTCCTGATGTGTCTATAAGATTTTATTATTGATTTACATAAACCTTCCACCGATTTTGGTGGAAGAATTTTATGCATTCTAAAATTCCTTTGAAATATAGTATAATCTAGAAATTAAGCTGGATTCAAACTAGGTTTTCCTCTCATATTTAGTAATTTCTTATGATTTTTCTTGTTGAAACAATCATAACAGTCAAATTACCATGAGCTAAGTTATATTCTCTTAAATATGGCAACAAAGGGATTTAAATAAAAGAAGGATGAAAGTTATATGAATTATACTAGTTGAAAAGGGTGAAGGTTAAGTATATTGAACAAAAAAAAGATACCATTACAAACAAAAATATTGGGACTGATTAGCACGTTAATTCTTTTTATTGTTTTTCTGCTCGCCAGTATATTTGCTTATTTACAATATGTCGATGCAAGGACTCAAGTTAAACAATTGGCATTGCAAACGGCTATGACAATCTCTCTTATGCCAGAACTTAAAGAATCCATTGGGAAAAGTGATTTAGAGCTACGTTTTCGTCCAATTGCTGAGCAAGTAATAGATCAGGTAAATGCAGAAAATATTATTATTGAAGATCGGGAGAAGATTATTTATTCGCACAGAAGCCCAAGTCAGGTTGGTCAGAAGAGTTTTGACCATACAAATAATTATGGGTTAATATTTGGTGGTTCTAATAATTTTGAATTGGAACGAGAGAGTGGTTCTGTTTTAATAGGAAAGGTTCCTATCATAGCAGACAATGGAGAATATACTCGTGTAATTGGGACCGTAGCGGTTGAATACGCAGAAAAAGAAATCTTTCAAAATATTTATAAACGAATTAAGTCCATTCTCATTGCTTCTCTGATTGTTTTAATTTTAGGAATCATTGGTGGTATTTTTTTAACCAAAAGTATTAGAAAAGATACTATGGGATTGGAACCGCATGAAATCTCCTCACTATATAGAGAAAGAAGTGCCATTCTGTTATCAGTAAAGGAAGGAATCATTGCAATCGATCAAAAGGGTTTCTTAACCTTAATCAACAATTCTGCTAGTTCGATGTTGAACCTCAAGGATGAATCCTCTATTGGTGAACATATTCAATTTGTCTTACCAGCAATTAATATCGATCATGTATTACAGAAAGGTAAGCCCATTCATAATGTAGAGATATTAATTAATGATAAAGTATTTATTTTTAATTTTATTCCCATTATCGAAAATGGAAAGATTATGGGTGTGGTTTCTAGTTTTCGTGATAAAACGGAGCTTAAAAAGCTTATTGATACGATCACAGAGGTTCGCGCATATTCTGAGGGACTTCGTGCACAAACGCATGAGTACTCAAATAAACTTTACTTATTATCAGGATTAATTCAATTAGAGAGATATCAGGATGCGTTTGAATTTATACAAAAGGAGTCAGCCAATCACCAACACCAAAACCGAATCCTATTTAATCAAATTCAAGATATAAATGTTCAAGCTATATTATTAGGGAAACTGGGCAATGCATCGGAAAAGAAGATTGCCTTTGAAATTGATCCTGATAGTTATGTAGATGTCTTACCAAGTCACATTGAAATCACGGATATCATCACAATCATTGGAAATCTTATTGATAATGCATTTGATGCCGTAGCCGATCGAAAAGAGAGAAGGGTGTCTTTCTCAATTACAGGAATTGGGAGTGATATCATTATAGAAGTAGCAGATAACGGAAAGGGAATTGCAGAAGATATGTTAGATTTTATATTTGATTTACGTAGTTCATCTAAAGGAAAAAATAGGGGGTACGGTTTATTTAATGTTAAACAAATTGTAGAATCTTTAGGTGGAACAGTAGAAGTAAAAAATGACAAAAACGGTGGGGCCATTTTCACGGTATTTCTACCGAAATAATGAAGCTTACTCAATGAGATAATCTATAGTACTACTGATGTTGGAGGTACTTCCCTTTAAGTCGGGTTTCTAAATGTCAGCACAGGGAGATAAAAGAAGGAGAGGGGAAAAATGATTAAGGTTGTCATTGCGGAAGATGATTTTCGTATTGCACAAGTGCAAGAACAGTTTTTGCATAAAGTACCAGATGTAAAGGTTGTTCAGAAGGCATTGAATGCAAAGGAAACGATGGACATACTAGAGAAATATGAAGTTGACTTGCTTTTTTTGGATATCTATATGCCCGATGATCTTGGAACAAATTTGTTAGCAAAAATTCGCGATCATTATCCAACAATCGATATTATTATAGTGACTGCTGCAACAGAAAAAACGATGTTGGAGACGGCAGTTAGATATGGTGTGAGTAACTATTTGTTGAAGCCTGTGACAATGGAGAAATTTGTTGAAGCGGTGGAAGAATATAAAAAAAAGAAAAAACTTCTAAGTCATCGTGATGAGGTCGACCAAACATTGATTGATCAATACTTTGGTGTTGCCAATCAATTGTCCTCATCTCAAAAAGACTTACCTTCAGGTGTTGATCGTCATACTTTAGAAAAAGTGAAAGAGGTAATGAAGGAACTAAAAGGTGGTATTTCCATCGAGGAGATGGGTGAACAAATCGGTGCATCTCGAACAACTGCTAGAAGGTATTTAGAGTTTCTTGTTTCAATTGATGTCTGTACGGCAAAACATGAATATGGAGTTGTTGGAAGGCCTGAGAGGAAATATTACTATAAAGAATAACAACAAGGTTAACTTAAAAATAAGGACAAGGGATGAACAATGAGAAAAAAAATAATGTTTATTTTCGTGCTTGTTGTCATGCTTTGCTTTGGTTGTTCACAAGATGAGGGGCATGAAGCAATAACAGATACAGTAACATTCATTGCCCCAAGCTCTATTGGTGGAGGTTGGGACAAAACAGCAAGAGCCATACAGGATATTTTACTGAGTAACAATTTGATTGATGAGGATATTCATGTACTGAATAAAATAGGTGCTGGTGGAGAGCTAGGATGGAAATATACTAAACAACAAAAAAAACATGTGCTAGCAATGAATTCAAGCCTACTCATAACCAATCATTTGTTGGGGCAAAGTAAGCTAACCTACAAAGATTTTACACCCATTGCCACTTTGGCTACAGAATGGAATGTCGTAATTGTCTCCAAGGATTCAGAAATAAAAAGTGCAAAAGGTTTAATGGAAGAGCTCAAAGAAACACCTCAAGCGTATAAAATAGGAGTTTCCCCGAGATTAGGCAATGATGATCAAATTTCTTTTGTATTAGCGAGTAAACAGGCAGGAGTGCATCCTGAAAAACTAGATTTTTTAGTTTATGAGAATAGTGATGAAGTTGTTGATGCATTATTAAAAAAGCAAATAGATGTGGCAACGATGGCATTATCCGAGGCTAAAAAATATTATGATTTGAATCAGGTACAATTGCTTGTCATTTCCTCGGAGAAACGTTTAAAGGAGCTCCCAGAAATTCCTACATGGAAGGAAGAGGGAATAAATGTAGTTTTTAAACACTGGCGCGGTATTATGGGACCACCTAATATGTCAAAAAAGGAAATCGAATTTTGGGAGACGACATTTGCAAAAATGGTCAAAACCAAAGAATGGAAACAAACTTTACAGATATATATGTGGGAAGATTTTTATATGAACAGTAGAGATACATCTAGATTTCTTGATGATGAAAATAAGAAATATGAGAAATTATTGGAGATTTACTGAGTAAATTTACTCTTATTAGGCATAGTAATATATTTGCTTTATTAGGTTGACTATTGAGATCTATGTGTTTTCCTTTCTATCGTCTTATACGATGGTGGAGAGAATACATAGTCCAAGGTTAGCCTCTTTTTTTGTTTATCAAAAATAGACAGGCATACAGTGCTTTTCGTGAACAAAATGTACAAAATAGCTATAAAGAAATTAATAAACATTAATTTGTAAACGATTACATTTGGTCGATGTTAATTTATTATAAGGTGTAATATTCGGAAAATTAGTTATTTAACGAATTGATAAATAACTTCACAAAGCATTTGGGGGGAGTATTATGCTAGCAATTTTAGGTTTTTTAATGATAATAGTATTTATGATTTTGATTATGACGGGCCGTCTTACAGCAATGATTGCATTAATTGTAGTGCCAATTACGTTCGCAGTTATTGGTGGATTCGGAAGTGAAATGGGACCTATGATGTTGGATGGGATTAAAAGTGTCGCTCCAACAGGGATTATGATTTTATTTGCAATTCTTTTCTTTGGTATTTTGATCGATGCTGGTGTATTTGATCCAATCATTAAAACGATTCTTAGGTTAGTAAAAGGGGATCCTGTAAAAATTGCTATCGGAACAGCCGTATTAGCCCTTTTTATTTCTTTAGATGGTGATGGTACGACAACATACATGATTACTATTTCTGCCTTTCTACCGCTTTATAAAAGAATTGGCATGCGACCAATTGTATTAGCTGGTATTGCCGTATCAGCTTCGGGTGTGATGAACCTTCTACCTTGGGGAGGACCAACAGCAAGGGTTATGACAGCCTTGAATCTGGAAATGTCTGAGGTTTTTACACCAGTGATTCCAGCGATGATTGGCGGGGCTATCTTTGTTCTGTTCATGGCATTTACGTTCGGAAGACAGGAAAGAAAGCGGATTGGTATTATAGAATATGATTATGAAGCGGCAGCTCAGTCTGCTGCTACAGTCGAAGATGACTATTTGAAACGTCCAAAACTAATTATCTTTAACTATACTTTGACAATTGTTCTTTTAGTAGCGTTAATTATGGAGTTATTACCACCTGTTGCATTATTCATGCTTGGTTTTGCGATTGCGATTACTGTAAACTATCCAAAATTGAAAGATCAGAAGGAACGTGTTGCGAATTATGCTGACAATGCATTATCTGTTGTTTCTATGGTTTTTGCAGCTGGGATATTTACAGGCATTCTTTCAGGTACATCAATGGTAGATGCCATGGCAAACTCAGTGATTCATTATATTCCAGATGCAATGGGTTCTCATTTTGCGGTTGTTACAGCCATTCTCAGCGCACCTTTTACATTTTTTATGTCTAATGATGCTTTTTACTATGGAGTACTGCCCTTACTTGCAAAGGCAGGAGCAGTTTATGGCATTGATCCAGCCCTAATCGGTAGAGCTTCTCTTTTAGGTATGCCAGTACACCTTCTAAGTCCGCTTGTTCCCTCTACGTATTTATTAGTAGGAATGGTTGGAGAGGATTTCGGAACACTACAACGTATCTTCTTAAAGTGGGCATTCGGTTCTACAATTGTCATGATTATTGTCTGTGTAGTGTTGGGGATTTTCCCCCTTTAAAAGCTACGGTTCATGGGGTGAAAAAGATTACCTAGTAAAAATTCTTTATTTATAAGTGTAAGAGAAGCCTATTTTAATGGGCTTCTTTTTTTCTATTCTTATTCGAGTACCCGCCATAAATTAAAAATTGTTTAGAAGGATGTTTCAGATAGGGGTTTTAAAGCGTTTTTATTCGTAAAAAGGACAATCATCATATACGATAAAAATAATTAAGACTTAGGATTCTGCAATTAAAAAGAAATTATTCAAATAGGAGAAAGGTGGTTTGAAATATGAAAATCCGTAAGATTGACCATGTGGGGATAATCGTCAATGATCTTCCTGCAGCGAAAGCATTTTTTCTTGACTTTGGCCTTGAGGTGTTAGGGGAAGGAAAAGTGGAGGGTGAATGGGTGAAGAGGATGGAGCGGGTAATAGGGCTTCAAGATACAAAAGAGGACGTTGCAAAATTGCGAACGTCAGATAGTGACGCAAATATAGAAATAGTAATGCTGCGAACGCCAGACGGTGAGACGAATATTGAACTAGTAAAATTTAACGCGCCATCAAATGAAATAGGCATCCAGCATCCTTTAGCAAATACTTTGGGTATCCAGCATATTGCCTTCAATGTTGAAGATATTGAAGCCCTCGTTAACAAATTGACAAAGAAGGGCGCAGAACTTATTAGTGACATTTATAGTTACGAAAACGCCTATAAACTATGCTACGTTCGTGGGCCAGAAGGAATTATTTTAGAGCTCGCTGAAGAAATAAAATAGAATAGTAATCAACAGCTTGTTAATATGAAAAGAAACCACTGAAATGGTTTCTTTTTTTCTATAGGGAGCTAATACTATTTTCTCTCTTGAGATTCTAATTGATCATATAGTCGAAATAGAATAAAAAAATGAATAATTCTTCACTAAAAAAACCAAAAGGCATTCATAATCCTGATTATTGACATTTATCCAAATAAATTATTGCGTTTTTTTCATTGTTTCGCCCTTTCATAAAATCTATAATAACTCTGTAAATGATAATCATTTTCAATTAAAGGTAAATCTGAAAGGGGCAACAAATATGAAGCAGTATATTGGAAAGCGAATTATACTATGGGGGAGTTTCCTCCTGTTGCTAATGATATTAGCGGCATGTAGTTCTAATGGCAACACATCTGATGCGCAGAAAAAGGAAAACGAGAAAATAACTCAATTTGATGTGAAAGCAGAGGAAAGTGAGTCAACTGTTCAATATACAACGATTACAGGTGAACAGGTTGAAATACCTGCAAATCCAAAACGAGTCGTTTATATTGGTCAGACAATTGGTGATTTCTTGGCGATGGATATTCCGGTTGTTGGTAATAATCTTCCTAAAGATTCTCCTAGTTACTATGAAGGCAAACTTGAAGGGATCGTTGATATTGGTAATCCTGCTGACTTAGAGACGATTTTGACTTTAAAACCTGATTTGATTATTAATGGCTATTACAAGGCGGATCCAAATCTTAATGAAGAATTGTCAAAAATCGCTACTACGATTCCCTTTAATCCTGCTCTTCCTTATACAGAACGAGTAAAAGAGATGGGGAATATCCTAGATAAGCAGGAAGAAGTAGCTCAATTGCTTGCTAAGTTTGAAACAGAGTCTAAAGAAATGTTTGACAAGTTTCAATTAACAGAAGGGGAAACCGCAACAGTTTTCTATCAGCTAGGAAAGACGCTTTATGTTATGGGTGATCGTAGCCTAGGTGCTATTATTTATGGGAAAAATGGCTTTGCTGTCCCACCAGCAGTACAAAAGAATATTATTGATGTAGAAGGGGTATCTTTCCTAGAGGTTTCAGAAGAGGTGCTTCCTGAGTTTGCTGGTGATCATTTGTTTGTAATTGTACAAGAGGATAGTGAAAGTGAAGCAGAAGCTGATCAGCTGCTACAAAGCCCGATATGGGGAACTTTGCCTGCTGTCAAAAAGGGAAAAGTTTATGTTGTTCCTAATGAATGGAATACAGATAATTTATTAGCTTTGAAGCAATTGTTCCAAAAGCTACCAGAGTGGATGCGCAAACAGTAAAAATTGTATCCGTCCAATCAATTTTTAAACAGCTAGTATTCTAAATAGCACATACTCGAACAATCGTTGATAGTGGGTCATTATATGTTACAATGACGATAATGAGAATCATTTTCAATGTTTGGAGAGTTGCTTATGAATCTGACATCCTTATATATTAGACTACAACACTATGATCGATTTCAAGTTGATCGATTAATGTCAGCTACTAGCCATAATGAGGGAATAAATAATCATGAAACAAATTTATGCACATTATTGATAGCACTCAGTCCTGCCATACGACTGTATGTAGACAAAATGGCAATCGATCTACGACAAGGAAGCTGTACGCTCATTTTGCCTATACAAAGCTACACGGTAGAGTCAAGTAACAAAGAGGCACAGCTTGCTCGCTTTACCTTTGAAACCTTTGAAGTAGAAGGAATGACTTTGAACCGAATTGCTCATCCACCCCTGCTTCATGGTTATCCCTATCATCTGTTGTTTTCTCAAGTCAAGCAGGTATTAGGAAATGAAGCATCGAACAATAATCAATTTTGTTCCTCTCTATCCACATTAGAAATGGCCATGTTGCAAGGTAGACTTCAGCAAATACTAGCTATGATGGTTCAGTTAGATGAACAAGCTAACCAGTTACAGCACGAAGAAAAGACAAAATTGGTTCAACAAACTGTACAGTACATAGAACAGCACTATGATGAGGACTTGACAGTTGAACAATTAGCTAACATGGCTGGAATGGTAAGATGGCAATATAGTCAAAAATTTAAAATATTGACCGGTAAAAAGCCGACGGATTATTTGACTCATGTACGTATAAACCAGGCAAAAAAAATTCTAAGTAATTCAACTGAGCCATTGAGAAAAATAGCTCGACAAATTGGGTTTAAGGATGAATATTATTTTAGTCGATGCTTTCATAAATTAACCGGAAACACCCCACGTGAATATGCAAACATTCAACTTCATACTCCAGAAAGAACAGTTATCGATTCATTTGGTAGAAAGATTCATGTTCCTAAAGATGCAACACGTATTGTGACTGATGGCAAATTTACACTTGGGGAATTACTTGTTCTAGGCATACCTCCTATAGGGGCGGCCATCTCAATCATGAAAGATAACGTGGTTTATCACAATAAATTAAGGAACATTCATAGTATTGGGCATTGGGTAGATCCGGATAAAATCGCACAGCTGCAGCCAGAGTTATTATTGCTTAGCTATTTTCATCCTGAACATGATTTGCAGAAACTAGATGCGATTGCTCCTACTATTATACTGAATAGCAAGTTTAGTCTATTTGAGCGGTTACGATATATCGCTAAACTATTTGAACGGAGTAAAGCGGCAGAGAAGTGGATTTCTACATATGAGAACAAAGTAAGATTGGTACGTAGGCAATTAGCAGATGTTTATGTTGCTGGGGAGACGGCTACTGTTTATCTCAAGTTAGATACTAAATATTATGTTATGTGTCAGACCGGATTGGCTGCAAGCTTGTATGAATCTCTTGGCTTTCGTCCTATTCCTAAGGTAATGCAGCTAATCGAGCAAGGGCGAGCATGGATAGAAATTCAGCAGCATCAAATAAACCACTATGCTGGAGAGCGTAATTTTATTTTGGCTTCCCCCCAAGAATTACTAACGATTACTCATTGCCCACAAATCGCCACGTTAATTGAGCTAGCTCCTGGTAAGACTCATTTCATAGATTTTATATGGAATCATTGTGATCCCATTACACGTGAACGGTTATTAGAGGTTCTACCGTCTATTTTTAAGAAGAAAGTTATTCGATAATTAAAAAGTAAAACTCGATCCATTAATTGGATTGAGTTTTTGCCATTAATCGTATAATTGCTCACAAATAAATTTAAAAAATATCCTGATATAAAAATCTTTTAAAGGCTGTATGAAATTTCTGGTATAATTACATATATCTATGTTTATTTTAAGGAGTGATTTTATGAAAAAGCTATTTATAATAACTAGTTACTTAGGGTTTTTTATAGTAGGAGGTTTGACTTTTACCTACTTTTCAACAACGGAAGCAGCAAGTGACATGAAAAAGATTAGCGTGTTTCAGGATCCAATTAATTATTATGTAGATAAGGTTGAGAAAGTACCGCCAGAAGGTCAATCTGGATTTAATTATCAAGGCACGATATATGTCCCAATGCGATTTATTGCTGAATCTTTAGGTGAAAAAGTAACATGGGATGGGAAAACAAAATCCGTTTATATTGGGGATGTTCCAAAATTCATCGCTTTAAAAGATGTAAAACCTATTGGAAGTGATGAAGACCACTTCTTCCACAATCCAAGCTCTGTCATTATTAGTACAGGTGAAAAATTTGAGCGATCCTATCAGCTTGGTGGTTATCATGGGGGAGGCGCAGTTCAAGACCATATAGTGGAATACTTAGCCAATGGAAATTACAAGGGATTCGAAACCTATTTGGCACCAATTAAAAAATTAGCAGCTAATTCCTTCGGAATAGGTTTCCTGAAAATTTACGCAGATGGGAAATTAGTTTATGATAGTGGAGCAATCAAAGATAAGGTAAAGGTTCATGTTAATTTAGATGGAGTTTCAAAAGTGAAGTTTGAACTTGAAGGCAGTGGTTTAGGTATATTAGATCCTAAATTTATTCAATAAACCTTCTCTACTAATAAACGAAAAAGACGATGACATAATAATTTGTCATCGTCTTATTAAATTTGACCTCTTCATAACTATTTCAAAATAGAGAAATGTCAATACATATTTGTCAATATTTACACTTTTACTTATAAAATAGTTGGATAGTATATGGTATAATTTCATACGATACTTATACATAAAATAGGAAAAGGGAGAGAAAAGAATTTGATGAAAAAGATGATGAAACGAACGAGTGCAGCGTTGCTTGGTGCCTCATTAATGCTGACGACAGTTGTCCCTGTGATTCATGCTGAAGAGCAAACAACACCCCTAGTACCGTCGATAAGCGAATGGGCAATAGAAACATTAAATGAGGGCGAAAAATACGGGATTTACTCAACTGAATGGTACTTCGATGGTTTTCTTCAGGAAATTCCAGTGGACAAAGTAAATGAACTACTAGCTTTAACAGAAAAGAAGGTTGCCTCTCTAGGCTTAGCTGAAAATAAACAATACAAACCAGTAAGTGTGAAAAACGATAATACACGTGGTGATATTGTCAATCGCTTGTATAATATTGTAGCACGGTATGATTTACCTGTTGGTACAGATGCTGTTCAATTTATGAAAGAGCAAAATATATTACAAGGCTCTCCCAATGGACTTCAGTTAGAGAAAAAGGCAACCACTCAACAGGCTGTTTTGCTAGCTGTTCGTTTCATTCAGAGTACATATGCACTTGCAGAGCAAGGCTCTAAAGGGGTGGCCTGGGTAGTAGAGGACGAGGATACGCTTATCTACTTATTAGGCTCTATTCATTTAGGAACACCAGACTTATATCCATTCGATAAAAAATTAGTAACGGCATTTGATGAATCTGATGCACTGCTAGTAGAGGCGAATATCTTGGATACGGAAGCACTTGAATACTATTCAGAGAAAGCAATGTATACAGATGGCTCAACATTGAAAGATGCTGTTGCACCAGAAACATATGCGAAGCTTGAACAAGTGGCAAAGCTTTATGATCTGCCAATGGACCAGCTAACAGTTCAAAAGCCGTGGATGCTTTCGAGTGCATTATCGATGCTAGCTATGGACGATTCCTTTGGTATGACACCTCAAGAGATGGCTATGCACGGTATCGATGTCTACTTTTTATTAAATGCACAGTTGCAGCAAAAGCCAGTGATTGAATTAGAAGGTACAAGAGCACAGGTTGATATGTTTGAAGGATTATCACCAGAGGCACAGGAGCAGTCATTAGTCGCTGTACTGGATAGTATCATTCATCCAGCGGAAGAAAATCAATCTGAAGTACTTCAAGAGTGGTTTACAAGCTGGAAGCAAGGAAATGTTGAAGAGTTTGCAAAAAGCTTCCAAGCAATGGAAGGTACATCATCTGAATTTAATGAAATGCTATTTGGTCTACGTGATGAACAAATGGCCAAGAAAATCATGAATGTACTGGAAGAAAAAGAAGGTAAGTACTTTGTTGTTGTTGGTTCAGGTCACTTCCTAATCGATAAAAATATTCGCTATCATTTAGAGAAAAACGGCTACAAGGTAAAGCCATTTTATCAATAAAATAGATTGCCCTCGTAAAAGGATAGATTATTTTCTGTCTTTTACGAGGTTTTTTTATGCATGTAAGACAATAATGGTCATTTGACGCTAACAATCTAAATAATCGGATTATTGTTGCAACGTAAAAAAAATCGTGTTAGTATTAGTAAAACGTTTTACTAAAACGTTTTACTTGTGAAGGGGATGAACATATTGAGAAATAAACGAATTGCAACGATTGGGGATGCAATGGTCGTTTTTAATCCATCTAAGACAGGTCCTCTACGTTTCGTTCCTTCCTTTGAGCGAGCTGTGGGTGGTGCAGAATTAAATTTTGCGATAGGTGTTACGCGTTTAGATATGGAAGCAAAATGGATTAGTTGTATTGGAGACGATGAATTTGGCAAATTAATTTATAACTTTGCGCGTGGTGAAGGGATTGATGTATCACATGTCTTACGAACACCACATATTCCAACTTCTATCTACTTTAAGGAGATTCGGGAAGACGGTGCAGGTAAATCGTTTTACTACCGCAACCCATCACCTTTACTTGAGCTGACAGAAGATCGTATAGATGAGTCAGTACTGGATGATGTGGACCTATTACATATTAGCGGCGTGTATTTAGCGGTATGTGAACATAACATTGAAGTTGCATTGAAATTAATTACTTTAGCACAGGCGAAAAATATTCCAATATCTTTTGATCCAAATTTACGTTTAAAACTATGGACTATAGAAGATGCCCGAGCGGTATACGAAAAAGTGTATCCATCTATCAATCTTCTGTTAACAGGACAGGATGAATTTGAGCTTTTATTTGAAGGGCGTACAATTAAAGACGTTCAAGAGAGTTATAAAATAGATGAAATTATTGTGAAAAAAGGTGAACAAGGCGCCACGGTTTATACAGCCACTGAACAGTATGATCGAGAAGCATTTTCCATTCGTGCCATTGATACAGTTGGAGCAGGGGATGCATTTGATGCTGCCTATGTCTATAGCTATTTAAATGGTGATGATATCGTAGAACGCCTCCGTTTAGCTAATGGTGCAGGTGCATTGGTAGCAACAATTAAAGGAGATAATGAAGGGCTTCCATCCCTGCAAGAATTAAGGCAATTTATTGGTGATGAAAAACTAATTGAGCGTTAGGAGTTGTCAGGAATGCAAAAAATCGAAATTTTGAAAGCGTTGTCAGATGCGAAAATTGTAGCTGTTATTCGTGGGAATTCACCTGAAGAAGCGACGGAAATTTCAAAAGGTGCTATCTCAGGTGGTATTCGAGCAATTGAAATAACGTATACAACGCCTTTTGTTGAAGAAACTTTTAAAGCATTACGCAATAGCGATGCAATAATTGGAGCTGGCACAGTATTGGATGTTGAAACTGCACGCCACGCGATTTTAAACGGTGCTAAATTTGTTGTTAGTCCAAGCTACAACGCTGCAATTGCAAGGCTTTGCAATCGCTATAGCATTCCATATTTACCAGGCTGTATGACCATTACAGAAATGGTGACAGCACTTGAAGGTGGAAGTGACATTATTAAACTATTCCCGGGAAATCAATTTGAACCAAACTTTATTAAAGCCGTTAAAGGGCCTCTACCACATATCACAATTATGCCTACAGGTGGTGTTGGTTTGGCTAATATGAATGAATGGTTAGAAGCAGGCGCAGTTGCAGTTGGGATTGGAAGTGATTTAAATAAAGCATTTGTAAAAGATGGCTATGCAGGTGTAGTGGAACGTGCCAAAGAATATATCGAAAATCTATCAAACTAGGAGGTAATGACGTATGAATATGACATTTAGATGGTATGGTCGTGGCAATGATACAGTGAAATTAGAAGATGTGAAGCAAATACCAAATGTAAAAGGTATTGTTTGGGCACTCCATCACCTACCAGCAGGAGAGGTGTGGACTAAAGAGGCTATTCAAGATGAAGTTGACTATATTCAATCGTTCGGATTCCATACAGATGTCGTGGAAAGTGTCAATGTCCATGAAGATATTAAATTAGGATTGTCAACACGTGATCAATATATAGAAAACTATAAACAATCTATTCGCAACCTTGGTGAAGTGGGTGTCAAAGTTATTTGCTATAACTTCATGCCCGTATTTGATTGGACACGTACAGATTTATTCCATCCATTAGAAGATGGCTCAACGGCTCTCTATTTTGATAAGGAAAAGGTCATGAACTTAGATCCACAAGAACTGGTGAATGAAGTAAGCGCATCTTCGGATTTAACCCTTCCAGGATGGGAACCAGAACGATTAGCTCGACTTTCAGAATTATTTGAGCAGTACAAAGAAGTAGATGAAGTTAAACTTTGGGATAACTTAACTTACTTCTTACAAGCTATTTTACCAGTTGCGGAAGAGGTAGGTATTCAAATGGCGATTCATCCAGATGATCCACCGTATTCAATCTTTGGCTTACCTCGCATTATTACAGGAGCAGAAAGCTATGAAAAATTAATTAAAATCTCTGATTCCATGGCAAATGGCTTTACGTTCTGCTCAGGTTCAATGGGAGCAGACCCACAAAATGATATGGTAGCCATCGCTGAAAAATATGCATATCGTGCTCCGTTTGCTCATATCCGCAATGTCAAGATTATGGAAAATGGTAGTTTCTTTGAAACATCACATTTTACATCGGATGGTTCAATCGATATTAAAAATATTGTACGTACATTAAATGACCAAAACTATGAAGGTTATGTACGTCCAGATCATGGTCGTCATATTTGGGGAGAACAATGTCGTCCAGGCTACGGCTTATATGATCGAGCACTTGGCATTATGTATTTAAATGGACTTTGGGATGCTTATGAAAATCTGAAGAAATAGGTGACGTGTATGAAAGCACTACAAGTAATCAAACCTTTTGAAATGGCTTTAATTGACGTAGCAGAACCAGTAATAACAAAGTCAACAGATGTCCTTGTTCAAACAGAATATGTTGGTATTTGTGGCTCAGACATGCATATTTATCATGGCTCGAATCCATTAGCGACATTGCCTCGTGTACCTGGGCATGAAGTTGCTGGCCGAGTGTTAGAGGTTGGTCAAGACGTACAAGGTTTAAAAGCTGGTGACAAGGTTGTAGTCGAACCAATTCGTTATTGTGGTGAGTGCTATGCTTGCCGTAAAGGACAACCAAATGTCTGCGAACAACTTTCTGTTTTTGGTGTTCATGAAGATGGAGGCATGCGTGAGCGTTTTGTTGTAGCTGAAAAGCAATTGCATAAAGTAGCAGACCACACTTCTTTAGAAGAGGCAGTCTTAATTGAACCTTATACAATTGGCGCGCAGGCAGTATATCGTGGTGAATTACAGGCTGGTGAGACACTATTGATTCAAGGGGCCGGACCGATTGGCATTTGTATTTTAAAGATGGCTAAATTAATAGATGCACGCGTGATGATTTCTGATCTGGATCCAGCAAAGCTCTCATTTGCAAAAGAACTTGGTGCAGATGTAGTTGTTAATGTAAACGAGCAAGATTTATTAGAGGCTGTTAACCAATGGACAGATGGAGTAGGTGTCAATGTATCTATTGATGCAGTTTGTATTCCACTAACATTTAAGCAATCTATCGATGCTGTTTCAGTTGCTGGGAGAGTAGTAGTCCTTAGCTTTGGAGAGGAAGCCATTGAGCTTGCCCCACTACCAATTACGAAAAAGGAATTATCGATAAAAGGCTCACGTTTACAAACATTCCAATTTGAAAATGTAGTGAAGCTTGTTGATGCTGGAAAGCTACAGCATCAAGGTTTAATTACACATACTTTCTCATTACATGAAGCAAAAGAAGCATTTGAATATATAGAAAAAAACCAAAATGAAGTACGTAAAGTTATTTTAAAAGTAGGTGAGTAAGGTGCATGAAGCATTGCAAAATAAAGTGGCTGTTGTAACGGGTGGTAGTGGTGTTCTTTGCTCAGAGATGGCAATGGAATTGGCTAGGCAAGGTATGCGAGTTGCTATTTTAAATCGTACAGCGCAAAAAGGAGAAGCAGTCGTCCAATCGATTACAGAAAATGGCGGAGAAGCAATTAATTTTTCTGTGGATGTTTTAAACAAAGAGTCGTTAATAGCAGCGAGACAAGCAATTTTACAGCAATATGGTCAAATTGATGTACTGATTAATGGAGCGGGCGGCAATCATCCAGATGCCATTACTGCTGATGAAGTATATAAAGAACAATCGACTACACCAAATTTCTTTGAATTAACACCAAGTGGTTTTGAAAGCGTATTCTCGAATAATTTTACAGGAACATTTTTGGCTGCCCAAGTTTTTGGTGAAGCATTGCTGAGAACGAAGGGGACGATTATTAATATTTCATCCATGAGCTCCTATGCCCCTATGACAAAAGTACCTGCATATAGCGCGGCAAAGGCAGCGATTAATAACTTTACGCAATGGATGGCGGTGCATTTTGCAGAAGCAGGTTTACGTGTTAATGCCATTGCACCTGGATTTTTTATTACCGAACAAAACCGTAATTTATTGCTAACAGAAGATGGTTCATTAACTGCACGTTCAGAAAAAATCATTACAGCTACACCACAAAAGCGTTTTGGAAAACCACAAGATTTATTAGGAACTTTATTATTTTTAGCTGATGATACATACTCAGCATTTGTCACTGGCGTAACAATTCCTGTTGATGGTGGATTTATGGCTTATTCAGGCGTTTAACAAAGGGGATTTATTTCAAATTTAGGGGTGAATGATATGAAACAACAAGGTATTTTTGGAGACGGCAAAACGGTTGTAATTGTCATGCTATTTTTAGCGGGTGTCATTAACTATTTAGATCGTTCAGCACTATCAATTGCAGCACCATTTATTCAAGAAGATATTCATCTAACGTCAACCCAATTAGGGATTATCTTTAGTAGCTTCTCTGTTGGATATGCCATTTTTAACTTCTTAGGTGGAATGGCTTCCGATAAATTTGGTGCCAAGTTAACGCTATTTGTAGCGATGATTGTATGGTCTTTATTTAGTGGAGCAATGGTTTTAGTCGTTGGGTTCGCATCGTTGATTATTGTTCGTATTGTATTTGGTATGGCGGAAGGGCCATTGTCATCAACCATAAATAAAATGGTGAATAACTGGTTTCCTGCGGATAAACGTGCCTCTGTAGTAGGGCTAGCCAATAGTGGTACGCCACTTGGTGGTGCAATCGCAGGTCCAATCGTTGGTTATATTGCATTAGCATATGGATGGAAATATTCATTTATTGCGATCATGATCCTTGGATTTATTTGGGCAATCGTATGGTTTAAAGTGGTGAAAGAAAAGCCAAACAAAGAAGACAGTGTAGAATCAATGGCAAACTTAGAGATTGCAGCAGAAGATATCAATCATAGTCGTGGTCTATCTTATTATTTAAAACAACCAACAGTATTATTTACTGCTTTTTCGTTCTTTGCCTATAACTATATCCTATTCTTTTTCTTAACTTGGTTCCCAAGCTATCTAGTAGAAGCTCGTGGAATGGCTGTAAAAGATATGAGTATTGTAACGGTTATTCCGTGGATTTTAGGATTCCTAGGTTTAGCATTGAGTGGAATTGTCTCAGATTTCATTTACAAACGCTTTATGCGTAAGGGAGTTTTATTCTCTCGTAAAGTCGTTCTAGTGACATGTTTATTCTTAGCAGCTGTATCGATTGGCTGTGCAGGTATTGTAACAACAACAGTTAGTGCTGTTGCGCTTGTTGCTACCTCTGTTTTCTTCTTATATTTAACAGGGGCTATTTACTGGGCAATCATTAATGATGTGGTGGAATCTAAGTATGTTGGATCTGTTGGCGGCTTTATGCACTTCCTTGCAAACACAGCTGGTATTATTGGGCCAACTTTAACAGGTTTCCTAGTAGACAGAACAGGAACATTCTCCGCAGCTTTCCTACTTGCAGGTGGCTTAGCAGTCATCGCTTCATTAGCAGTTATTAAATTTGTTACACCAATTGTTCATAAAGAATTAGCTTAAAAATAGAAAGGATGGATTCAAATGAACAATCAATCAGTTATTAAAATTCATCCGATGGACAATGTTGCCATAGCCTTGAGTGATCTTCCTCAAGGCTTTTTACTTCCATTGGATGGAAAGGAAATAACGTTACAGCAACAAGTACTACGTGGGCATAAGATCGCCATCAAGACTCTTTCTAAAGATGCACACATCACGAAATATGGTTTTTCAATTGGTCATGCGACAGAAGAAATCCTAGCAGGTAGCTGGGTTCATTCCCATAACATGAAAACCAATTTATCGGGTGAATTAAGCTATGAATTTAATCCAAAAACACATCCCGTAGCCGAGTCTCGTCATGCACAGCGCACGTTCAAGGGGTATCGTAGAAAAGATGGTCAGGCTGGTGTACGAAATGAAATTTGGATTATTAATACGGTTGGATGTATTAACAAAGTAGCTGAAAACTTGGCGAAGTTAGGCAACCAATTATTGAAGGCTGACAATTTTGATGGTGTACAGCATTTCGCTCATCCATATGGTTGCTCACAACTTGGTGATGATTTAACGTATACACAAAAAATCTTAGCTAATTTAATTCATCACCCTAATGCAGGGGCAGTCATTGTATTAGGGCTAGGATGTGAGAACAATTATATTGAGCTCTTTAAGAAAACAATTGGTCATTATGATGAACAACGCGTTTCCTTTTTAAATGTTCAAGAATCAGCAGATGAAATGGAAGAGGGTCAACAACTGCTTGAAAAAGCCTTTGACTATGTGACGACATTTGACAGACAAACATTACCTATTTCAGAACTGAAAATTGGTTTGAAATGTGGTGGTAGTGATGGTTTCTCTGGCATTACCGCTAATCCGATGATTGGTGTATTTTCTGACCAGTTGATCTCAGCTGGAGGTGCAACGGTGTTAACGGAAGTTCCAGAGATGTTTGGTGCTGAACAAATTTTAATGGAACGTGCAAAAGATGCCTCTGTTTTTGAGGATATTGTGCATTTAGTAAATGACTTTAAACAGTATTTTATGAAATATAATCAACCTGTCTATGAAAATCCCTCTCCAGGAAATAAAGCGGGTGGAATAACAACATTGGAAGAAAAATCACTTGGCTGTATACAAAAAGGGGGCTTTCAAGAGGTAAAAGAAGTGCTTGATTATGGCGAACGTATGACAACAAAGGGGCTACATTTACTAAACGGTCCAGGAAATGATCTTGTTTCAACAACAGCACTGGCCTCAACAGGCTGCCAAATCGTCCTTTTCTCAACTGGTAGGGGAACACCCTTTGGAGGACCTACACCAACAGTCAAAATTTCAACAAACACACCACTTTATGAACGAAAAAAAAATTGGATTGACTTTAACGCAGGGCAGTTAGTGGATGGGAAGCCGATGGATGTATTAGTCGATGAATTTATGGATTATATAGTAGCGCTAGCTTCAGGTGAAGTGCAAACGAATAATGAGAAATATGGATTCAAAGAAATCGCCATTTTTAAAGATGGCGTGACGATGTAGGAGATAAATGAAATGAAACATCCTATTAAAATTATGCAAATAGGTGATGGGAATTTTATCAGAGGCTTTTTTGACCTAGCAGTTGAAAAACTACAAGTCCCTTGCAGTATTGTTTCTGTCGCAGCAACAGCAAGAGGAAAAACAGTTAAACTGCTAGAAGAACAACAGCTGCAATTCACTGTGATGGAACGTGGGCTAAAAAACGGTGAGGTCGTAGAAGAAGAAACCACTGTTAAGATTATTCAAGATACTATTCTTCCATATGAGAACTGGCCTACATTTTTACAATACGCACAGTCTGAGACATTAGAAATGATTGTGTCTAATACAACAGAGGCAGGGATTTATTATGAAAATATTCCTTATCCTACGGCTTGTCCAACAAGCTATGCAGCAAAGTTAACCGTCTTTCTAGAACAATATTACAAACATTTTCAAGGTGAAAAACAAGTGGCAATTGTGCCTTTGGAATTAATAGAACAGAATGGCTCTACATTAAAAACAATTTGTCTACAGCATGCTAAAGACTGGAAGTTGCCTACAGCATTTAATGATTGGCTTGCTACGTTAACTTTTTGTAATACACTTGTAGACCGTATTGTAACAGGTTATCCACAGGATTATCAGGGGGAGGATGCCCTTTACACAGTTTGTGAACCGTATTTCTTATTTATAATTGACCAAAAAGAGCCATTTAAATATTGGCCAACAAGTCATGATTTCCCTTTTGTCTTTGATGATTTAGACATGTATCGAAAACGCAAAGTTGCCATTTTAAATGGTAGTCATATTTTGCTTTCAGCATTCGGCAAGATTTTTAACTATAAAACTGTAAGAGAGGCATTTTCACATGCAGGTGTCCGAGCCTTTATTGAAAAAGTAACAAACGATTTTACCCAACGCTTCCAAGTGGATGAGCACTATCAGCAAGATGTCTTTGAACGTTTTTTAAACCCATTTATTGAGCATCAGCTATATGATATTCAATTAAATGAGTTATCCAAGTGGCAAACACGTATTGCCCCTTACGCTGAAACAGAAATATACTATCAAGCTTTAGCAATAGGGATATATGCAATGAATCCAACACGCTTTTCCGTGCGTGAATCTGATCAAATTATTGAAAAACTGACTGAAATCCATAACTATTTTGAACAAGGTCAGTCAGAGCCAATGCAACAATTTATCGAACAATATTTCCAGTGTGATGCAGCAGAGGTTATTCAGCAATTATCTACAATTACTAGTTTATTGGAGGCAATAGCATGCGACAATTAATCATTAATGAACCGTTTCAAATGGTGGAACGTGAAGTAGACAAGCCTAGTATTGAAGGAAGTCATGATGTTTTATTAAAAATCACGCATATTGGTGTATGTGGAACAGACACACATGCTTTTGCAGGTGAACAACCATTCTTTAGTTATCCACGAGTGTTAGGCCACGAACTAGCTGCTATCGTGGAAGAAGTCGGTGAAGCAGTTAAGGACATCCAAGTAGGAGATCGTGCAACAGTTATTCCATACATCCATTGTGGAGAGTGTGTTGCATGTCGTCGAGGTCAAACAAACTGCTGTAAATCTTTGAAAGTATTAGGTGTACATATGGATGGTGGTATGGGCGAATATATCGTAGTTGATGACAGTATTGTAATTACTGATAATGCTGTTTCAGGTGACCAATTAGCCATTGTGGAACCATTAGCTATTGGTGCCCATGCAGTACGTCGTTCGGAACTAATAGAAAATGATACAGTACTTGTTATCGGTGCAGGGCCAATTGGATTAGGAGCAGCACGTTTTGCTAAGTTACGCGGTGCAAAAACAGTATTAATGGATTTGAACGAAGAACGTTTAAAAGAAGGACAGGCATGGTCGGAAGCGGATGGTGTGATTGTTGGTAGCCATGACATAATGGCGCAGTTACATGAAAAATTTAATGGTGAACTTCCTACAGTTGTCTTTGATGCAACAGGCAATCAACAATCAATGGAATCCTCATTTCAATACGTAGAAAATAGTGGCACATTAGTGTTTATTGGTTTAATGAAGAAAACCATTACATTTAATGATCCTGAATTTCATTCAAAGGAATTAACATTGAAGAGCAGCCGTAATGCTACGTTAGAAGATTTTGAGACGGTTATGAACTACATGCAGTCAGGAGCTATAAAGAAAGGCTATGTTACGAAGCATATTGCATTCGATGAAGCTATTTCTTACTTTGAGGCAAAACAATACAACACAAATAAAGCACAAATCTATTTTAAATAATGGGGAGGATTTTCAATGATTATTTCTGTACCAGCATTAAAAAAAATAGTAGTTCAAAAATTCACAACTGAAGGTGTTGAAGCTGAAACAGCAGCGCAAGTAGCAGATGTTTTGATTTATGCCGATTTACGTGGTGTCAGTTCTCACGGTGTTATGCGCGTGGAGCATTATATAACACGTTTACAGGCAGGTGGAATAACGAAAAACCCTCATTTTTCAGTAGAAAAAAGAGGCACAAATCACCTTCTTTTTAAGGGGGATAATGGCTTTGGGCATGTCATTTGTAAGGAAGCTATGGATGAAACCATTAAAGTGGCTAAGGAACATGGCTCATGTACAACGATTATTCAAGAGAGTAGCCATTGTGGGGCACTCGGCTATTTTCTTGAACAAGCCACGAGTGAAAATTTAATTGCTATTATGTGCTCTCAAACGGACTCCGCAGTTGTTCCTTTTGGCGGAAAAGAGCCTTACTTTGGTACGAATCCAATTGCTTATGGTTTTCCAACCAACGATAAACCGATTATTTTGGACATGGCAACAAGCAATGTAGCGCTAGGGAAAATTCTATATGCACGTGAAAAAGGGGAGACAATTCCAAATACATGGGGAGTTGATGCACAAGGAGCACCAACTACAGACCCACACCAAGTAAAATCTTTAACACCGTTTGCAGGGCCAAAAGGATATGGTATGGCACTTGTAGTAGATGTTCTTTCTGGAATTTTAGCAAGTGCAGCTTTTGGTCCTCACATTTCAAAAATGTATGGTGATTACGAACAGAAACGTAATCTAGGACAATATTTATATGTATTAGATCCAAATATTTTTGGAGATGTAAATCAATTCAAAGCAAATATCTCGAAAATGATAAATGAATTACATGATGCGCCAACAGCACCAAATTTTGATCAGGTACTAGTGCCTGGTGAAATTGAACAGATACGTAGTTTGGAAACAATGGATAAGGGCATTGACTTACCTGAACAAGTATATAACTATTTGACTAGTTAATTTAACCAGTAAAGTATGCTATGCTACATAATACCAAGGAGAGTTTTCATATTATAGGTAGGAGATTGATTTTAGTGAAAAAAACAACAATTGCCGATGTTGCACAATATGCAAATGTTTCGAATAGTACAGTATCGCAATATTTGAATAAGCGATATGAATATATGAGTACAGAGACTCGTAAGAAAATTGAAGAGGCTATTGAAGCATTGCAATATCGTCCAAATTTAATGGCTCGTAGCTTAAAACAGAAATCTACCTTTACAATTGGTATTATTGTGGCGAATATTATCCATGACTTTTCAACAAAAATAATAAATGCATTGGAAGCAGAGTTCGATAAAGAAGGCTTTCATATGATTGTGTGTAACTCAGCGGATAACCCTAAAAAAGAGAAAAAACATATCGAAACTTTACTAGAAAAACAGGTGGATGGCTTAATCGTTTTTCCAACAGGAGAAAACAAAAATCTCTACATAAGGCTTCATCAACAAGCAATGCCAATCGTTTTTATTGACCGTTTTATTGAGGGAGTAGATATTCCTGCTGTATTGCTTGATAATTTTTCTGCCATGGATACGGCAGTGGAGACATTTCGAAAGCAACCAATAGCCATTATCACTACTTCTTTAGCCTTACCGATTACTCCTCGTGTCGAACGTTTAGAAGGATTTCGTCAAGCGCTCAGAAATAGGAATCTGTTGATCGATGAGCGCTATATAAAAAATGGTGAGCCAGCTCAGATGACAGAGATTTTTAATCAATTATTTACGTTGGAGCAACCACCAAGAGGAATCATTGCGGCAAATGATCGTATTTTCCAAGAATTAATGCTTTATATTAAAAAAAGAAACTTACATGTGCCTAATGATGTACAAGTAATTGCTGTGGATGATGTACCATATGCCAATTTTTTAACACCTTCCATTACAACATTGCAACAGCCCATTTTACCAATGGCACAGAAAGCGGCATCATTGCTCTTAGCAAAAATTAAAAAAGAACATCTAGCTGATGACCACAAACTATATCGCTTCAAACCGATATTAATCGATCGAGATTCAACTAACTAAAAAGGCAACCCAAAGCTATGAACTTAGCTAAGGGTTGCTATTTTTAGTTGCACAGCTATTCATCGATAGATATGATTATCTAAAGGAATACTTTTATGTCAAAAAAGACCAATCATTCATTTTGGTGATAGAAAGGGGACTTATGAGCATTGCTAGGAAGTATTGGCTCATTCTATTTGGCTTTGGTTTCTCGTATTTAGGAAATTGGGTGAATCTAGTTGCGCTCAATTTATTAGTTTGGCATTTAACAGAATCGCCTACTGCTATGGCAAGTATATTTATTGTAGGACCGATTGCTCGAATTTTAACAAGCTTTTTTGCAGGCTCCATCATTGATCGATCGAATAAACAAAAATTAATGATCTATAGTGATATTATTCGTGGCATATTGATTTTATTGTTACCTTTTACGTCCTCTATTTGGCTCATCTATTGTGTTTTATTTTTATCTAATATAGCAAGTAGCTTTTTTGGGCCAAGTAGTACCTATTATATTTCGAAATATATACCAGATGAAGATAAACAATCCTTTAATGCAATATTAGGAATGTTTAGCTCAGGCTCATTTTTAATTGGGCCAGCATTGGCTGGGTTTATCATTGCCATTTCCAATATTTCTATAGCGTTTTGGTTTAATGCTTTGACGTTCTTTATCTGTGCACTCTCCATTTTTAAGCTTCCCGCAGTAGAAGATCATCAGGACATGCACCGAAAACCCATTACTTGGAGGATGCTAAAAGAGGATTATGGTATTGTCTACGCCTATATAAAAAAAGAGCAAGTCTTTGCCAAAGTATTTCTTTATTTTCAAGGTGCATTGATGATTGCCTTTGCATTAGATTCACAGGAAGCTACATTTATTAAACAAAACCTTCAAGCTTCAGATAGTCTATATGGTGTCATCGTTAGTATCGCTGGAATTGGAGCTATTATTGGTGGAGCAATGGCTGCTCGCTATGCTAAAAGATTTTCAACAAGACAATATATTGTCTATGGTCTGCTTTTGACCACACTTTGCTATACATTGTTTTACTCTTCACCGAATGTGGCAATGGCGATTATTAGCTTTATAGCATTAGGAGTATGTATGTCATTTTGTAATGCGGGCTACAGCACCTTTTATCAAATAAGTGTACCGACATCAATTATGGGCCGTTTTGGTAGTGTTTCAACGATGGTCATTAATGTGCTACAGATTGTCTTTACGTTAGCCTTAGGGTTGCTATCGGAATGGCTCTCCCTACAAATGGTCTGCATTGTCTTTGGAATTGTAGCTATTTTCCTCTCCCTAGTTTTATATGTATTTATGCATTCAAAATCTGCCTATGAAGGTTTGAAGGAAGAGATTGTCTAAAAATCCTGTCAGGTGGAAACTTAATTGCTTTTAATGAAGGTAGAATTATTGGATAGATAGCGTTTAAAGGATGTTATTTTAGTAAAAGTTAGCACTCATATAATGATAAAATCATTCCAAAATAACCTTATGTCATAATTTGAGGAGGTTAACATGGCTAATTCAAGACATCGAAAACCAGATGATTGCTCCAATAATGTTGAACGCATTCGTGATATTGTTAAAAATACTGAGGAGAAAGTGCAGGAAGCAGAAATTAGTATGGAATTTGCAGATCCTCTAGAAAGTAACAGGCTAAAGGAAAAAAATAAGCGACGTAAACAGTCAATTGAAGCTTTAAAAGATGAAATGAAAGATGAAATGACAGCACGAAAAAAAGGTGAAGTTTAAAATTAGTTTCTAGAAGAATCAAATGTGATTCATGATATTGCCTTCGCTCACCATTTCCCAATAGCCAAAAACAGATGGATTAGATGTTCCATAACGGACCTCTATTGCCATCTGTTTTTTTGTACATTAACTGGATCTTTTTACATAAACACTAAATTAAAAAAGTACGTATATGAATTTCTTAAAAAAATGAACCTTTTCAAGTAGTCATTTGTTTATAACGTAGAACCATCAGAAAGGAGTGCCTTGGATTGACAGAACGTGAATTATTCGATTCATACAACAAAGATGTTTACCGTACCTGTTATTATATGCTACGGAATGCCCAAGATGCGGAAGATCTCTGCCATGATGTATTTGTCACCGTCTTTCGTCAGGATTGGAGAAGTGTAGAGCATACACGTGCTTGGATTTTACGGATTGCGATGAATCAATGTTTAAATTTGCTTAAAAGAAAGCAGGCTCAGTTAAAAAAAGTGAGTCAGGTACAGTTGCTACAGGAGCAAACTACGGCATCAGTTAAATCTGTAGACACCATTGTACTGGAGAAGGCAGCTGAGGAGGAGTGGGAGGCACTACTCAGACAGTTACCAGAAAAGTTAATGGCTGTTGTCACCCTCCGCTACATTGGTGAGCTATCATTAGTGGAAATTGCGGAAACCCTAAAGATTCCAGTGGGAACAGTGAAATCGAGACTCCATAAGGCATTGAAAATCATGCGCAAAAAACTAGAAAAAAATCAAAATTTATGGTTGAAGGGAGAGAATCAATTTGGAACGCATTGAAAAGAAATTGAAAAAAGAGATGAACGCAGACCATAACATGAAGTATCCTGACTTTGAACAAATGTGGAATGGTATCCAGCAGGATGAATTAAAAATGGTAAATGAACCGATCGAACTTCTACCTCGAAAAAGGAAGAGATTTGTTTTGGTCGCAGGATTAGCTGTTGCTCTAATGGCTACACCTGTCTATGCAGCACTGAACTATGATTGGTCAACTATTCTATCTTATAGAGCTGGTATTCAGTCTGCATTAGACCAGGGCTTAGGGCAGACGATTGAGAAATCCGTTACGAAGGATGGGTTTACGTTGACCGTACATACGGCGTTTATCGATGATAACAGAACCTTTCTTTTATATAGTTTGAAACCTGATGCCACTTGGGATGGAATGAATGTGAGTTTTGATCAAATCGGACTTCAAGATTCTAATGGTGATTTTATTCAAGGGAATTACTCACATCGCTGGAATGAAGATCTTGGTCTTTTCCAAGGGTATTTTGAGACAGACTGGGTGGCAGATAATCAGAAGTCAGACATTAAATTTTTAATGAAGAATATTCATTCTATTGGTGATAAAGAACTGCCTATTAATTACAACCCTAATGACTCTCATACGCAGAATTTCACCATTCAAAAGGATGGAATTGACAATGTAATTCTACAAACCTTTGAACAATCAGACGGGAAAGTAATGCTTCAATCAGCGGTTCAATTTACAGATTCTGAAATGAAGAACAAATGGGTACGAATTAAGGCGCTAGATGATAAAAATCAGACTATTAAAGAAGCGGAAACACCTGTTTTTGGAACTCCTGGTGCAACTGGTGAATACTTTAGTCAGCAAATTTTCACTTCAGACAGCTTACGAGCGAAGGATACAAAGTTCCAACTAACTTATGAACATACATTAAATATTGCAAAGGATAATTGGAATATAGAGATGAATTTATCCAAAGAACAATTAAACAAGGGATCATTTAAAAAAGTCGTCAATATTCCTTTAGAAAATGCATCTAATGGAATAGTAATTCATGAAATGAAAGTTACTCCAACACAGGTACGTTTAATACTGACCCATAAGGAAAAATATGCACATATTCCTTACATGGACTATCAGCTGGATATTGGTGGCGTACTTTTGGATGGAGGTAGATGGGATATAGAAAATGAGCCTTATAAAACCGAACTTCGTTTTGAATTGACTGGAGTGGATGTGACCTCGTTAGCGAATCAATCTGTGGCATTGGTAGCTAAACATCGTGTTGATATAAAAGACGGTGACGAGCAACCGATTCATTTGACTGATATATCAGATACACCTCAAAGTAAGACATCTACGATTGGAGAGTATTCAATTACATGGACTTACTATAAGAAAGATAGCAATCTCTATGTGGAATCCTTTAGCACTGAACCTACATTTGGTGGTGTCTCTCAGACTTATTATCTAGATCATAAAGAGCGAAATTATGGAATGCCTATGATGACTCGCATACTTGGTGATGAAAATAATAAGCAGATGGATGAGTATAAGAATTTTAAAGATAAAGATCTTGATATTTATATTTGGAAATATACTACGAATTATCCAGATGCAGAGCTTCGTATACCACTTACATTTGGAAAATAACAGTATTAGCAGCCCCATCTATTTGACTCTCACTATTCAAATAGATGGGGATTTTTGTTCTAAAGATTAAAAAGCTTTACATAAAAAGAAATGTATCATATAGTTTAGTTAACTTAAATAAATTAATTATTGTACAGGAGAAGATACATGACCTCTAACGAAAAAACACAAAAATCTTTTGCTTATAAGCTTGGACTAGGCATTATTATCTTTTCACTTTCTTTATGGTTAATCCCAATTATTACACCTTTCACACCGATACCTACAAAAGTAAAGGCAGGGATTATACCAGGAAGTATTATTATGGCTGAAATCTTATTTTGGCTTGGTGCTTTACTTGTTGGAAAAGAAGTAGCCAACAAATTTAAAAGCTATCTAAATCCTAAAAAATGGCGAGAAAAAGGTGACACTCAAAAAAATGAAGAATAACCAGGTAGCAGAGCAAATAAATCAAACCATTGAAGATATTTGGATCATGCTTGAGAAAATGGAAAGGGCTTATACTAATTTCTCCTTAAATAATCAGCAATATGTTCTTTTAACATTAGTGATGCGTCATCCATCCTGCTCGCCTTCAGAACTAGCAGATAAAATGGCTATTACAAAAAGTGCAGTGAGTCAGCAATTAACCAAGCTTGAACAGGATGGCTATATAATGAAAAGGCAGCATGAGGAGGATAAGCGTGCCTTTTCTGTCGAATTAGGCGAGAAGGGTCTATTATATAAACAGGAAGTCGAAGCCTTTAATCAACAGATTACAGAAAAGTACCATGCTCACTTAACAACTGAAGAGTTAGCTGAAATGTTAGCTACTCTAGAAAAAATGAAAAAAATACTGTGTGAATTTTAGAAAAAATTTGACATTCTATTGGGTGTGTCTTATAGTAACCCTTAATATAAAAGGGGGAATAAACATGGTCATTACTCTTGTCCAATCATTCACAACAAAACATCATCATCATCACTAGTCTTGCTATCCTTATTAACTTATTAATATTGAATAGGAAGACTATTTCTCATGTAATCGTATAAATAAAGCTGATTTGAAGCTTTATCGCTATACGGTTTTTTTATTGCTCAAAAAATGAGGAGGAGATTATGATGAAAAAAATGGACTATCAGAATGTTCGAGGAACACAAGATTATTTACCAGAGCAAGAGGCTACTCGTCGTGTGATACGACGTACGTTAGAAGATACATTTATAGCCTATGGCTGCAAGCCGTTAGAAACACCTATTCTTAACTATACAGAGTTGATGGCTTCTAAATATGCTGGTGGTGCTGAGATTTTAGAGGAGATGTATACATTAACAGATCGAGGTGAGCGAGATTTAGCGTTACGCTATGATTTAACAATTCCATTTGCAAAAGTTGTAGCGATGAATCCAGCGATTGCTATGCCATTTAAACGATATGAGATTGGCAAAGTGTTTCGAGATGGCCCCATCAAGGCTGGTCGTTTTCGCGAATTTACACAATGTGATGTAGATATTGTTGGGGTAGAATCACAGGCTGCTGAGGCGGAGCTAATGATGATGGCGATAGATGCCTTTGATCAGCTTAAACTTAAAATTAATCTCCAATATAATAATCGCAAGCTTTTAGTTGGTTTACTGCAATTATTTGAGGTTGAACAGGAACAAATGAATCGAGTTATTTTAACATTAGATAAGATTGAAAAAATAGACGAGAAAACAATGCTCGCAGAATTGAAGGCATTGGGGTTATCAGATAATAGTATTCATAAAATAAAGCACTTTTTAGATGAACGTCCACAAATAAGTATGGCGTATTTTGAAGGATTCGCGACTGAGAATGTCTTTTTACAACAAGGTTTACAGGAATTAATGGAACTAACTTCTTATTTAGAGGCACTTGAAATAAGTGACCAATGTATTTTCAATCCATTTTTAGCGAGGGGACTTGAAATTTACACAGGAACAATTTATGAAATTTTTTTAGCAGATGGAACAATTCGCTCAAGTATTGGTAGTGGGGGACGCTATGACAATGCTATTGGTGGCCTTTTAGAGACAAATCAAACCTATGCTACTGTTGGTATTTCATTTGGTTTAGATGTCATCTATACAGCACTAGAGCTTTCGGGAAAAATAGAGCAAAACGCTCCTAGCGTGGATATTTATATTATTCCTCTGGGAACAGAAAAAGAGGCACTAAAGCTAGCAACTGCATTACGGCGAGAAAAATATAAGATAGAAGTTGAGCTAAGTGGGAAAAAAGTGAAAAAGGCGATGGAAAAAGCCAATCGTGAAAACACACCAAAGGTTATTGTATTAGGAGATAACGAGGTCAATCAAAATATGTATAAAATAAAAGATATGAAAAGCGGTGAGGAAGAAATCGTTGCATTTATCTTTTAAACACCATAGCATGAAAAAAACGGCTGATCCCACTCTATTATAGGATTTGAGCCGTTTTTTGGTTATTTTTTCGATTTAAAAACCAGTTTCCATATCAAGATGTTGATGAAGAAGAGCACAATGAAATATATAGTAGAGCCGTATGTTATCTGACTAGCTATTATATAGTGCAGCCCTACAAGTAAACCTAAAGGGAGCAATAACAAAAGAATCTTCCAGCCTTGCGCATCATTAACTTCATCATAGGGTTTGGTAAAGGGTAATTTGTTTGTCATCATGACGAAACAAAGGATGGTATATAACCAACTTGTTACCAAAACAGCTAGTAAATCAGGGATAATTCGAATACCATAAATATAGCTAAAGACTATACTTAGTACTAAAAATAACGGAGTATACAATTTAATTAAAAATGCCTTTAAGCTACCTTTTTGTAAATCTGTATAATCTTTAAGCGGTAGCGTTTTATAAATCCATGCAGCCTTATATTTAGCAGAGTGACCAAGCATAAGGACAGCGGATGGTATAATCATCATACTAAAATAGATATTTAAATAGCTCATACTACTAGCATAATCGACTTCTTCCCCTCTGCTAAAAGTAAACATGAAAATAAAGGGAATAATAAATGAAAAGCCTAAAGATGGGTAGACCTTTAGCTTAAACTCTCGCTCTTGCTTCATCATCAGAGCTGCGAAGCGATAGAAAGCTCGTTCCTCGTGTGTTCTACACACAATGGTTAATAAAAACGACTTTAGTCGATTGTTCTTTTCCTTTTTAGACTTACTTGTACTTAGCAGTTTTTGGAGATTGCGTTCAAAGGTTGGTATGAGTTTAATATAGATCCAAATCGAAATAATAGGTACAATCACTGCTAAGATGGTATAAATGACTGTCAATAAGGATGTATCACCATGCAGTATGAGTTCATAAGGGGCAGCGAACCACATCGGTATTAAGAAGAGGTTCCACCAATGAAACGATACTACCATATCTAAATTGACGAATTCAAAGGATCGAATAAGAACTTGGTAGCCAATCATCAGCATTAGAGATAAAGCGATTTGTACATAATTAATCATATCCTTCAGCTTTTCACCATCGAAGAAGCGTAAAATGGCAATATATAAAATGGCTGTGATGGCAACTATAAATAAATTCATTAATAGAATCTCAAGACCTGTTAAAATAAAAAACACAATACCTTGAGTAAAAAGGCTGACTATTAGAGGGATGGCTGTTAGGGCCAATGTTAAATAGGATAAATAAATAAAAATATGCATAAATTTTGCTGCATTAATTGTTTTAGCTGAAATAGGCTTAGTTGAAAGTATGCTTTTATCTCGTACATCTAAAAGCACAGAAGAAAAGTCAGAAATCAATGAAGTCATAATCAAAAAGATGATCATTGCAAAGGCGATACTCATCTGAAATAGAAAATTTTGACCAAATCCCATAAGCGGGATGAGTATAAGCCCGAATAACATATAAATCCATAGAGACTTAATGTAGCCATACTTTTGATTGTCTTTCTTTTTGTTTTGATTGAATAGGGTAGGTACTTTCCGTTCATCCATTGTTAATTTTATATGGAGGATTTTTCTCATCATGTCATAATCAATGCCCATTTTTATAAAAAGCCATCGGAACTTATCAAGCAATCGTAGCGTTTTGAAATCTGTCATAATTGTCCCCCACGAACGACGGACACAAATTTTTCTCCGATTTCCTGATGTTCATGAAATCCTGTTAACTGGTTAAAAATTCTTTCTAATGTTCCTTCAGTATTATCTGCTTGTAATTGGGCAAATGTTCCGTCCGCTGCAATTTTTCCATCATACAGCAAAATGATGCGGCTACTGATTTTTTCAACGACATCCATAATGTGTGATGAGTAAAATATAGTCTTTCCATTGGCAGCTAGTTGCGTTAAGATTTCTTTAAAAATCATGACACTGTTTGCGTCTAGGCCATTGATTGGTTCATCTAAAAATAGCAGGTCTGGATTATGTATAAGGCTTGCAATAATTAGTAGTTTTTGACGCATGCCTTTAGAATAGGAAGAAATTCTAGAATGGTATGCTTCACCAACTCCAAACAGTTCCATTAGTGATTTGGATTTGTCAGCCGCCTCCTCTAGCTCTAATCCATATAGCTGGCCGATGAAGGTTAAATACTCATAGCCTGTTAAGTTATCATAAACATCAGCGATTTCAGGGACGTAACCAATTCGCCGTTTATAATCAATTTGGTCTTGTCCTATGCTTTTCCCAAAGAGCTTAATTTCGCCACCAAAATCACCTTCTAGCCCTAGAATAAGTTTTACAGTTGTACTTTTACCCGCGCCATTGGGGCCGATATAACCGATGATTTCACCTCTAGCTGCGTGAAGGTCAATCCCTTTCAAAATTTCCTTGTTTCCATAACTCTTCGTTAAATTCGTAATTGTTAAAATCTCTTCCATTTTATAGCCCCTTTCAATTATTTTGGAAAATTAACCATAATTACACTATATCATATTAAAAGAGATAATATTCCTTATGCTAAAATGAAACCAGTTCAATCAAAAATAGAGAGATTTTCTTATATAAAGGGAAATTTAAAAACGAAATAGATTTATTATTTTAAGGTAAATACGCTTTATTTATAGTTGGCTTATTTCAAAAAAGTGAGGTGAATGACACATGAAAAAAATTGAAGTGGTATTGTCTGACTATAATCCAAATTGGGCTATCTTTTTCAATATAATTCGCCCAACATATACCCTGAAAAAAGAGCCTTTCATTCAAAAGGTGATTACTCAAGCTAAAAATGAAGGTTATGGAAAAAATTAAAAAAGCCATTCTAAAAAAAATTAGAGAATGGCTTTCTTCTATATAGTAGTCTATTTAGCAAGTTCAACAACTGTATCATAAAAAATATTAGTTGCTACAATAATATCCTCATCTGAACTGTATTCTAAAGGATTGTGACTAATACCATCCTTTGAACGGACGAATAGCATCCCAATCGGGGCAATTTCAGCTATATTCATTGCATCATGCCCAGCACCACTTATGAGAGAATAAGGACGTATACCTTGCTTTTCAATACTTGTAGTAAGTTGCTGTTGTAGTAAGGCATCGGTTTTTGCAGGCTTAATGCGCTGTAATACTTTAGAAGCCAATGAGACATGTCTTCGTTCAGCAATTTGTTGAAGCTGTTGCATAATTTCTTGCTCTAATGCACTTACTTTATTTTCGTCAATATCACGAAGATCAATCGAGAACGTAACTTTACCTGGAATAACGTTTGTCCCATTTGGGGAGACCGTTAGCTTACCAACCGTTGCAACGGAATCTGTTGTATTGGTTAATAGTTGCTCAATAGCTAAAATCATTTCACTTGCTGCAGTTAGAGCATCCTGACGAATCGGCATAGGGGTTGCACCAGCATGTTCACTGACACCCGTTACGGTTACCTCTAACCATAATGGGGCTGCAATACCTGTGACAACACCGACTGGTAGGTCTTCATTTTCTAACACTTTTCCTTGCTCGATATGCATTTCTAAATAAGCTTTTATGTCATTACGATGCACTTGTGTTAAAGGATAAGGTGATAAATGGAAATCTTTCATGGCTTCTTCGATGGAAATGCCAGCTTCATCTGTATGCTGTAATTGCTCCTCTGTTAAAAGACCAGCCATTGCACTACTGCCAAGGAGCCCAAAGCCAAATCTTGTTCCTTCCTCATCCTTAAAAGCGACAACTTGAATTTTTTTAGAGGGTATCAACTGTTGCTCATGCATAGTATGTACCACTTCAATAGCTGCTAGCACCCCTAATGCTCCATCATATTTGCCACCCTCTGGTACTGTATCGATGTGAGAACCTAGCATAATGGTTTCATTTCCTTCACCATATGTACCAATAAGGTTTCCAACTGCATCGATTGTGACATTCATACCTGCTTGTTCCATATAAGTTGTAACTAACTCAATTGCCTGCTTTTCTTCTGGTGTGAACGAGAAGCGGTTAATGCCACCTGTCTTTTCATTACGTCCAATTTGACTTAAGTCTTGAAGATGCTGTACGAGCCTAACTCCGTTAATCATGACATCACTCTTTCATTTGGAATTGGAAGTGGCACTGTCCTTCACGTAAAACAAATTGATCATGTACCACCTCTAGGCTTTTATTGTACCCTTTAGCAATAGAGGGGTCGATGACTTTACAATACAAAATTCCATATTTACCCATATCATCATCTGCCCATTGTTGACCTAATGGGCAGTGAGTAAACGTTTGTTCAACCTCATTTTCCTTATAAACTGTATCGATTTCAAACAAATCACTGCGACCCATATCATAGTTAGTTAAATAATGCTCCACGGAATTTTCTAGACCGTTTGTGCGAGCACGTTGAGCAATACCTTGGCCTCGCTTATGACCAAAACGCTCTACTGCCCGCATAATCACTTGTTCACCAGCTTCTCCATATTCATCTACAACTGGCTTGGCAATCTGTGCAAACATTTTAGAAAATCGAGCAAACGGTGTTAAATCAGCAAATTTCTCTTCACCTACAACGATTTGGGGTAAGTATTCAAAGAAAGTATGATTTTCTCCTTCTGCTGTTGCTTTTTTCGCCATGGCTTCAGCATCCTTTAAACCAAACGCCTCTAAGCCTTTTTGTACTAATCTCCGACCATGCTCTCCGTACTGCTCTGTAATGGAGAGATGTAATTCTGTAAACATTTTTGCGGTAATTATGTCCATAGATAAAGCCTTCATCATTAATCTTTCCTCTGCCATTTTATGAGCCCCCTCATTAACAATTCATATTGATTTACTTGGATTTTATTTTTATTATAGAGGTGGCTAGTAATTTAAATCAAATGAATATTTACACAATCAACTATGAAAAAAAATCATAAAAGGAGCAGAATAGCATGGCTACATTAGCACAATATATTGCTTTCCATACACTTATCGATACAGGAAATTTTACAGAAACAGGCTTAAAGCTCAATCTCACACAGTCTTCAATCAGTCATACGATTAGTAATTTAGAGGCAGAATTAGGGCTTTCTCTAATTATTCGAAACCGCAATAATATTGTTTTAACGAGTGAGGGGAAAATTGTTTACGAACACATCTCAAAAATATTGCAGCAACAACAGCAGCTTGAAACCTCTGTAGCAAATTTAAAAAATCTCATTGGGGGGACGTTATCGGTTGGTATTCTACCAAGTGTTTCTCTGGTCTTATTACCAAAGGTTTTAGCGTATTTCGAACAGCATCATCCAGACCTACAAATACGTTTGATGGAGGGAGATTATGATCAAATCGAAGAATGGCTTCATAATGGCGTTGTCGATATCGGTTTTTTAGTGCAACCAAATTCTAAACATCTTGTATTCGATGCGATTTTTAATGATGAGCTTGTTTGCATTATGGCACAGGAGCATCCATTGGCGAAGGAAGAGAGGCTCTCTCTAGAGCAATTGCAGGATGAACGCTGGATTATGCCTAAACGTACGATTGATAGAGATGTATCAAGGATCTTAGCTAAACATAAAATCCATCCCAATGTAGTCTATGAATTATCAGTTGACCAAGTCATTTTGACAATGGTCAATGAAAATTTAGGCATTTCTGTTGTGCCGAATTCGCTTTTACTACATGCACCAAGTAACCTGATTAGAAAAAAATTTTATCAAGCATATATTAGACAGGTTGGAATTGCACACAAACACAGTATTCATCTTTCTCCAGGAGCTTTAAAGTTTGTAGAAATATCGAAATACTTTGCCTCCTTTTTACAAAATTAGTTATTGACAATTAAAAAAACCCGAACTATTATCTGATAAAACCGATTGGGATTGTTTAGATTAATCAGATGGAGGACTTTGGGTATATGCATACAATTGTTTATGTTGAAATATTTATCTATTTACTCGCTATGCTAGGAGTAGGGATATACTTCAGTAAAAAAGATTTATCACATAATGATTACTTTCTAGGGGGAAATAAACTACCGGGCTGGGCGTTAGCCTTTTCTGAACGTGCAACGGGTGAATCCGCCTATATGTTTTTAGGGGCAATTGGCTTTATATATGTGGCTGGGCTGTCAGGCATTTGGATTTTATCTGGCATGCTTTTAGGGGTTGTTGCATCATGGCTATTTTTATCAAAGCGCTTTATGACAGAGCAACAAAAATATAAGGTGAATAGCCTAACAGATTATATTGCTGTTAAATTTCCAAAGCACGCAGATATAATTCGTTGGTTAGCTTCTGCAGTAATGGTGTTATTCTTTGTTTGCTATTTAGCAGCTCAATTTTCCGGGATGGGTAAAACGATTTATTCATTCTCAGGACTCAACATCACTTGGGGAACAATTATTATTGGAGCAATAATAATTGCCTATTCATGTATGGGAGGATTTATGTCCGTTGTTTGGACAGATACAATCCAAAGTTTTTTAATGCTGATCTCGTTTGTTATTGTTCCAATTGCAGCTTATATGGAAATTCAACATCAAGGTTTAAGCATTTCAACAGAGCTAGCTCAAATGGGCAATGGTGCGGATAGTTGGGTCGGAGGCTTAAATGGACTTGCCTTAGGGGCGATGTTATTTACAAATCTATCCTGGTTCTTTGGCTGGCTTGGGGGGCAACCTCAATTGAGCTCTCGTTTTATGGCTATTACGACTGAAAAAGAGCGAATTACTGGCCGTAATATGGCGATTATTTGGACATTAATTGTCTATGTGGGTGCCTTTTTATCTGCGATTTTCGCGTCCACTTTGTATAAGCAAGGTTCTATTGAAGATCCTGAAATGATATTGCCGCATATGGTATTTGAAATTTTACCACCTTGGGTTGCAGGAATTATTGTGGCTGGTATTTTAGCAGCTATTATGTCAACGGCTTCGTCTCAATTGTTAGTCATCACAACATCGATAAGTGAGGATATAATTCATAAAACATTACGTTGGAATATTTCTAGCAAAAAATTAGTTCACCTTTCGCGTCTAGTGGCTGTTATTAGTGGGATTGTGGGTATTATCATTTCACTCAAATCAGGTTCTGTAATTTATAGCTTAGTATCCTTTGCATGGGCAGGGATTGGCAATACATTTTCGGTTGTGATCCTTTTAATCTTTTTCTGGAAACGTGTGTCAGGCATTGGGGTTATTGCTACAATTATTGTCGGTTTTATTAGTGCGATTGTATGGTCCCTGTCACCTATGGAGGCTGTAGTGTCAGCCAAGGCAGCGACATTCTTTATTTGCTTAATTGTTGGAGTTGTGGTGTCTTTAGTATGTCCTGATAAAAAGGAAAACGGTCTGAATGATATTTTAAAATAATAATAAAACTCCTTTTTTGCTGATATATTTCTCAAAAGAGGAGTTTTCTTTTTATGCTTATGACCATATTGAAATATGATAGAAAGAAGAGCAACCACTCTAACAGGAAATTACATAATGTGTGGACCTTTTTGGTTATCAGGGTTTATGCAAAAATGAAGCAAGGGGGTTAGGAAGTGTTTAGTGATTTTAAGCTTATGGATGAACGGCCAGTTTATGTACAATTGAAGGATTATGTTCAAGACATGATTGTCAAGGGGCATCTGTTGGAACATCAAAAGCTTCCATCTACCCGTGAACTTAGTAAGTTATTAGCGGTCAGTAGAAACACGGTGCTGAACGCATATGCCGAATTAGAGCTAGATGGCATCATCTATGCAGTGAAAGGAAAAGGGCATTTTATCGGAAAGGTTACTACATTGAAAACTTCTTCTATTGAAATAGATTGGAAACAAAGGCTGAATGAAACAACTTTGTTAGCTGATGAAATTGATTTAATACGACAAGATATACACTGGAAAAAAGGCATGATTTCATTTACTAGTATAGCTCCAGAAGAAAAGCTTTTTGATGTTGAAAATTTCAAAAGGGCATTTCTCATAAGGATGTCCATTGAAGGAGATATTGTCTTAAACTATGGCTATGCCAAGGGCTATAAGCCCTTAATTGACCACCTTCTTAGCTATATGGAGATGAAAGGTGTGGACATTTCTAATAAAGATATTTTAATTACAAATGGTTTTACAGAAGGTCTAGATATTTTATTGTCCTCTTTAGCTAAAAAATCAGGGCGTGTACTATGTGAAAATCCTACACATCATGCAGCATTGAAGCTTTTCCGTTTGCATGGGTTAGACGTACATGGCATCGATATGCAAGATGACGGGATTGACATGGAACAGGTGGAAAAAACATTAGCAGATAAGGACTTTGATTTTGCCTATCTTATCCCGTCCTATCATAATCCAACAGGAATTGTCACTTCCTCCGAGAAAAGGAGTGCTATTTTTCAGCTTTTTTCCAAATATCAAATACCCATTATAGAAGATGGTTTTAATGAGGAATTAAGGTATTCAAGCTCACATTTGGCACCACTAATCGCTTTTAGCGGTATAGGTAATAACATTGTCTATATTGGTAGCTTTTCTAAAATTCTTTTCCCAGGCTTACGTGTTGGCTGGATTTTAGCAGATAGGGAGTTAATTGATAGCTTGGAAAGTATGAAAAGAGCTCGAACAATTCATACATCAACACTGGATCAGGCAGTGTTATATCAATATTTACAGGATGGTTACTTTGAAAAATATTTAAAGAAAGCAAGATTTGTTTACAAGAAAAAATATGAGCTTGCCCGTCAAGCTTGTATCCAATACATTCCCTATAGCAGGATAACAGGGGATGGGGGGCTTCACCTTTTTATAGAACTAAAAGAGGACGTAGATGCACGATTGTTGCTTGAGAAATGCTATGACAAGGGCGTTGTATTTTATCCAGGTGATGTATTTTATACAAATGGAAGAGGTAGTAATACATTTCGTTTAGGTTTTTCCCGTTTAGCAGATGACGATATTGTTCGAGGTATTCAAATTATTGGTGATACATTGAAAACGTTATGAGGAGTTGAAAAAATGAAGGTTGGCGTAATTATGGGTGGTACTTCCTCTGAAAAGCAGGTTTCCATCATGACAGGTAAGGAAATGGTCACTCAATTAGATAAGCAAAAATACGAAGTTGTGGCAATCACATTAGATAACAACAAAGAGGTAATTGACAAGGTAGGTGATATTGATGTGGCTTTGTTAGCACTTCACGGTAAGTTCGGGGAAGATGGTACGATTCAGGGGGTACTAGAAACGTTGGGTATTCCTTATACAGGAAGCGGTCTTCTAGCAAGTAGTTTGTGCATGGATAAAAATATGGCAAAAAAAATCCTTCGATATGAAGGTGTCGCAACTCCAGATTGGGTGCATCTCATAAAGGAAGAGGAGTTGCCCTTGCAGGATATAGAGCTTATGGGTTATCCACTTGTAGTTAAACCAAATGCTGGCGGCTCTAGTGTGGGTGTTCAAATTGTCCATGATCGGAGTGCCTTATTGGCTGCGGTTGCAGAAGTATTTAAGTGGGATAACGAAATCATTATTGAGCAGTATTTGATTGGTGACGAAATTACATGCCCAATACTCAATGAACAGCTATTGCCAGTCCTGTCAATCAAACATACAGCAGTATTTTTTGACTATCAGGCAAAATATGACGATGCTTCTACCGTGGAGGAGCCTGTGGAACTACCACTTGCAATTCATGACCGAGTGGCAAAGGCTGCGATGATCAGTTACAAGGCTTTAAGATGCAGTGTCTACGCAAGAGTAGATATGTTAATGAAGGATGGCGTTCCTTATGTGTTGGAGGTTAATACGTTGCCTGGCATGACGCAAAATAGCCTACTACCAAAAAGTGCCCTTGCTGCGGGGATCAGCTATTCAGCACTATTAGACAGCATTATCCAAAGCTCTTTACAGATTGATAGAAATAGGTAAATCGAAAAACAAAACCACCAATAGAATTTTTGTGAAAGGAGAAAATGAACATCCGTTCCAAGCTACTTCTAATTGGTTATTCGATCTTTACTGTTAGGATGAAAGATAAGGAAAAGACACTTTTGCACATGGTGATTTGAGTGACGCTGGCGGAACGGAAATCAACCCTTCGCTTTGCCAAAAGTTCTTTTTCTGCTAGTGAAATCTTTTTCAACAACATAAAACACCTTTTGTTGTTACCTACAAAAGGTGTTTTGATTGTTTTATGATTTTGCTAATTCAATAAAGCCTTCTCCGAAAACGTCCCTTACATCATGAATGGCAATAAAGGCGTCCTTGTCGACTTCTTTGACAATTTTTTTGAGCTTTACAACTTCTTGCTTACTAATAACAATATACAGGATTTCCTTTTGTTCCTTTGTATAATAACCATGACCTGATAGCACAGTTACCCCACGATTCATATAAGCAGTTACCTGTCCAGCAATGTCTTCAGGTTTTTTAGAGATAATGGTAACTGCCTTTTTAGGGTTAACCCCTTCAATAACAAACTCCATTACCTTTGTACCAACATACAGCATAACAATTGTTAGCATTAATGCCTCCGCACCAATGATAAAATAAGATGAAAAAGCAACAATTAAATCGAAGAATAAAAGTCCATAGCTAATACTCCATCCAAGATATTTGTTAGTGATTCTCGCTAAAATTGTAGAACCTGCTGTTGTACCACCAACTCTTATAATTAAGCCAATACCGACTCCTGCAAATACGCCACCAAAAATTGTATTGACGATAATCTCATCTGAAGAAATAGACCACGTTTCTGTTAAATGTAAAAATAAAGAGTGGAATGAGACCGCAATGATTGTATAAATTGTTGTTTGTCTATTTAAAAATTTATAACCAACGATAAGTAAAGCTGCGTTCATAACAAAGCTGACAATACTTGGCGACCATCCGAACAGATAATAAGCAATAATCGTTAAGCCTGTTACGCCACCTTCACCTAAATCATTAGGAATAACAAATAAGTTAACTGCTAGGGCAAAAAGCAGTGATCCAAGCATAATCATTAAAATATCGATAACATATTTCTTCATTCACATAACACCACCAAATCAAATTTTATTTTTCTTAAATTCCATACTATATCAGGTTTTCAGCAAATGATATACTTTTTGGAATGTTCATTTGTGATATATCGACAGTAATTAGTGTGTCTTTAGAGAGAACTTTGGAAACTTGACATATTATAGCCAGAATTTATAATAGTCGTAACACTGCTAGGAGGGTTATTAAAAAATGACACATGCTATGAGACTACGTTTCCCAATATTGAACCAGTAACTGAATAGGGCCAAACGCTGTTTTGTGAAAACAGAGTAAATGGGATAGTCTGTCCTTTTTTAATCATCTTCATAATCATGAGAAAAAAGAGACGTTTGTCTTACAATAAATCTCTTTTACTTTACATCACAGGCAAAGTTGTCTGTGTTTTTTTATTGAATGTAGGGAGGAAAGTGAAATGTATAGTCTATTATTCTTTTAATACGAGCTTTGATTAAAAGCTCGTATCGATACCATCGCTATCGGTACGGAATGATCAATTTCGGGAGGTAGCAAAATGGAAAAGGTTTGCTTTGAGTTAGAGAATGTAGTCGTTACTTATTTAGATAAAGAACTATTAAATATTGAAAAATTAGCTGTGCATCAATTTGACCGAATAGGAATCGTTGGTAAAAATGGTGCAGGTAAAAGTACGTTGATGAAGTTACTTGCTGGCAAGATACAACCAATAAGTGGGAAATTGAAAAGGCATGTTCATTTCGGATACTTTGAACAGATGGAGGCACCAACGTTAATAGAGGCAGATCCACAGTTATTAGGGAAATTAGCAGTACCTACGTATTCTGAAGGATTAAGTGGTGGAGAGCAAACAAGATTAAAGCTAGCACAATTATTTACTTCTTATGAGGAAGCTTTGCTTATTGATGAGCCGACAACACATTTGGATCAACTCGGCATCTCATTTTTATTAGATGAATTACGTTATTATTATGGGGCCCTCATACTCATTAGCCATGATCGTGCTGTACTAGATGAGCTGGTTACAACGATATGGGAGGTAGATGGTGGTAAGGTAACGATCTACTCAGGGAATTACAGCGAGTATGCCATGCAAAAGCAATTAGAGCAAGATCAACAAAATCAGGCTCATGAACAATACTTGAAAGAAAAGAGCAGGCTTGAAAAAGCTGTAGATGAAAAAATGAAAAAAGCTGAAAAAATTGCTCAGGTAGGCAATATGTCTAAAAGAGAGGCTAACGCTAAACCTAATCGTATGTTTATGACAAAGTCCAAAGGCACAAGTCAAAAAGCCGTACAGCGTGCAGCAAAAGCTATCGAACATCGGATAGGGAAGCTTCATAAAGCAGAAGCGGTTCAGGAAGAAAGAAAAATTGTTTTTCGACAATCAAAAGCCTTGGCATTGCATAATAAGTACCCCATTATGGCAGATCGATTCACTTTACATGCTCAAGATAAGGTACTATTACACGAGGTGAGCTTCCAAATCCCGTTAGGTAAAAAAATTGCGCTTAAGGGTAACAATGGTAGTGGTAAAAGTACATTACTAAAACATATAGCCAATAATGGTGAGGGTATAACTATTTCTCCAAAGGCTAAAATAGGTTATTTTCATCAGATGAGCTACCAATTTGCTGGTGAGGAAACAGTGCTACAATTTTTAAAGAATCGCTCTGAATATGATGAAAGTTTATTACGAAGCGTACTTCATTCCATGCAGTTTGCTGGCACTGATTTACAAAAGAAAATTACCACACTTAGTGGTGGTGAGGCCATACGCCTTCAGCTTTGTCAGCTATTTTTAGGAAATTATAATATTTTGCTGTTGGATGAACCAACTAATTTCTTAGATATTCAAGCACTCGAAGCCCTTGAACAATTTATAGCTGCTTATGAGGGAACAATAATCTTTGTCACACATGATAAAAATTTTATCGACAATGTAGCAGATATTCAGTTTACTGTTCATAATAAAAAAATACTTTAAGTGAAAAGGTGCGATTCCATTAGGAGAATCGCACCTTTTTTAGTGAATTTTTATTAGTAAGGAAGGTTAATGGAAAATTTCGGCGAAGGTGTAGATAGACAATATGAAAAAGGATGATGAATGATGATAAATACGGATGTGACGACGAAACTAAAAATCAATCAACCAGCCCATAAAGTATTTGAAGCCATTATTTCCCCTACTGAAATCGGTCATTATTGGTTTTCTAGCAGTTCCGAAAGATGGGCAGAAGGTAAAAGAATCACGCTTAAATATGAGGAGTATGGTGCAGAGGGTGTGATCACTGTGCTTGAAATGGAGATGAATAAAAAAATTGTGTTTGTTTGGGGAGAAGAGCATGGTGAAGTGACAATGGTTACCGTCTCTTTTGAAGAATCACAAAGTGAAACAATTATTACTGTTGTAGAATCTGGGTTAAATGCACATGACCCAGAAATTGTGACAAAAATGATGGGCCAAAAAGAGGGTTGGGTCTATACATTAACATGCCTCAAAGGATATTTAGAAAATGGGGTTAGCAATTTACGAGCTTCTCTAATTCATTAAGGAGGAGAGGTATGTCAACGATCGATAACATCGAGCAATTGGAGCTGAAATAGTTTGTGCTAAGAAGGGTTATTCGAGGTGAATCAAGCAAGGGATTCTGTATGCATACTTGTTGAAGTGATGCCTCCAGAAATAAAAACAGAAATAGCATTACGATTAAATAACCAGTCGTCTAAAGTATTACAGCAATGGTTGTTAGAAGCAGCTGAATGATGGAGGGATGAATATGAAAAAGTTGTATTGGATGATTGGCGGTGTTTTGGTTTGTATAGGTTTTGTATGTAGCATTATTTTTTGGAAGTTTCAAAAAGAAATCAAGAAGAACGATCCTGAATATATCGTGCAATTTATCAAGGAACATAAAGAGGATAAAAATATTTCCGTAGCCATTCAATATAATCAACAACATTGGGTGGAGCTAAACACCAAGGAACAGCTACCGTTAGCAAGTACAGTTAAAATAATCGTAGCCATCGCCTATGCGCAACAAGCAGCGGATGGCCGTATTAATCCTAAAGAGCAAGTAAATCTAAAGGAGTTAGAGGCATTTTACATTCCTAAAACAGATGGTGGCGCACATAAAGCATGGTTGGCGCAGTTAAACCTTCAGGGTGCAGATAGTGTACCTTTAAGTGAAGTAGCAAATGGCATGATTGCCTATAGCTCTAATGCAAATACGGAATATTTAATGCATGTATTAGACTTTCAAATAATTAATGATGTGCTTACACAGTTAAATGTAGAGGATCATGAACCTTTGTATCCAATTGTAAGTGCACTTTATATTCCCATTCACTTGATGGAGGAAAAAAATTTAACGAAAAAAGCAACATTAACTGCTTTGCGAAAAATGGATATGGTTGAATATCGTGAGCGTGCATTGGCTATTCATTCGAATTGGATAGAACATCCTTTAACAATTGAGGAGAAAACAAAAGCTCAAAAAATGCTCAATATGGATTTTCAAAAGATATGGTCTGATCGTTTAATAAGGGCCACAACAAGTGATTACATCTCTATTTTAGAAAAATTGAATGGTAAAAATTTCTTTAGCGCAGAAGTACATAAATATTTAGATCCCGTGTTGGAGCAATTGATGCAGAATCCTAGAAATCAAGCATGGTTAAAACATGCTGGTCAAAAGGGAGGGTCGACGGCATTTGTGTTAACACTAGCAGCCTATGCGGAAGATAAAGATGGAAATCAAACAGAGATAGCCTTTTTTGCTAACAACTTAAATACAATGGAGCAGATTAAGCTCTCAAATAGTATGAATAGTTTTCAATTGAAATTTCTTACAGATGATAAATTTCGTAAGCGCTTGAAAGAGGAATTTTCCGAGTTGTGAGTTGCCCATAGATAAGGCAACTCATACTATTGACTACGCTCATCAATCAGTTTTTCAAGAAATTCTGAGAAAGAAGAGGCATATTCATAGATCATGTCATTCATTAAGTAGTTAAGAGGATGGATAGAGAGAATACCATGATCATTAATGGCTCTGTATGCTGGTTGACCGATCGAGAGAATAGATCCATCATTCAGCTGCCCATTATCATAATTTTTTAACCACCAGCAATAGGATGGTGGTAATTCGAATCCTAACTCTGCTTCAACTTCTACAATCCAATCATCTTCAACACCGTGTCCAGAAAACTATTTAATCGCAGTAGTGCCTGCAAGCTTTTCTGCTAATGTAGCAAACAGGATACCTATCTCCATTCTATATATAAAGATTACTCAATTAAGTCAAACTACATGTGAGTACCTTCTTTCATTCAACTGCATACTATAGCGTTATCATGCATGAGAGGATTGAGATAAATGTACCACCCTTATTACGGTAATTATCAATCGTATCATTACGGTTATCAACCTGTTTATTGGGCCTATCCAAATCAGGCAGAACGAGCGCCAAGAAGTAATGTCCAGAATGATTTTGGACCAACACCATTTGTTATCGACATTGAAGAGGCTACAAAGCGCAATAAAAATTATCGTACAGCATTGTGGACAGGGTCAAACTTACAAGTAACGGTGATGAGTCTTAATGTCGGAGAAGATATTGGTTTAGAAGTACACCCACATGTGGACCAATTCATTTGTATTGAGGAGGGGCATGGATTAACTCAAATGGGGCCAACTAGAGATTATTTAAACTATCAGAGACATGTCGCAGAAGATACGGCTATTATGGTACCAGCAGGAACATGGCATAATGTTACGAATACAGGGGATAAACCACTAAAGCTTTACACGATTTATGCGCCACCAAATCATCCATTTGGGACTGTACAAGTAACAAAGGCTGATGCTCTTGCTGGAGAAGCGGGTTATGGACAGCATGACTAGGGATCATAAAAGCGTGTTTTCATACAAAACATGCTTTTTTCTTGAATTATGATAGAATGTGTTTTAATTGCAGATAATAAAGGTCCTGAATGAAGGGTGATGAATGATGAAGTATTCAAAAGCAACAAATTATGCTTTACATACAATGGTGTTTTTAACACTCAATCCCAAAGGGAAATCAATGAGTGTAGAGTCTTTAGCAGAAATGCAAAAATTATCTCCAACCTATCTTTCCAAAATATTAACTAAGCTTGTGAAGGCAGGTTTAATTGAGTCGAACCCGGGTGTCAACGGTGGTTATCGAATTTCTAAGCGCCCCCATGAAATATCGTTTTTAGATGTGATATATGCAATTGAAGGACAAACCTCATTATTTAGTTGTTCCTCTGAACACGATCATTCCTTCCATCATCAAGGCTGTCTCATTGAACAAGTGATGGTGGATGCTGAAAATAATATGAAAGAAGAGCTTAGTAAGAAATTTATTATAGATATAGCTAATAAAATGGAATTAAAAGGATAGCAGCTGGAATAGGAACTAGGGTTTCGCCCCTAGCTCCTTATTATTTTAATTGCATGAGTGCGCCAAAATATTGCTGTGCTGTCGTGAAGCAAATAAATGCTAGTAGCTCACTAATCTCCGCTTCTATTAAATAGTCCTTTAATACAGCCGTGACGTTGGGGGCGGTGTGCCCCTTAGCAGCTAAGAATGCTTCCGCAAAACCTGTGCATACTGCCGTTTTCTCATCATAGTTCTGGGGATCAGGCTTGCCTTTTGCCTGACAATACTGACAGCCATTTTTTTGAGCTAAAGTTTTTCGAACCTCTTCTTTTAATGAAGCGGATAGATGCCCGTCTTTTTCGAGTACCTCCCCCAACTGCTGCCAGTGCAGCTGAATTCCCTTGTTGTAGCCTAATAATTGTTGAAAGGGTGTTAAGCCCTTGTCATATAATTGAATAAGTGTCATCAATCATTCCTCCTTCTATTAATTAGTGTAAAATGTTCATAACGAAGTTAACATATCAATTCGAAGGGAAATATGATTTTTTTCCTTCAAAAAGAAGGGGTATTTACAAAATGGATTTCATTAACGAAATGATACTTAAAGAATTAAAAGAAGATAGTCGAATTTCTATGAGCGAACTAGGGAGAAGGGTTCACTTATCTGCACCAGCAGTTCGCGAAAGAATACGGCAATTAGAGGAACAGAACGTTATTAAGAGGTATACATTGGATATTAATAAAAAAGCATTGGGTTATCCAATTGACGCTATTGTTGAAGCGACAATCAAAAATAACCGCTATGCAGACTTTAAAGAACATCTGAAGGTTTATACAAATATAGACTTCTGCTATCGCATTTCAGGTGAGTCATGTTTTTTATTAAAGGGGCATTTTCAATCTTTTCCTGATGTAGAGCAGTTTATTGATGCATTACAACCATATGCACATACGAAAACTAACTTTATTTTTTCAGATATATGTGAGGACGTATAGATGAAGGGAGATATGTATGGAAATCAAATTATTTGAAGAAGAAATTGATGATTTAGTTCATTTATTAGTGCAAAAGAAATGCTTGGGAAAATAAGTTGGTACTGTGACAGATAGTATTGTCTATGGTGCTATTAAAGATGATTGGGTAGTAGGGAAGTCGACACCAATAAGAATGGATGAAGTTCCATTTTAAAGTGTTTGAAAGGAGTTTTTGCATGGAAAAAGACGTATTAAATGCCTTAAGAAAATCATGGTCCATTCAATCAAGTTCTAAATGGAGTGTGGACAACCCTGCAAAAGGACAATGTGGCGTCACTTCATTAGTTGTGCAGGATATTCTTGGCGGAGAAATTAGGAAGACATTTCTTGAGGAAGGCTGGCACTTTTATAATATTATTAATGGAGAAAGAAAGGATTTCTCCGAGGAACAATTTCCATACCTAATCGACTACCAAGATATTGATTCAAATAGGGTAGAGGCTTTTCAAGATACTAATGATAGTCAATATCGTTATCTAAAAACACAAGTTTATAAGCTTTTAGGGAAGGCAGAGAATTAATTATCTCTGCCTTTTTAATTTTCAAAACAAAGTTGTTGACGTTTATAAAAATATCGTGTTATTATTATCTCGAATTCAAGATAAATAAATTCAAGATAAATGAATTCGAACCTTTAGCTTCGCCAGGAGGTACAATTATGGGGTTTTTTAATAAATTATTTCGTACAAAAAAAGAGGAGGAACAAACAATGGCAGAATTAAATATCGGTATTATTATTGGATCAACTCGTGAGGGGCGTGTAAGCCCTCAAGTAGCACAGTGGGTAAAGGAAATTGCAGATCAACGTGGAGATGCCAATTATACAGTGATTGATATTGCTGATTATAAATTACCATTATTAGGTGAGCCAGGACAGGATGCTTCAGGAGCACAAGGTTGGTCAGAAATTATTGCTAAACAAGATGGTTTTGTATTCATCGTACAAGAATACAATCACTCTATTACAGGGGCATTAAAAAATGCACTAGACTACTTACGTGTTGAATGGAATAACAAAGCAGCTGGAATCGTATCTTATGGTTCTGTTGGCGGTGCTCGTGCAGCAGAACATTTACGTGGGATTATGGGTGAGCTTTTAATCGCAGATGTGCGTGTTCATCCAGCACTATCATTATTCACAGATTTTGAAAATGGCACAGAATTTAAACCAAAAGAAGTACAAATAGATTCAGTAAACCAAATGTTAGATCAATTGATCCCATGGTCTAAAGCGTTGTATACAATTCGCTAAGCTTTTACAGATTGAGGTAGGTATAAATAGGGCATAGTATAGGTGAGAAATATAGTCATGAAAGGGCTTGTTAACATGAAAAAACATACAGCAGGTATACACCATATCACAGCGATCGTAGGACATCCGCAAGAGAATATTGATTTTTATGCGGGAGTATTAGGCTTACGTTTAGTAAAACAAACAGTAAACTTTGATGATCCGGGCACATATCATTTATATTTCGGTGACAAAGGTGGGAAACCAGGAACAATCATTACCTTCTTCCCTTGGCCTAATGCTTATCAAGGACGTATTGGTGATGGTCAGGTTGGGGTTACAACGTATGTTGTACCAGAAGGAGCACTGCCATTTTGGGTTAATCGCTTAGCGAAATACTCGATTCCTTTCCAAAAAGCTGAACGTTTTGGTGAGCAAGTCATTCAATTCGATGATCCACATGGTTTGCATATTGAACTCGTGGCACGTGCGAAAGGCGGGCACAACGAATGGTCATTTGGTGAAGTAACACCTGAGGTTGCTATCAAAGGATTTGGTGGAGCTACACTATTCTCAAGTCACCCTGAAGAAACTGCCAAAGTTTTAACAGAAGTAATGGGTCTTGAAAAGGTAGCGACGGAAGGTGACTATACGCGTTTTACTTCTAGTGCAGAGATCGGCAATACAGTGGATTTAAAAACAGTTGCAGGTCAAGGGGGCCAAATGGGTGTAGGAACTGTGCATCATATTGCGTGGAGAGCCCAAGATAATACAGATCATTTAGAATGGCAAGAGTATGTGATGAATCATGGACAACATGTAACAGAAGTAAAAGATCGTAATTATTTTAATGCGATTTATTTCCGTGAACCTGGCGAAATCTTATTTGAAATCGCTACAGATCCTCCTGGATTTGCTCATGACGAGACACCAGAGACAATGGGAAGCCAATTAATGTTGCCACCTCAATACGAGCAACATCGTGAACAACTAGAAAGAACATTAATCCCGATTAAAGTGCGTGAGCTTGATTAAGCGGGTTTGCAGGATCAAGCTAAGCTAAAGTTTGCGAGATTTATGAGATAGAACGTCCACAATAGATTTTCAATTAATGCGAAAATGTTGATAGCCAACATTTTCGCATTTTTTATTATTAGAAGGCGAAATGCTAATCAAAAATTGAGTGCACGTGCCATGGCATCTAAATAGTTCTGAATAGCCTGTTGACTTACTTTTGCTTCAGGCACAAAGACCTCAAAGCAATGGTAACTGCCAGGGTAGAGGTGGAATTCAACGTCCACTCCTGCCTGCGCAAGACGTGTTACATAATCAATGGTTTCATCACGAAATAAATCAAGTTGGCCAATACATATATAGGTTGACGGTAATCCTGCAAAGTTTTCAGCTCTTGCAGGGACCGCATACGGAGAACGGGCATTGATGTCCTTTTCCTCTCCTAAGTACAAATGCCAAGCAGTCAAATTATTTGTTCTACTCCATGTTGCATGATCATCAATAATCTCATAGCTGGAAGGTGTTACATTTCGGTTATCAAGCATCGGATACAGTGGCATCTGGAATATAATTGATGGTCCTCCTTTATCACGAGCCATTAATGCAAGTGCTGCTGTTAATCCTCCTCCACCGCTTGCTCCAGCAATTGCCACCCGTTTGACATCGATACCAAGTGATTGGTGCTCATTAGTCATCCAAACTAATCCAGCATAACAATCTTCAATAGCCGCTGGGTAGGGATGTTCAGGCGCTAGTCGGTAATCAATGGATACGACAACGCAGTTAGCTGTCTCAACAAAGCGTTCACATAAAACATCATCCATATCAGGGTGCCCCATGACAAAGCCACCTCCGTGAATCCAAAGCATAGCTGGAAGTTTATCCTGTTCCCGTTTAGCTGGTTCATAGATTTTAACTAGCATTTCGTCCCCATCACCTCTAGGAATCATACAGTTGGTCGTAAGTACATCTTCTGATTTTTTTGAAGGTGGATTGGACAAGAGACCTCGACTCCAAGTTAAATCTTCCTCCAATCGAAAGCCAGGAAATTCTGAGTAAGCCTGCCTTAATTCTGGTAAAATTCGGTTAATGATAGTCATATATACTCCTCCTGTTGAATAATGAATCTTAAAGAAATGGCTTTCCTTCTAGAGCCATTTCAGCTTCCCATTTAGCGACTTCTTCACGTACACGGGGAGCAACTTCTGTTCCAAGCAGTTCTATAGCTTGCATGACTTGATCATGCGGCATGGTACTTAAAGGAACGTATAGCATAAACCGTGTAATTCCTACATGTTTACGAAGATGAATAATTTTTTCAGCAACTGTATCTGGATCACCAACATATAATGCTCCTTCAAAGCTTCTTGCAGCATCATAACTAGAACGGTCATAATAAGGCCAGCCTCTTTCCTTGCCTAATTTATTCATACCAGCCATTGTTGATGGGAAAAATGTGTCTGCTGCCCATTCCGTATTCGATCCAACGAAACCTATTGAATGAGAACCTACCTGAAGTTTTGATAAATCATGACCTGCATGAAGTGCTGCCTTTTTATATAGCTGTACAATCGGTGCAAATTGCATTGGGCTGCCACCAATTATTGCTAGCATAAGGGGTAATCCTAAAAGGCCAGCACGCATAGCAGATTGTTGATTTCCTCCACTAGCCACCCAGATTGGGAGAGATTTTTGAACAGGTCTAGGATACACACCTAAATGATTGATTGCTGGACGATGTCTACCTTCCCAAACTACTTTCTCAGACTGACGAATGCTAAGTAGTAAGTCTAAATGTTCCTCAAATAATTCATCATAATCATGTAAATCGTAGCCAAATAAGGGGAAGGATTCGATAAAAGAACCACGACCTGCCATGATCTCTGCACGTCCATTTGATAGTCCATCCAATGTGGCAAAATCCTGAAAAACACGCACAGGATCTGCCGAAGAAAGGACTGTTACAGCACTTGTGAGTCGAATGTTTTTCGTTTGAGAAGCAGCAGCAGATAGCACCATTGCTGGAGAAGAGGCGGCATAGTCTTCACGATGATGCTCACCAATGCCAAAGACATCCAATCCTACTTGATCTGCAAGAATGATTTCTTCTACTACTTCACGTAAACGCTGTGCATGACTAATTACTTCACCACTGTGAACATCTGGTTTTGTTTCTACGAAAGAAGTAATTCCTATTTCCATTTGTTATCTCTCCAAGTCTAATTTTATTTAGTAAATCGTTTAGTTATTGCCCAAAAAAGAAGAGCAATTGTACTAATAGAGGCTCCGAGTAAGCAAACCCCTCCCCAACCATAATGTGCATACATCTGAGTTGAAGCGATTGAACCGCTAGCACTACCAATAGAATAGAACACCATATAGCCTGCGGTCAGTCGACTTCGTGCTTCTATACGTAATGGGAGAATCATCGTCTGGTTTGTGACATGTACTGCCTGTACTGCCAAGTCAAGTAACACAATGCCAATAATTAATGCCAAGAATGACTTATCTAAATAATTAATAAATATCCAGGAGATAAGTAAAAGCGTTAAAGCAATACCTGTCGTTCTTTGTCCATAGCCTTGGTCAGCAAGTTTACCCGCTTGTGCAGCAGCTAATGCCCCTGCCACACCTACAAGACCAAAAGCGCCAATTACAGTGTGTGATAGAGCCAATGGTGGTGAACTAAGTGGTAGAACAAGGGACGTCCACAAAATACTAAAATCAGCGAAAATTAGCATGGCTAGAATAGAGCGGATACGTAATGTTCGCTCTTGAATAAACAGCGTAAACACGGATTGAATTAGCTGAGAATAGGTGATTGATTTTACTTCACGTTCGCCCCTTGATAAAACTTTTAAAAATATACCACTCATTAGAAGCATGAACGCGGCGGAGGCTAGATAGACAGAACGCCACCCTGCAAGATCTGTTACTAACCCAGCAAAGGTACGAGCAAGTAGTATGCCAATGACAATGCCGCTTGTAACAATGCCTACGACACGACCACGTTCTGTAGAGGAAGCCATAGTTGCAGCGAACGCAACAAGGGTTTGAGTCACGACTGCAAGTAGACCAACTAAGGCCATACCCGCAAATAGCACTACAACATAGGAGGCAGTACCGACTAGAAGCAAAGCAATAGAGGACAATAGCATTTGTCCAATAATCAAGCGTCGTTGGTTTAGTAAATCTCCAAGTGGAACTAGAAGAAGTAAGCCTAGCCCATAGAAAATTTGTGTGACAGTAATAATCAAACCAATAATTGATTGATCAATAGCAAAATCATTCGATAATTCATCTAGCAGCGGCTGAGCAAAATAAATATTGGCGACAGACATTCCGCAGGCTGTAGCGAATAATAATGTTACAGCTTGGGATAAAGAAGATGATTGATTTATATGAATTGCATCATCATTTGCATTGTTCACATTGTAACCTCCCTTTCTAATTGAATTGTAATTATAACATACCGTTCGGTACAAAATAATTATTGGTAAATATATCTTAACTACATTGGATTTGTCAATATTTATTTGGTATATATTTTCTTTTTATTTCGATTGATGAAATGAAATTGACAATAAAAAAAGCCAGATATAAAATAATTACATACTTTTTAGTATCGTAAAATTCAATGATTAACTTACTATTTTTTCCTAATGGGGGTGTATCTATAATGGCAAGAACTCGGGAATTTGATGAGGCAAAAGTGTTAGAGGCAGCAATGCAATTATTTTGGGAGAAGGGATATGAAGCGACTTCTTTAAGTGATCTTACTACTAGAATGGGGATTCAGCGTCCTAGTATTTATTCAACGTTTGGGGATAAAAAGGAACTATTTGAAGCGGCACTTCGTAGATATACGACAACTCGCGCATCCGAAATACGGACTAAACTTCAAAGTTATGCCTCTGTAAAACAGGCGTTTTCTATATTTTTTGAAGATGTGATTACTGCTGAATATACAAAAGATCTTAGTAATGGCTGTTTTTGTATCAATACAATGGTTGAATTAGCTCCACATGATGAGAAGTTCGAGATTTTGACAAGAGAGCATCAACTCTATCTATCAGTAATTTTTCAGGAGACAATTGAACGGGGAATTCAATCAGGAGAACTAGAGGCGAACACGGATTCAAAGTCTTTAGCGCAAGCATTAATTGTTGCGTTAATAGGGTTAACAGTTATGCTGAAATCGCAGCCACAACGCTCGTTTGTTGATAACGCCATTGCAACGACGCTGACATTACTTAAATAATAAGGCAATACCCCTTTAGCACTGCTAAAGGGGTATTGAAAAAATAAGAAAAAAATGCACAAATTTAGTTTATAAAACATAGGATGAATTTATAATTCCTTACAAGCCCATGCGTCAATCTCAACCTTTAAAGCTGGCGTAGCGAGTGCAACGACATACATTAATGTTGTGCATGGAAGATGTTCCCCCAAGAAGTCACTGATAATTTCCTTACGTTGAATAGCATCCATATCCCCCACTAAATAAAAGACGAGCTTTGTAATATCTTGAACCTCCATATCGGCACTATCTAGATTTCTTTTAATATTTTCAAGTGCTATCTTCAATTGAGCTATTGCATCTTCAGGTATAGATCCATCAGCTATCATGCCAATTTGTCCTGATAATGTTAACCATCTCTGAGGTCCCGTCACCTCAATTTGATGAACATAAGGAACAACGGGTGGATGAATGTTCTGAGGGTTTCTCGCAATTTTCATAGAATCAGTCCTTGTCTCTGTTTAATTTATATCTCTAATCAAAATAGCATAAAGTAATAGTTGATAAAAGTTCTATACAAATACCATTATAAAAGAACATACAAATTGGATATGCTGGTTTAAAGGGTTATAATAGATTTATAGAATTTTGGCTAATACGCTGGTAAAGCTTTCACAAAGGATAAGAGTATCGACTTTTTAATTTGACAAGACATACAATTCACTTCAACCCCGCCTTAGGTTTTATACAGACACTTCTAAAAGAAACATACATTTCGTCTTATTTTGAAGGTAGATGGCTATACTCATTAAATGAGAGGGAAATTTTTACATAAGAATGATGCGTATTGTTATAAATCAATTTTATAGTGTAGCCCTAGGTAGCAGAGGCAGCGAGGCCGTTTTGTAGAAGGAGTGAATAAATGAATAATTTCTTTCGGAGTAATGGATTTAAGCGTTTTATTATTCTAGTCGGGATTGCTCTTGCATTATACTTAATGCGTAGTATGATCAATCTAATTTTACTTACGTTTATTATTACTTATTTGATGAACCAGCTTACTACGAAGACAACGAAAAGCATAAGAAAATATACGCCGATGAATGAAAAAGCTGTGACGGTAACATTATACCTTTTACTTGTTGCGGGTATTGTAGCTGTTATTTACAAATATTTACCAATTGTGACCCAGCAGATCACACAGCTTTTCGACCTCATTGCAAGTTTTAATCTTGATCCAGATGACAATGAGATTGCGAGATACTTAGCACCGACTTTTGAGAAAATAGAGCTCGGGAAATATTTAGAGCAAGGTGTGGATTTAACTCTTAAAAATATTACGAATATTGGTAAAATCATTATGCAAATATTGATTTCTCTAATTTTGAGTTTATTCATCTTGTTAGAAAAGAATCGTATTATTGAGTTTACAGCTAAGTTTAAGGATAGTAAAATTGGGCCGCTTTACGATGAGCTTCATTATTTCTCAAGAATATTCATCCGCTCATTTGGTAAAGTAATTGAAGCACAATTTATTATTGCTGCTGTTAACTGTGTGTTATCCGTCATTGCCCTTTCTATTATGGGCTTCCCACATTTGATTGCACTTGGGATTATGCTCTTTATTTTAGGCTTAGTTCCAGTCGCAGGAGTTATCATCTCATTAATACCATTAAGTATTATCGCATATAGCATTGGTGGCTTGATGTACATCGTCTATATTTTAGTTATAGTCATGGTTTTACATGCCATTGAAGCTTACTTCTTAAATCCAAAGCTTATGTCTGCCAAAACAGATTTACCGATTTTCTATACATTTATGGTCATTCTCTTTTCTGAGCATTTCCTTGGTGTATGGGGACTAATCATAGGTATTCCACTATTTATGTTCCTGCTTGATATTCTAGGTGTGACCTCCTCGGAAGACCCTGCGAAGAAATCGGTGAAGGTACACACTGAAAAACAAATGGAATAGTTCCAAACAAAGGAATCATCTACATGCATGATGATTCCTTATTTAATGCACAAGAGGTGTTTATATTGATAAAAGGTCAACAGGTCTATTTAAGAGAAATACGAGAAGATGACAGTGATAGTATTATAAGATGCTTTCAAAATGAAGAAATCATGTATATGACAGGAACGCGGAATATTTTAACAAAGGAACAAATCAAAGAGGCGATCAAACGCTTTAAAGCAGATTCTTCTCGCTATGATTTTGCTATTTGTTTAGTCGATAATGATCAGGTAATTGGTGATTTGGCGATTATGGAAGTTGATTTAGATAATAAAAAGGCAGTGTTCCGTATAGCTTTACATAATATAGAGAATTGTGGCAGAGGTATGGGTTCAGAAGCAGTTAGGCTTGCTCAAAGATTTACATTTGAGAAGCTAAATCTGAATCGCTTAGAATTACAGGTATATTCACACAATAGTAGAGCAATTAAATCCTATGAAAAGGTCGGCTTTAAAAAAGAAGGTGTTTTGAGGCAGGCCTTGTTTATGAATAATACATTTTCTGATGAAATCATTATGAGTCTGTTGCGTGATGAGTATATGAAAATTCAAAAGTAGAAATTTAACCAGCACAGATTTTTGTGTTGGTTTTTTTTTCTGAACACAAGTATAATTGGTAAAAATTTCTGTGTGTGAAGGACAGAAATAGTGTTGAAACTTTCATAGCTGTATTTTTAGTTAAAATGCATTCTAAATCTGATATAGCAAAACTAATTAAGAGACCCAAAATCGTCTTGTTGTTGTAAAACAATTATTTTTTGCAGGCATAAAGGAGAGATGGTAAATGAAAATACAATATCCTACTTTAAAAACGCCTCTTACGATTGGCGTGACAGCACCCTCTAGTGGAGTCGAACAGCATCTTCATCTATTAATAACAGAAGCTGAAAAACAATTAATACAAAGAGGAATGAAAGTTATTATTGGAAATACTACCTGGACGCAGCTTAAAGGTAGAAGTACAACAAAAGAAAAGCGAGTCTCTGAACTTATGGACTATTTATTAGATGAGCGAATAGATGTCGTCATGCCACCGTGGGGAGGCAGTTTTCTAATGGAGTTATTACCTTTAATCGATTGGGACGAATTAAAAAAAGCGGGACCCAAATGGATATTAGGGTATTCAGATATTAGTACTTTATCTTTTGTATACACAACCATGACGGGGTACGCATCCGCACATGGGGTGAATTTTACTGAATTATCTGCACCTCAATGGGATGAACTTTCTTCTAAATGGATAGACGTAATTACATGTAAGACTGGTCATTCAATAACTCAAAGCTCTTCTCACTATTTTCAATCGAGCTGGGAGCAAGTTTATAAAAATCCTGCTACAGGATTTTATTTTGACAGTGAAACCGAATGGAAAGTTCTAAACCAAGAGCGTAGTAATCGTATGACAGGTAGGTTGATAGGTGGCTGTTTAAATACATTGCAAATTCTTATAGGTACGCCCTTCGATTACGTTCAATCATTTATTAACGAATATTGCTCTGAGGAAGGAACAATATGGTATTTAGAAAGTGTTGGTATGGATGCAGCAAAAATCTACCGAGCTTTGTGGCAATTAAAGTATAATGGTTGGTTCAATAAATGTAATGGTGTTCTAATCGGGCGAGCAGGACTATATGAAAATCTAGGGGACTTTACATTGGTGGATGCATTAAGGGATATTTTTGACGAGATGGGAATACCAGTTTTCTATGAAGTAGATATTGGACATGTCCCCCCTCAATTAATTCTAGTGAATGGAGCAGTTGGGGAAGTAATAGTAGAAGAAGGAAGAGGTACGCTAAAAATGCAATTTTGTTAGGCAAACATATTAAAAGGGGACCTTGATGAGGTCCCCTTTCATTTAAGCATGGTCAGGAGATGAAAGGGTTCTTGGATTTTTCCTAATGAACAAGTAAATAAGCAATGCTGTAATTCCTTCTGCTACTGGGAAGGTCCACCAAATAGCCTGCGAGCCAAGTATCTTGGGTAGTATGATGAGAGTAGGGATAAATAAGATAATACTACGTAGTAACATAATTGTTGTAGCAATACGAATTTTTTCAATGGATTGAAAGAATTCTGCGAACACCATGTTGATCCCTAAAAATACATAGCCAATGGCAAAATGTACAAAGCCCTGTGCTGCCATACTGCGAATTTCAAATGAGCTATCTCCAAATAACGCCATTAATTGAGAAGGGAAAAGAAGAGCTATAAGAGCAGTTGTTAATCCTAAAATAAATGCGGTAGCTAAACCGATTTTCAATAAAGCAGTTAATCTTTCAAGTAATCTTGCCCCGTGGTGATAGCTAACTAACGGTTGTAGAGCCATACCGACTCCAAGGAAAATAGTCAGCAAGACAGTATGGATATAATTGACCATTGCATAGGCAGTAACGCCATTCGCACCCAAATAATGTAAAAATGTAACGTTATACAAAATAACGATAACTGCAACGAAAGCTTCAACAATAAAGCTAGGTAAACCTATAGCAAAAATTTTTTTCAAATCTGATAGATTTAAAAATGAAGTGACAAATTTTAATTCAGATTGAGGACGGAAAAAATGAAGACATAGCACAGACGTACCTATAATTGTAGCTATTGCTGTCGCTAAGGCACAGCCAGTCACGCCATAATCTAGTACGAAGATGAAAACATAATTTAAGAGTATATTCAAAGCCGATGTTGTAATTAAGCCCAGCATAGCCAATTTTGGGTTGCCGTCATTCCGAATAAAAATACTTAATAAATTTTCAATTGTGTAAAATATCCCAAAGAGCAAAATTACATGTAAATACTCCTGCACATACGGATACGTATCATCGCTCGCTCCGAATATATAAGAAATGTCCTTTAGATTTAACGCGAGAAATCCAATAATCGTTATCACAACCACTAGCATTGTAGAAAACGCCAATGTAAATAGTTGATGGGCACGTTGCTTATTGCCCTCTCCTAGAGAAATCGAGAAAAGAGTAGCTCCTCCCATGCCAATCCATAGAGAAATAGAAAGCAAAATAGAGAAAATAGGAACAGCTATATTAACTCCAGCTAAAGCTGTAGGTCCCACGCCATGACTAACGAAAATGCCATCTACCAATATATTGACGGACATTAAAAGCATCCCGATCATTGCAGGGAATAAGTATGATAAAAATAATGGTTTCAGTGGCTTTGTTTCAATTGGATTAATGGTTGTCATAACCATGCACCTCCAAAACCATCACTTTTTCCCCTTTATCATCTAGCTCACCATTAAATATAAAACCAAATTGCTTATACAGCTGGATAGCTACAGCGTTATTGTCATAAACACTTAAATATATCTGAAGACAGTTGAACTTTACTGTTAAATATTGAATAAGTTGCTGTAAAAAATGTTTTCCCAAACCTTGTCCTTGGTATTGTTCTGCAATTAGATAGCGATCAAGCCATACTCGTTGACTGTAATCATCATGAGGGAATAAGCCGTACATAGCGAAGCCTATAGCGGTGTTATCTTTATACAGACCTAAAGGCGTAAAGCGTCGATCCATTTCCGCCTCTGCTAAGCATTGTTCTGTAGATTCAATAAAATGTTGCTGATTGTCAGCGATGCGTAATGCTAAAATTTCTTTCTTGTTAAAAGCTGTAATGTCACGAATCTCCGTGAACATAATGTCAAAACCTTTCTATTTTTATTTTGAATAGGTACAATCTAAAGTATATAGTAACTATATAGTCAAGGGAGGAAACTCAAAAAATGCTTAATAAAAATGTAAAGTATTTTACAACTGGTGAATTTGCTAAATTATGTAAGGTGAATAAACAGACACTTATTTATTATGATCAAATTGGTTTATTATCTCCCATCATGAAAGATAGTAAGGACTATAGGTATTATTCACTTGCTCAATATGATTTTTTCGGTGTTATTGAATTATTAAAGGCAGTGGGGATGTCCTTAAAGGATATTCAGCATTATATGGCAGAGAAATCACCTGAAAATTTTTTAGAATTGATGCACCAACAAAAAGAGCATGTTGCGAAAAAGCGTAGAGAACTAGAAATGATTGAGAATATTATTGATGTCAAAATCAAAATGACAGAGGAAGCACTGCATCTAAATTTTAAGGACATCACGATTGAGTATTTTCCTGAAGATACATTATATTTGAGTAAAAATATTGAGAATTCTACAGAAGAGCAGTTTGTGAAGGCTGTATCTGACTTTATTGAGGAATTGGATCGCTCTCAATTAGATACGGGGTATCCCATTGGAGGGATAACAAGAAGAGAGCAAGTGTTAGCTGGGAATTACGATAACTATAGTTATTTGTATATTGAGCAGCCTCATCCAAGAGAAGGGCATCCTTATTTTAAGGCGATAGAGGGTGAATTTGTGATTGGTTATCATGTAGGCCCCTCCTCAAAACTTGGTGAGACATACACACGGCTATTTAATGTCATGCATGAAAAGGGTTATGAGCTAGGTCAGTATGTATACGAGGAATACATTTATGATGCCGTAATGAAAAATCGAGAAGAAGAGTATGTAACCAAAATTATGATGGAAGTAAAGAAAGTAAAATAATTCATTAAGACGTAATAGAAAAGAATGAATATAGCTGAGTCATTTATCATATACGAAGGTTTAGATGGCAGTAAAATAATAGCATTTTGTCATTCTGTTTAAAGTTATCCTAATCAGTAAATGATTTCCTGACGATAAATAAGAAGTATGACATCACATAGCCTTATATGGAGGTTAGAGACAATGTGGATTGAGCGTTGGAATCATTTAGTAGAGCGATTGAAGCAGCAGGGAGCTTGTGTACATCCGATTGAAATGCGGCCAGTCGCTACCGAGCAAGAGTTACAGCAGGTTGAGGAAAGACTTGGTGTACAAATCCCTAATGGGTTTCGTCAACTGTTGCAAAATTGCTCAAAGCAAGTAAGTATTTATTGGTCATTACCAGATGAGGCGATACTTCCCACTGAATTGTTAGATACGCCTTCTGGTGAATTTGGCTGGAGCCTAAAAGCTCTAGACTTTCCTTACTTTGGAGAGAATGATGAATCGTATGAACAGCAATATTTACAATTTTTCACGGCCGGTAATGGAGATGCCCTTCTCCTTAAGCTTGACGACGAAACGGTTTGGTATTGGAGCCATGAAGAAGATGAGCTTGATTTGCTTGCTGCCAGCTTTCATTCGTACGTTGATAATATGACGGCTTTAGGCTGTATTGGCGTAGATTGCGGACAGCATCGTCAATTTTGTAGTGAAAATGGATTGGATATTGAATTGGCTAGCTCACAATTATGGCTAACTTGGCTAGAACAATATTTAAGCTCTAATTTACAGCAGGCTCAATCCAGCTTAGCATCTTTACTTCATTATGTTTCCATGCATGGGGTGAAAAAAACAAGCGTGCAGGAGGCGTTTTTGCATTTTGATGGCGTACAGGTGTATCAGGCACTTCGACATAAGTTAGAGCGAGCTCAATCTCCATCAGAACAAAAGGCGTGGAGTGAAATTTTAGTCAAGATATGTCCGAGTGAGGCGGGAAATTGGGCGAGAGAACTTTGGCAAGGACAGAGTGACGTACCTGATTGGCTGCGTGATTATGTAACAGCACATTGTTTGCCAGTTGATGAAGGACAATCTTTCATCTTAATGGATATCGAAAAAGATAGAATTGATGCCTATACGGCTCTATATCGTCTACGCCAATTTCATCATCCGAATATTATAGACTGGATGAGATCCTATGTCACGTTTCCTATTGATGGGTGGGATACACTTTTGGCTGAGTCACAGCCAAGTGCAGAGACGTTATATGAGTGGTTAAATGGCAACGAAGTAGAGAGGCTAACATCCATCCGAGCTATTTGTCAGATGATGCAGCGAGGAATTACACCTACAACTATGATAGACGAAGAAAAATGGCGTCCTTTGCTGGCATATTGGGTTGAACATGAGGTGCTACAGAAAAACAAACAGCTGTTTAGCCAAGCGCTTAGTTGTTTGGAAAATTGGTTATTAAAATGCTATATGCGACTAAGGGGAGAGTAGATTGAACCATTTTACGATATTTGCTTCCAAAAATGATACAGATGATATTCAGGATAAACTATCCGATGTATTGGCAAAAAGATTCATTATTGAAAAAGATGATAACGAAAATTTATTAAAATCAAGAGGTTTATTTAATAAATATAGATGCTCCATAAATATTTTAACTGAAGATACGCACCCTGATTATTTTGTAAAAAATATACCTGGGATGATGGGCTTTTACGATAAAATTCCATTTAAAGATGAACAGCTAAAAGAACGCATAATGATTCAAATATCAGTGCTCAATACTGTCGTTGCAATCGAAATGAACAAAGAGATGACAGAAGACCATATGCAGCAATTTATAAAATTACTAGCAAGCGTAGGAGGGATTGGTTTCCTATCAGATGGTACTTTGCTGGATCAGAACGGTATGGTTATTGTTTATCCTAATGGAGAATCAGGTCCATCTGATTTTCAACCACATGCTTGTACAAGAAAGATACATGCACTAGAGGTCACATCAGCACAGGGAGAGGCACGAAAAATTAGAACGATAGCCTTTTTAAAAGAGAAGAACATACCTTATGCGGCATCGCTTCCTCAGCTACCACCAGTAGAAAATCTTCAATTTAAAAGCCAAGAGGATATTGCAAGAAGAGCGGTTGCCCTGTTGATTGTTATTCAATTCGCTTGTGATGTAGCACAGAAGGGTGATATTGAGGAGTCTAGAGAGTTCTTTACCAATATGCTACACACATATGAGGTGCATGAATTTTTAACGGAGCATGAAAAATTCTTTCTTGAGGCTCAGCATCCTGGTGCTCAAGAAGCGGTCAATATATCATGGCAATATGAAGCCTATTGGACACTTATCTGGGCATTGGGACTTGTGGAAGAGCTAAATTTCCCTGACGATGTATGTGATTGTGAATATGCAATTCAAGTAGTTTCTCGTTGCGAGACATTTGAGCAATTTTATGGTCAAACGGTACTGCGCAGTAAGGAAGATATAGTGGATGAGGCGGATAAAATTTACAGATTACATTGGGCTTGTGTAGATAGCCGCATCAATGGACAAGAAGCTCCTTTAGCATTAAATGAAAGTGTTGTGATGGAAAGACGGAGAGGCTTATTTTGGATGATTGGATATCAAGACGAAGAATGGGATACTATATCGATGGATACTTAAAATAATAGCAAACTAGGAAATCTAGTTTGCTATTGTTTAATAAGAGAGATTATTTGATATAAGTTGGTTTATTCACCTGATCTATTAAAAGTATACCATCGTATTGGTCGCGCGGAACAAGACTTTCCTGTATCATTCCCCAACTATAGGATAAGCGTGGTTCAAACATCCATGAGTTGCCTCGTTCATTTTGTCGATTGCGTAAATCGATGAATGTGTAAGGTTTATTTGTTGAAGACAGAATATCTTCAATAGATCCTTTGACAGGAGGTAAAACAGGCATAGGTTCTCCCATATTATTAGCTGTCTCTCCACTAGTCATGTATAGACCTAATACATAGCTATATTTCTTATAGATATCAGGTAAACGTTCCCCCATTAATTTAACTGGGTAAGGAGATCCCATTACATCCGATTGTGCTTTACGAATATGATCGTTATGAGCCCATACAATAAACTTTTCTGTAGGGTACACCTCTTCAGCTAACCAAAGTAAGTTCTCCATCATCGCTTGATCTCGCCATTCCATAGTTTGCAAAAATGATTCTATATTATTTTGTTCAATGTCGATATTGGACTGAATTGTTAACTCTATATATTCGTCTGCTAGTCGAATACGATCTGCTAGAGTGCGATCCATTAGTTTTACAATATGAGGCTCTTTTGGATAAGCTGCCTGTAGCTCTTTTTCTTTGAATTGTATTTGTGATTTTACCTGTTTATATACATCAATTATAGTAGCTTTTACTTTTTGATAGCCCTTCAAATCTTTTCCCGAGCTCCATTCAGCAAGTTGCTTCTCAGCTTCATTGAATTGCTGAGCCAACTTAGGGTTTTGCAGCCAATCTCCGTTCGTAAATGCTCCTTGTTGTTGAATATCGAAGCCAGTAAGTACAAGAGGTTGCTCTGTTGCTTGAGTCGATTTTGCATAGTCAAACAGAGGCAAAGTTTCTTTTGTCCACCAAACGCCGAAAATGGCATCCTTCATTGTTTGTAGAGCTGCTTGTTTATCAATTTGTCCTTGAGCATTCATCACATTACCCATACCACTTTCAAAGGCAAGGACATTATAGCCCATATCTTGATGTAAAAATTGTATTAAACGTGTTTTCGCTAGATTGAATTGCGCCACTCCATGAGAGCTTTCCCCTAAAAAGACAATACGTTTATCATGTAATAAAGGTTTTAGCATCTCTAAATCGTCAAATTTGTTAGCGGGAATTTTTTGTCCGTCAAACGTTTCAGGCTGGATGGATGACAGGCTGTATGCATGGTCATTCGCCCATTTTTTCCAATCAAGTAATGTTTCATTAGAAGTCCTAGCTTGTTTGACAGCAGAATCGTTTTTAATAATCTGCTCATTTACAGGGACAGCAGCAGAGACATTTACTACTCCACTTACTGTCATTAAACTTGCCAGTGCAAAACTTAATAAAACCTTATGTTTCCTAGCTTTCCTCATTAATTATCAGCCCTTCACTTTATATTGATACTAATTATAGAAAGGCAAGTTTAAAGTTTAGGAAGAATTTGTTTAAAATTAGTTTAAATTTAGTATGTAAAAAAGAAAAACACCTCCAATTGATGGAGATGTTGGAATGCTATTTATAGTGATACGTACTTGCTCTTACATGGTTACGTTGAATTTGGTTAAACCATGCACGATCCTTTTCTTCTTGTTTTAATGTCCCAACAATGGAGGAAGAGCAGCTCACGCAAATTTTAGCTTGCGTAATCTGTCCACAACGTTCGCATGGAGCCCCTAAATTAGGGAAAATGGAGTTTTTTAATTTTCCTGCTTTTACCCATTTGTAAAGCAGCTCAGATGATACGCCTGTTAGAGCGACAACTTCTTCGTTTGTTAGGTAGCGATTATTTTTTCTTAATAAAAAATGATGTAGCTCTGAAAATATATCCTCTTCTCTCACATCAATTTTCTTTTGAAATAGCAACATAATTAATCATCTCCTCGTCCCATTAATTAATGATTTCATTAATTGTTATGGGTTGTTCGTCATATTTATAATTTTCCCAACGATTGCGTGCAAGCTTGCGATATTTTGGCGAAACATTTCGATCAGCGATTAAGCGTGAAAATCCTTTTTTTGCTTCAGGAATATCACCAAGTCGAAGGCTTAATTCAGCATGTAAAAACTGAATTCTCTCCCCACCTTCTTGATTAGAGGCAAAGGATTTACTATAAAAGTCTCTAGCTGCAAAAAGATAACGCTTTTCGGATTCTTCGTCCTTTTTTAATCGATAGAGCCACGCAATTTTTAAAGCGAAATTCGCCATTAAAAGAGATTCTTCCATTGATGCACGGGATACTAAATAGGCGAGCTTAAAACTGATAATGGCATCATCAATTGTACGTTCCTGACAGATATCCATAGGTTTCTGGAGCTCTTTAATGTATAGTTCATCAATGAGTAGCATGAAAGGTCCATATGTCCGTGTCATAGATTTATGGTAGGCATAACCACAATGTGGACATACGGCAACTTCATATAGCAAAGGGTTTAGGCCATCGTAAACAGGCATGAAATCCGTCTGTTCTTCGATAATTTTATATCGATTAGGGCGAACTTTATATGTTGTAAACTGCTTTTTGCAAAATTTACAATCCACACTACTTTCATAGTAGTAAATGTTAAATGCCATAAGAATCAACTCCTTTGCGTGCACTAAAATTTTATTTCTTTTGTTCTATTTATACGTAAAATTTTATCGTTCAATGTATTTAAGATATTATCTTTTATTTTAACAATTTTGTGTTCTTTGGTATACTCCTTTAGAATTATTAAATAAAAATATTCAAGGAATTTTTAGTTAAATATTATTATAAATACGCTTGTAATAGTTTTTATCGGTGGTGCAAAAGGAAGTTATATAGTTTGCTTAAAGTTTGTCAAAATACTTTCACATATTTCATGGGAGAAAAATTATAAATTGGTTCTAAATGACTATGAAGGAGTGCTCAAAATGAAGTATAATATCGTGTTTTTTGATGTAGACGGCACATTGATTAATTACGAGGATGGCTGTGTGGAAGAAAGTACAAAACAAGCTATTCAGCTATTGCAAGAAAAAGGAATCCATCTTGTAGCGGCTACTGGAAGACCCTTATCTATGTGCTATGAGTTAAAAGCGCTGGGGATTGAAACCTTTATTACTGCAAATGGGGCCTATGTGAAACATAAGGATCTTGTCATACATAAAACTCCGATTGCCAAAGAAATTGTCCACAATGTACAGGCGTTTGCACAGGAACAGCAGCATAGCCTAACATTTTTTACAGAGCAGCTATCCATGAATAGCATACAAAGTCCAGTAGCTTTAAGAGCGATGCAAGAAACTTTATCTTTACGGGATTTTCCACATATAAATGAAAAAATTGTAGATGAAGAGGTTTTTCTCATGTGTCTATATGCGGATGAGCTGGCTGAAAAAAGATATACTAGCCAAGTTTCGAATATATTTTTACAGCGTTGGCATCCTTATATTGTGAATGTATTACAGCAGGATGTTTCGAAGTCTATAGCTATTAAAGCGGTGCTTGATCATTTCAATATTGACCCTAAGAATGCGATTGCCTTTGGGGATGGGGATAATGATATTGACATGTTGGAATATGTAGGAGTAGGAATTGCCATGGGAAATGGTAGTAAAGCTCTAAAAAGTGTTGCGAATTTTGTTACAAAGACATCTACGGATGGCGGTATCAATTTTGCTTTACGTCAGCTTCAAGTCATTTAGAGCGCTGAGGCTACACTATATATAGCAGGTAGATTTTAATAAATTTTAGGTGGGATGATTTATGGCACATCACGTGCAGTCTCTAATTGAACATTACGGATACTTTGGAATTATCGTGATTCTAATTGGAGGTATTGTAGGGGTGCCACTTCCTGATGAGGTGTTTCTAACTTATGTAGGCTATAGTGTTTACCGAGAAAGTCTTGAACATATTCCTGCTTTAGTCAGTGCAATGATTGGTGCGGTTGGAGGCATTACCTTAAGTTACTATATTGGTTATCGTTTTGGCTTACCGTTATTGCAGAAATATGGGCCTAAAATTCATATTACAGAGCAAAAAATTGACTTTACGAAAAAGATGTTTACAAAAATAGGACCTACCCTATTATTAATTGGCTATTTTATCCCCGGGGTACGTCATTTGACAGCGTATATTGCGGCTATTAATAATTATCCTTATAGAAAGTTTGCGCTTTTTGCCTATACAGGGGCATTTATCTGGACGTTCACATTTATATCATTAGGAAAGATGCTTGGAGAGAAATGGCGATTTGTTGGATACTATCTGACTCATTATAGTATCTATCTTATCCTTTTATTTATTGTAGGGATGCTCATTGTTTACTTTCTATTCAAAAAAAGAAATGGACAAACATAAAAGTCGGTATACGCTATACCGACTTTTAAGTTATGGCAAAATAGCAAATGAGCGCACAGGGAAGCCAGATGCTTTTTCTGGCTTAGGTACGATATTGAAGATGATAGCGCCTTTCGCAGGTAGCTTGTCCAAATTCGTCATTAGCTCAATTTGATAGGTGTCTTGGTCAAGTACAAAATATTCGCCATCTAGCTTGCCATTTTTACGAAAATCAGCAGCAGAGTCCGTATCGAAAGTTTCATGACCAATTGCGCTTACCTTGCGTTCTTTTAGTAAAAACTGTAAAGCTTCTAAACCCCAGCCAGGGATATGGTTATGTCCATCTGCATCCTTATTACTGAAAGCCTCTTTATCTGGCCAGCGCTTACTCCAATCTGTGCGTAATGCTACAAATGTTCCTGCTTCAATTTCTCCATGCTTGTCCTCAAAATCAAGAATATCTTCAACACTTAATGAAAAATCATGGTTGCTCGCAGCCTCTTGTGATTTATCAATAACAACAAGGGGAAGAACAAGCTCTTTTAGTTCTAATTCTTCTAAGTAGCGAGTATCTCGCACAAAATGAATGGGTGGGTCGATATGTGTGCCATATTGACCAGGGAACGTGAATTGTTGAGCGAAGAAACCGTCCTTATGAGAAAATAACGTTTCAAATTTAGCGTCCTCAAACATAAAAAAATGTGGTGAATTAGGGCCGAATGTATGTGTTAAGTCAACCCACTGTTTCGATTTTAATAATTGCAATGCTTGTAAAAGTTCATTAGACATCGATTTCCCTGCTTTCTGTAAAAATAGTTGTAAATAAAAAGGAGTCCCCTAATAGAAGAGGACTCCTGCTGCAACAACGGTAGTTCTTCTTCTCATCTTCAAGGCTGATCATTTTGCCAATTGGAATTAGCACCATACTGTTAGCTGGTTGCTGAGACTTCATCGGGCCAATCCCTCCGTCTCTCTTGATAAGAAAAGTAATATAAGAATTTTCAGAAATAACAATACAAACACTTTAGCATAGTTTTTTATAGTTTACAAGTTCACTAGGAATTTTCACCAATTCAAATTTAAGGTGACTCCACAACAATCATTATCAATAAGACGTATTCTAAAACTGTCTGGTGTATAGTTTGTTTCAAATTTCATCGTAATGCCTGTTGATGTGATTAATTTTTCAACCTCTGTTTTATTTGAAAGTTGAGCAGCATTCATTAAATCATGTGCGAATTGTTGGGAGCTATCTATTTTATCCGTAAGTAATTGGGCTTGCTGCATCATTGCCTTTATCCGTGATGCTGAAGCTTTTAATTTGTGTGTATCGACAGGTGGAAAAGGATTATTGGTCGGCATTGCTAGATGTTGCGAAAAGGGTCTAATGGCAAAATGATTAGCGATAGGCGATGTTGGATAATGATAGGGATGCACAAAATACGGATAAGGAATGTAATACAAGGTCATTCCTCCTATCCTATAACTGATATCCTATCTTATGTAGCAAAACGGCTTTCGGTGTTATTAGCAGTGCAATGTTTGTCCTAATCATTGAAAAAGGAAGCTAAAGTAAGCTTCCTTTTAGCCAAGTACATTTAAGACATCATCAATTTTTTTACTATGTGATAAAATGCCATAATTCATCCATGTTAAAAAGTCTACTTCATAGACACAGTTGCTTTTAACGGCAGCTAGGTTTTTCCAAGTAGGAGTTTTTAAAATAGCACGTTCCTCATTTTCATAAATGGAATGTTGTTTATCAAAGGTAATAAATAAATGATCAGCATCTAATTGCAACAATTGAGCAAATGTCAGTTGTGCTTTACGTTGATTGTGCGGAATACTCCATACTAGTGAATGTGGCATTAAACCTAAGTCACGATATAAAATGGGGCCCGTATAGCCACATTCAGGACCCGCATATAGAGTAATGCCAATGGCTGAAATACGGAGAAATGCTACACTTTGCCCATAAACAGATTTGCTAAGAATTCCTTTTGCTTGTTGTACTTTATCTTCATATTGTAGGATTACGTCTTGCATCAAGGAGGTTTTTCCTGTTAGATCTGCAATTTTAAATAAAGTAGATTGCCAATTCTCTCCAGGGTGTGAAAGATGGCAGACGGGGGCTACTTCATCTAAGTGCTGAAAGGATTCCCAACGCTCTACACCAGAATCTAACATAATTAAAGTTGGCTTATAGTAAAAGAGTCGATCCATTTCTCTATTTTGTACATCGATATCTGGCACTTTCTGTAGACCTAAATAGTCTTGTTTCCCCCATTTTGAATGACTGAATTGAGCAATTGGCGTAATCCCAAGCGCAACAAAGAAATCTTCTAAGAATGGTGCAAATACACGTATATGGCTGCTTTGATTTCTTCGATATTGTCCTGGAGAGATGCCGACATGTTCCTTAAAGCGACGATTGAAATAATACTCATTATTAAATCCGACAGACTGGCTAATTTCAAATACTCGATCATTTGTTGTCATTAATAAATGCTTAGCTTTTTCAATACGAAGTTTAGTTAAATAGTGAAGAGGAATTTGTCCCGTAATATCTTTAAAAATGCGCGTGTAATTCCATCTTGGTACGTCAGCTAGCTGTGCTAGCTGCTCAACCGTCCACTCTTTTTCAAAATGTTTTTGTAAATGGTTAACGGACTGCTCAACAGATTGGCGATCATTTTTTTTCATCTGCTTGGGTATGGTTTGATGTAAGAGTAATAACATCAGCTCTTGAAAGTGCACATGCTGTTCAAAAATCGTGTGTTCATCCTCCGCTAACCGGTTTTGATAGATGACTTCTAGCAGTCTATGACATTGTGAAAAGGGGAGAAGATGTCGTTCGCTGATACTTGTAAAATGACTATATGAATTTTGACTATTGCTGAGATTGACAATGTTGAATTGTAACTGATAAAAACAAAGGTGTTCACTTTGAATGTGGATACTAACCGTGTTATTTGGCGGAATCAATATGCACTTTTCTTCACTAAAATGAATGGTGTCATGATCTATGGCTAGCTTTCCGCTACCATTCATTACGATAAAAAGTGTATAGAAATCACTACTAATCAATAACTTTTTTGACGGTTGAATTGAATAAGAGATATTTTGTAACGTATAAACATGTGTTAAGTTACCCATTAATAATTCACCCCTTTTTTTGAATTGGCAGAACAACACAAAGAAAGCCCTCATTAAGAGCTTTCTTTGGAAAATTATTTGACGAACCATTTCTCTAAATCATCATACTTTAGCAAGTTGGCTGTGATTGCGCCAGATTGCCAATATGTGCGATCAGCAATATAAACATGCCCATTTTTTACAGCAGGGAGTGTTTTCCATAGTGTACTATCTAACCATTTAATGGCTTCTTGGTTTTCTTTAGACTCCCATGTTCCGTTTGAAGGGAAAAGGATGATATGATCCGCATCTAATTCCGTGATAGCCTCTTCTGATAAAACCTCGTGAAACTCTGTCATATCACGGGCTAATGGATGTGGTGTTAAGCCTGTCTCTGTGTAAATATAGCCAGAGTAGCGATTTTTAATACCAAATAACGCTAATGTATTATCTGCTACATTTAGTCGTACAACAGCAACTGTTTCGTCTTCGATTGATTCATCTAGTTTTGCTTTTAAATCGGAAACACGTTGCTCATATTGATCAACCATTTCTTTTGCTTTATCGGAAATATTTAAAACATCAGCTATTGTTTTCGCAATTTCACGTGGATCTTGTAGAATATCTTCTTTCAAGCGGTAAGTAGGCGCTACCTTTGAGTATTCATCATACTTTGCCTTGTCCGCGGCACCATCTACAATGATTAAATCAGGCTTGGCTTGTAATAATGTTTCCATGCTACCAGTAATGTCGAACTCAGGAACATCTAATCCTAAATAGTCCTGTTTTCCCCAAGATGGGTGATACCATTGCACAACGGGTTTTACATCCAAAGCAGTTAAATAGTCTTCCAAATAGATAGCAGCTACACGCTGTGGATTTGTAGGAATTTCTACTTTTCCAAACTCGTCTTCTACAATTCTTGTATCTTTAGATGATTGTTCTTCTGTAGCTGTATCCTCTTTTACTTCATTTGAGCCACAGGCACCTAATACGAATATAAGTGCAAAGAAAACTACAAATGAAAAATATCGACCTCTACGCATTTTATTCACTCCTATAGATTTACTAAAACAGTAAGGGTATTCCCTTAAATTAGAATGATAATCATTCTCGTTTGATTCAAGTAAATTATAGGATACTACATATCAACAAACAATACACATTCTCTACTACTTTTTTATACAAAATGAAATTCAGAGAGTTATTGTTTTTTGTTATCGAAAAGTAACCATAAAAGTGTAACAATTGCAGCTAGCATAACCATCAGGAATCCGTATATAGGCGTATGCGCCAACGATTGGTGGCGAATAATAAAGCCTCCGATATATGAGCCTAAAAATATGCCAATATTGAAAGCAGAAATATTCAATGCTGAGGCCATTGAAATTGCTGATGGTATATATTTTTCAGATAGTAGAACAGCATATAGCTGCAATCCTGGGACATTCATAAACATGAACAATCCCATTGTCAGCACCATTATTAATCCCATAATAGGTGATTCAAGAGTAAAGCCAATGCCAAGCAATGCCAATGCAAGTCCAACAAAAATAATAAAGATGGAACGTAGCGGATTATGATTAGCAAAATGACCTCCAAGAGTATTACCGATAGCTACACAAATCCCATAGACAACTAGAATAATGACGACTGTATGTGGGGAATACCCCATATATTGCTCTAAAATAGGTGAAACATATGTGTAGACAACAAAAGCACCGCCGTATCCAATTGCGGTAATGAATAGTATTAAGATCATTCGAATATTGCCTAATACTTTGCCAATATCACGGATAGAGATGGGGTTGCCTTTCGATAATTGGCTAGGTACTAAAAATGCATTACTAATTAAACCGACAATTCCAATGACAACAATAAAAATGAATGACATACGCCAATCTGTTACTTGTCCAATAAATGTACCGAGTGGGACACCTGTTACAGTAGCTAATGTTAAGCCAGTAAACATAAAGGCGATAGCACTTGCTCGTTTATTTGGTTCCACTACATCTGCTGCTATAACAGAAGCGATGGACATAAACACACCATGTGCTAATGCTGAAATAATACGTCCGATTAATAGTAATGCGAAATTAGGAGCTAAAGCGACTGCTAGGTTACCCACTATAAAAATGGACATGACAAGCAATAATACGGTTTTTCGACTAAGGCGGGATGTTAAAGCTGTTAGTAAGGGAGCCCCAACAGTTACCCCTAGTGCATATATAGAAACGGTTAAGCCAGCTGTGCTAAGAGAAATACCAAAGTCATCTGTAATTAATGGTAAAAGTCCGACACTGATAAATTCAGTGGACCCTATACCAAATGCACTGATAGCAAGTGCTAGTAAGGTAAGTTTAGCATTTGGCTTTTTTGATTTTGACATTTTACTACTATCTCCTTTGATTTTTTTTATTATGTGTAGTAATATTCATACATACCAAAAAGATATGTAGAGTACTTTTAGTTACTTTTGGATATTACAGGAGGTTTACGATGCAAAAAGTTTATAATATTGGTGTTGAAGCTACACTAGAAGTTATTGGTGGTAAATGGAAACCAGTTATTCTTTGTCATTTAAACCACCATGGTAAAATTCGAACAAACGAATTTCGACGATTGATCCCAGGTATTTCACAAAAAATGCTCACAAACCAATTAAGGGAACTGGAGCAGGCTGGGTTAATCAATCGAAAGGTCTTCAATCAAGTACCACCAAAAGTTGAATATTCATTAACAGCCTATGGACAAGGAATGGAACCAATTCTGAACATGCTTTGTACGTGGGGTGAAAAACATGTTGAATTATTACAGGATAAAGGTGAAGATGTACTGTTAAAACAACGTGATGATGATATTGCCATGCAGCAAACATCATAATGAGGGGAGAAAGAGACTGTCATATACAAGACAGTCTCTTTCCTCTTTTTAATGCTTATAGAGCAAAGTCAAATTCATCTGGATTTGGTCCAACACGTTGTTCACGATTCATCTCATTGATTAATGCCATTTCTTCGTCTGTTAAAGTAAAGTCAAAGATATCAGCGTTTTGCATCATACGCTCTCTACGTACTGATTTTGGAATTGTAATCACTCCATTTTGTACATCCCAGCGTAAAATAACCTGAGCATTTGATTTTCCGTATTTTGTTGCGATTTTTGAAATTGTTTCATCTTCAAGAAGTCCACCTTGCATTAAAGGTGCCCATGCTTCAAGTTGAATTTGGTGCTTGTCACAGAATGAACGAAGCTCCACTTGTTGTAAGCGTGGGTGGAATTCCACTTGGTTCACAACAGGTTTAATATGAGCAAATGATAATAAGTTATCCAAGTGTGCCACAGTAAAGTTACATACACCGATTGCTTTGATCTTGCCTTGTTCATATAAGTCTTCAAGTGCTTTCCACGATTCAGCATATTTATCTTTACCAGGCCAATGAATTAGATAAAGGTCTAAATAATCTAATCCTAATTTTTTTAGGCTCTCTTCATATGCTGCAATTGTTTCATCATAGCTTAAACCATCGTTCCATACTTTAGATGTGATAAATAAATCTTCACGACGTAAGCCAGTAGATGCTAGAGCTTGTTTAATACCTTCTCCTACACCTGCTTCATTGCCATAAATAGCAGCAGTATCGATGCTTCGATAGCCAACCTCGATAGCATTTTTAACCATTTCTGCAGTAGCGTCATTTTCTACTTGAAAAACCCCTAAACCCATACCAGGCATTTGTAGGCCATTATTTAAAGTGATTGTATCTTGTAAATGAGTAATCATTTTAAGTCCTCCATGTTTTGTGATTATTGGATTGCTTACTCATTATGCTGCTAATAAACTCTCAAAAAAAGTACGTACTTTTTTGTGTCATAGAAACGTAGAGGTAACTTTTGTGAGCTGGCAATGATTAGAGGAATAAAAATATTTATTGATGATGAACGATTAAATAAAAATGTCACACCTGATTGGTCTTAACTACTAGTAAAAAATATCGAGTAGTCTACAAAAGGCTTTGGAGACAATTAAACAAATATTTTTCTTGCGGTAATAAAAGGAAATATACGTTCGGTAGAGAATTAAAGTAGTAATACTTTAAAAAGGGGATTTTGAAGATGAATCGTTTAAATTTAATTACATTAGGTGTTAAAGATATGGTGGAATCTCTAAATTTTTATCGAGAGGGACTGGGTTTTGAAGTGGTGGTATACGGAGAGGAGACGAATCCCGATGTCATGTTCTTTAATAATGGAGGAACAAAAATATCGTTATTTCCAATTGAACGTTTAGTCAAAGATATTAATGAATCCAATCCACCAGAAATTAGCCAAGGCTTTGGTGGAATCACGCTTGCCTATAATGGTAAATCAAAAGAAGAAGTAGATCGAGTCTTTGCATTAGCAAAAAAGGCGGGTGCAGAAATTATTAAGGAGCCCGTAACTGTATTTTGGGGTGGCTATAGTGGATATTTTCAAGATCCAAATGGCTACTATTGGGAAGTTGCCTATGGCGACATGTGGCAGTTTGATGAGAATGATATGCTGATTATTCAATAACTGTTCAAAAAGAGAGCAAACTAACGTTTCTAATTTGTTCTCTTTTTTATTAATCGTTAACAATAATACTTCCTCATTAAATCCACAAAGTTTTGAGCGGCTTTAGATAAATAATGATTCTTCAGCCATACGAGTCCTACTGAGGTGGATAATTCTGCTGATGGAATTTTGTATGTATGAAGTGGTAAATCTCCATATTGCTTTAAAATAGTTTCAGGTACGATAGAGGAGCTAAAGCCAGCAGCAATCAAGTTCATTAACAGTGCCGTATCTGAGCATTCTCCAATAATGTGGGACTGCAACTGGAAGCGAGAAAATGCTTCTAATATCGAATAATGTACGCCTAAGCCTTCAGTGCTTGGTAAAAGGATTGGCCAATTTTGTATGTCAACTAAAGATACATCGTGTTCTAAGAAGTCGAATTTTTTGGATTGTATAAAGTAAAATGGTTCAGTGTACATATGAAGAACAGAGAAATCATCTAATTCTAAAGGTAAGCGAATGATGGCAAGTTCTACAATACGGTCTCTTACTAATTTACATAGATAAGAAGATTCGTTTTGTTGAATTTTATAAGTCACCTTTGGATAATATTGTTGAAATTGTTGTAGTAATTGAGGTAGCTCAATTACTGAAAATGTATTAATGCCCAATGTCAATCGACCATGAAGGCCTAATCCAATATCCTTAACCTCTGCTTCTGCCTCTTCCATTAATTGTGCAACCTGCAACGCATATTTATATAATGTCTTTCCCGCTTCAGTTACTTCAAAATACTTGCCGCTCCTTTCTACCAACTTTGAACCGAGTTCTTCCTCCATCGTTTTTAAATGCTGACTTAATGGTGGTTGAGAAATATGTAACCTTTCAGCCGCAGCAGAAATCTTTTTTTCCTCCACAATTGCTATAAAATAGCGTAGTTGTCTTATATCCAAACATAAACACCCCTCTATTATAGGTAAAACCTAAGTAAATTATATTTCTCTAATATTTTTAATATAGTTAGGGCCATGTTAGCATATTTATCAAAGAAAAAAGAAGTAAAGTTTCTTTTTTCAAGCACCTAAATGTGAAGCGAGCAACGTCGATGAAAAAATAATTCAACTTAGGAGTATATGATTCTTGCATGCTTTGGGGCTTGCCTTGTAATACCGATTCCCTACACCTTTCTAAATGAATTTGAAGCAGTTGATAAAGTAGCAACGTATACTATAAAAGAGCAACTTTTATTAGTTGCTTTTTTCAATAAATCAACGTTTTTGAATTTCCTAAGAAAATAAATAACAGTTCCCCTATAATAACCATGTATGGAAATTATAAATTTCTAATTTTAGTTAAATGTATCAAGGAGGTTGAACATTGATTCGTATATTGTACATAGAAGATGAAAAAGAAATCGGACAATGGGTAAGCAAGGAATTAACTGAACGAGGTTATGACGTGACATGGCTGGAATCAGGGGAGGGGCTTGAGCAACATATTAACTCAAAAGATATTGCTATATTGGATGTGATGCTACCTGGATTGGACGGTTTCTCCTTAGGTAAAAGAATTAAACGGGAAAATAAAGACCTGCCAATTCTAATGTTATCAGCACGAACAGCTGTTGAAGATAAAATTGAAGGGCTGCATTTTGCTGATGATTACCTAACAAAGCCATTTCACCCTGATGAGCTCGTAGCAAGACTGGAAGTATTATTAAGAAGATATCAAAAAAGTGATGATGTACTGACATTGCAGCACCTTAAAATTGATACGAAAGATATGCAAATAATCAATACGATTGATGAAGAAGAAATTCTTTTGACAGGAAAACAATTTTATTTATTACAGTATTTTATTCGTCATTTAAATCAAATTTTAACGAAGGAACAACTCTATGAGGGTGTTTGGGGTGAGAGCTATATAGAAGGTGATAAAACACTCATGGTGCATATTCGTTACTTAAGAGAAAAAATAGAAATCAATCCTGCAAAGCCTATGATTATTGAAACAATCAGAGGCATTGGCTATAGGGTGAAACAATGAAATTTTTTCGATCATTATTAGCGAAATATATGCTCATTATTATATTAGCCATATCTATTGTGCAAATCTCCTATCTGGGTGTTGCTATTTTCGTATTAGGCATTACAAAGACAGGGACAGGAGATTTTTCAAGTGGAGTACTTGTAGAAAGTGATATTGAAGAGCAATGGCATGCACAGGCTAAAAATATGACCAATGCAACAGATGATGCGATTACGCAGTTATTTCAAAAGTGGCAAGAGCAATTTCCTACGGCTTCTATGTTTTGGGTAAGTGAAGAGGGGAACTTACTGACTACATGGAATGTGAAGGATCAGTTACCAGCAAAGTGGACACCAGCCTATACAACTCAATTTATAAAAGAACGTTATGGAGATGATCCATTTACTGTTATTGCCTTCTTAGGTGATGATATATCAAATGGCTTTATTGTATTAGAGATTCCAAGGGTAGCATTTAATCCTCCACTTATAAAGGTCTATGATAACTATGGTAACTTTTTATTTTTTGGTGTTATTGCAGTTATTTTATTTTTTATTGTAGTTTCGCTTCTATTTTTCAAGGGAATTCGAAAAAGACTATTACATCTGCAAGAGGCGATGGAAATACGTGATGTAGATGGTCTACCTATTGAAATTCAGGTGAAAAAACGAGATGAGATTGGGCAATTGGAGCATAGTTTTAACAGAATGGTTTGTGAACTGCGAGACAGTAAACAACGTCAACAGAAGGAAGAACAGCTAAGACGTGAACTGATTGCTAATTTATCACATGATTTACGGACACCTTTAACGAAGGTAAGAGCTCAATCCTATACAATTAGCAAAGAAGCGTTATCTGAGGAAGGGAAGCAAGCATTAAAGGCTATGGACACATCCATAGTGAATATTGATGCTTTAATTGAAAATTTGATGTCCTACACATTGCTTATGGCAAGTAAATATAAGTTTGAACCGAAAGACATCAATGTTATCCGATTTGTAAGGGAACATCTAACGACATGGTATCCAGTTTTCGAGCGAGAAGGTTTTACAATCGATATTGAGCTACAGTCATTTGAACCTGTTGAATGGCGTGTTGATCCATTATGGTTAGGGAGAGTATTTGATAATATTTTCCAAAACGTACTGCGCCACGCGAATAGTGGTAAATATATAAGTGTGAAAACCGAATCGACGGCGTGTTATACAGCATTTATTGTTGAGGATCATGGTCAAGGGATGAAAAATGAGTCGAATGCAAAGGGAGCCGGAATCGGCTTGTCAATTGTTGATGTCATGATAAAGGGCATGCATCTTGAATGGGATATCCATTCCGATCACTCTGGTACTAAAATTATCATAAAAAAATCTGCGAAAGCTTGAGAAATAAATGCTTCGCAGATTTTTTTTATGATAGAAATGATTTTTTAAACAAAATTTAAACTTAGCCCATACCTTTTTTTAAACTTCCCTTTTTAAGATAGTTAAAGAGGTGAGGACATTGGAATATATCGTACAAACACAAAACTTATCAAAACGCTTTGGAAAAGAGCAAGCTGTATCAAATTTGAACTTGCAAATACGCAAAGGTGAAATATATGGATTTTTAGGTCCGAATGGGGCAGGTAAAACGACTACAATTCGAATGCTTCTAGGTTTAATGAAGCCATCTTCTGGAACAATTAAAGTCTTTGAAAAGAATATTACGAAGGAACGTATCCAAATTTTAGCTAAGATTGGTTCGTTGGTGGAAAACCCTTCTTATTATCCACATTTAACAGCATATGAGAATCTAGAGGCACTAAGAAAAATACTAGGTGTACCGAAAACTCGAATCGATGAAGTTTTGGAAATTGTCCGTTTGAAGGAAGCTGCCCATAAAAAGGTCAAAGGTTTCTCTTTAGGAATGAAGCAACGTCTTGGTATTGCTGCTTCTTTACTACATAGTCCTGAATTACTTATTTTAGATGAACCAACGAATGGCCTAGATCCTTCAGGCATTATAGAGATTCGTAATTTAATTAAAAGATTACCAGAGGAATATGGCATGACCATTATAATCTCCAGCCATTTATTATCAGAGATTGATCAAATGGCAACACAAGTTGGGATTGTTTCGAAAGGGAAATTAATTTTCCAAGATTCTATTGAGGCTATGCGTCGATTTGCCCAACCAAAGGTTACCTTTAAAGTAAACAATGGTGAAAAAGGATGGCGCTTCTTATTAGCAAATGGTATTAAGGCAGATTATCAGGGTGGTGTGATTTTCTTAGAAGAGTGCTCGGATGAAAAGGTTGCTCATATTGTCCAAGTTCTTGTTCAGGAAGGTATATCGGTATTCCGAGTCGAGGAAGAGAAACGTTCATTGGAGGATATATTCCTCCAAATGACGATGGGAGAACAGGAAATATGATGGGAAAGCTATTAACTGCTGACTTCTTAAAAATCAAACGTAAAGGATTATGGCTTCTAACGCTTATTGGCCCTTTAGGGGTGGTTGCTCTGCAAATGGTCAATTATGGAGTAAGAAAGGATTATCTCTTACAGCAAAGTGAGGATGATTGGGGCTATTTCTTATTAAATGTGCATTCATTTACACCGCTTGCCATAGTCTTGGGTATTGCCATTGTTACGTCATTCATAGCAAGCATTGAAAATGAGACCAATGCTTGGAAGCAGCTCATTGCATTACCTGTTTCGAAATTAACCGTGTATTTGTCTAAATTTACGTTGTTAGCTATCTTACTATTCTTCGCCTCAACGTTATTAATGTTTTTTACGCTGAGCTACGGGTTGTTTTTAGAATTAGGTGACACGGTACCTTACATGGAGCTAGCCAAATATAGTTATTTCCCTGCTTTTGCAGCATTACCTATCTTGGCACTTCAATTGTGGATAGCGAGTGTAAGTCATAATCAAGGGATTCCTATAACTGTAGGCATTTTTGGGATGATTTTTGCCTATTCTTCCTATGTTCTTCCAGATTGGATGATATGGAAATGGCCATCATTGATGAACCAATGGAATGAGCCGGTGATCAATGTCTTATTAGGCGTAGGAATTGGTATCTTACTCTATATTATCGGCATGGTTGATTTTGCAAGAAGGGACGTGAAATAATGATTACTTTACTTCAAGCTGAGTGGTTTAAGTTACGTAAATCAAAAATGGTACCAATTATTTTAGCAGGACCCATGATTGGACTTTTTATAGGACTATCCGCTAATTTAGAGGACAACATGCAGGGGATTGAAATCAATGAGTGGTATATATCGTTATTTTCGATGAATTTAACATATGCTCTATTATTTTTACCTCTTATTTCTGGTGTTTTTACCAGTCTTATTTGTAGGTATGAACATCAGTCTGGTGGATGGAAGCAACTTTTAGCATTACCAGTAACAAGAGGGAAAGTATTTGTAGCTAAATACATATTGATTATGCTGCTTGTTTTAGCAATGCAGATATTGTATTTAGGCTCGGTCTTTGCTGTTGGGATGGTAAAAGGCTATACAGATTCTTTTCCTATGGAGATTGTTTGGAAAAGCATAGTAGGAGGCTGGGTAGCGACACTGCCATTAGTAGCCTTGCAATTGTGGATGTCCATTATGTTTAAAAGCTTTGCTGCTCCATTTGCTGTTAATGTCATATTTACTTTACCATCAATTTTAGCAGTGAATTCTGAAAGAATTGGTCCGTATTATCCTTGGGCACAACCCTTTTCGATGATGTATATAGGGGGCAATACAGACGATGTATTCTTTGTACCGTGGGAGCAATTGTTAACCGTAGTAGGTGGCGGATTCATCGTATTTTTCCTCGGAGGATATTACTATTTCCAGCGAAAATCTATTTAAGCTAAAAGGAGAATGAGAATGCTGAAACGTAGCTTACGTTTTTTAACTGCATCGATGCTATTAGTAGCTTTAGTAGGATGTGGACAGAGAGAGGCCGTAAAAGATGCCGCACAATATACGAATGAAATTAAAGATATCAACATTCCTGATGATGTAAAAATTATTGGTTTTGGGGAAGCAACACATGGCAATATCGAATTTCAAACATTAAAAAAAGATGTATTTGAAGCGATGATAAAAAATGAAAATGTCCATGTTTTCGTTTTAGAAGGAGATTTTGGTGGGGCCCAACAGATAAATCAATTTATCGAAAACGGTGTCGGAACGGCGGAGGAAGCTATAAAAGCGTTAGACTATGGCATCTACAAAACTGAACAAATGGTAGAGTTTGTGCAGTGGATGCATGACTATAATCAGACAGTTGATGATCAAGAGAAAATTTATTTTTATGGAAATGATATGCAACGCTATGATTACAGCAAAAAGGGGTTACTTGATTTTTACGCCAAGGTACATGCTGACAATGCACGAAAATTCACGACTAAGCTAGAGCATGTTTCCAACAAAACGATGAGAGATTTATCGGATAGTCAGCTACTTGAGCTTGATAAAACGATTGATACAATAATCAACGATTTACAATCAAACAAAGCGATGTATGAGCAAAAATCTTCAAAGGATGAATTCGCATTTGCTGTTCAATATGCGCAAATTATGAAGCAGCGTACGCAATTATTTTTAAATGATGGTAATTATATGAATTTACGGGACGAATATTTAGCTGAAAATTTACAATGGATTGTTGAATATGAAGCAACACAAGGTCATGATAAAGTATTAATGTCTGCTCATAATGGTCATATTGAGAAAACTTCTGCTACGATGGCAGGCTATCAATCGATGGGGCATTATTTAAGTGAGATATATAAAGATCAATATTTTGCGATTGGCACAGACTTTGTGAAAAATACATTCCAGGCACAAAATGGGTCTGGAGCACGAAAGGAATATACGATTGAGCATCACAATGCTTTAGTGGATGCCTTTAGTGACATTGATAATAACATCTTTTATGTGGATTTTGAAGCTGCCAAACAATCGAAGGAGCTGGCGAATATTCTTTCCAAAAAGCAAAGAATGGGCAATATCGGCGATGATTTTCGTCCGTGGTATAAGCTGACACAAATGCTGTACACCATTAAAATGACACCTGAGGAAGCTTATGATGGTCTCATCGTTGTGCAAGAAGCAACACCAACAAAAATAATTGATTAAGCTAAATTTAGCAACCTCCATCAAAAAATCTGTTTCCTTCTCCATTATGATAAAGATGAGGTGAGTAACATGGAGTATAGTCAAGCGACACAAAGAACTATTGCCTATATCGAGGAGCAATTGATGGAAGAAATTTCTTTTGAATGTCTTCCTAATACTGCTGGCTATTCGAAGTACCATCTAAGCCGAATTTTTAAGCAAGAAACGGGAATTACGATTGGTGAATATATTCGTATACGTCGGCTAGCTATGGCAGCGAGTTATTTGATGTACTCTAATGTATCGATATTAACGATTGCTGTAACACTTCAGTTTCAATCACAAGAGGCTTTTACAAGAGCCTTTAAAGAAGTTTATGCTTTACCACCAGGGAAGTATCGAAAAGTAATGCAATCATTAAATATGATGGAGGAGGAACATTACATGGAAACAGTTGAACAGGTTAAAGGTTGGGTGTTGAGTGGTGCTAATCCCGAATTGTATAAATTTCATACAGATGACAAGGTATTTCATTCAGGGAAGCGTTCAGGAGTATTGTATTCCACAACTGCCTCAGCAAATCATGGTCAATTTGCTACAATGATGCAGGGTTTTCAGGCAGCTGACTATAAAGGGAAACGCTTGAAAATGTCATGCTACTTAAAGACGGCAGATGCTACAAAGTGTGGTGCATGGATGCGTATTGACAATGGTACAGGTGATACGATTCAATTTGATAATATGGATCAACGCCCTGTGACAGGTTCTACTGAATGGAATCATTATTCTATTGTCTTAGACGTACCTGAAGAAGGTAATTCCATTTATTTTGGTGTGTTACTAATTGGTTCGGGTAAAGTCTGGGCAGATGGCTTCCGTTTTGAAGAAGTTGACAACAAGGTACCCTCAACTAATATGCTTACGCAGGAACATTTATCAAATCATCCTACTAATCTAGACTTCAGTATGGAGTGAATCAGACAGCACTGACAAAAGTGCAAGATGACTTTTTTGAATAACGTATTGATTACCTCTAATTTGTTAAAGATAACAAGGAGGAGGTGTGAGACGATGGCACAAGAAATTCTTTGTGAAGTCAATAACTGCACATTTTGGGATTCTGGTAACAAATGCACAGCTGAAAAAATTTATGTTGTCAGCCAAAAGGGACAACATGCTTCCAACAGCGAGGAAACAGACTGTAAAACATTCGAACCTGAAACGCATTAATGCCAAAAGGGTAGCCATGTATATGGTTACCCTTTTTCCCTGTCTTTATTAATAAATATCTACCTTTTCTTTGTTAAATAAAAGAGCATGGGCATTTTTTACTTTTTCTTCTACATAATCCAGTGAGTATTTACCAACAGAATCTGTTAAATCCCCAATTGCCCGCGACAAGTTATCAATAATCGGAATTAATTTGTGCATTTCTGTGCGATGCTTTTCTTTGTGCATCTCATCCATAATTTCATATGCAAGACGTTGAATCTTCCTTAGTCGCAATTTCTCAGATTGCATTGAATCCTCCTTATTGAACCAATTTATGATGTCTAATTATATGAGCTACAATAAGGTTTCATGAATAATGTGCTTTAGAAATAATTGCTCGTGTTATGAAGGGCTAGTGCAATTTCCCTTATGCCAACATCAATCTTGGATTCGTCTATATTCGATACATTTAGTTTGATAATACGTTCCCGATAAAATGCATCTAAATAATTGCGTTTAATAGGATCTAACAAAATATTTTGTTGTGCCAAATGATCAATAATCTTAGAAGTATTCACCTGTCTCGGTAGAATGATATGGCTATGCATACAGATTTCCTTAGAGGATTGATAGTCTGCCAGATGAGTTGCTATAGATTGTTGAAGTTGATTTGCTCGGCTTGCATAAGCTTCACTGACTTTCTTCTGATAACGTTCAAACATACCACTTTTCAAGTAGAGCTCTAATGCAGCTTGGGAGATCATGGAGCTATCAATATCAGTGGTATTTTTATACTGTTGAAAGGTATTAATCAAAACATTTGGTAATACGGCAAGTCCGATACGTAAGCCAGGAAACATAATTTTAGAAAAGCTTTTTAAATAAATAACCCGATCCTGTGTATCCTCCGTAAATAGGGGATCTATTTTTGTATTTTGCTCAAAATCCGCTAAATAATCATCTTCAACTATATACACATTATATTTATAGGCAAGTTTTCGTATTGAATCCTTTTCTTTTTTACTATAGGAAGTTCCTAGAGGGTTGTGCAGACGTGGCATCGTATAAAAAAACTTTATGTCGTGTTTACTAAAAATGTTTTCTAGTTCATCTAAATCAATGCCATCCGTTGTTCTTTTGATGCCCATTGCCGGAAGTTCATAGGTTTTTAAATAATCCATATACAAATGATAGCTAGGTTGTTCCACTAAGATCGTTGAGCGACCATTTGGAAAGGGCATTATACTTAGCAAGGATAGAGATTGTTGGACACCTGAAGTAATGAAAATATTTTCTTCCTTTGTAAACAGTTGATAGCTTGTTAATAGTTTTTTTGCTTCCGCTATTAATGACGGTAGGCCTTTTGGTGTCCCATATCTAAATAAATCTGCTTGGTATGTGTCGATGGCCTTATTAATACAATGCTGAAAATCTTGATAAGGGAATGCATGCCAATTGGGCGAAGATGTAGCAAAATCTATGTAATTTTTCATTTTTGGTTGTATGGGCAGTTGATGATCAACAACATAGTAGCCACTTTTAAGCATTGAATAGATAATATGCTGATCCTCCAGTTTTTTTAAAGATGCTAAAATCGTACTCTTACTACAGGAAAATTGCTGTGATAACTGGCGAATCGAGGGGAGTTTTGCCCCTGCTTGAAGTGAGCCTGTTTGGATCTGAGTCAGGAGCTGAGAATAAATCCATTCGTATTTAAGCATACATAACCTCCAGCACATCTGTATCGGTACAGATGTGTTTTTTTTATATCGTCAATAAGTTCTCTATTTAATACGATAACTATACCGGCCGGAATGTTTAAAGAAGGAGTACGATCCTATGTCAGAAAATAGAAATGCCTATATAGCAGCAATAATTTATGCATTTGTCATTGGGCTCTCATTTATGTTTGTGAAAGTTACGTTGACTGTAGCAAGTCCTATTGATATACTTGCACATCGTTTTACTTTTGCATTCATCGGTATTGTTATAATCATGGTAATGACAAAAAATAAGCTAATAATGAACATGCAGGACCTACTAAAAATATTACCGTTAGCCATCTTGTATCCAATTGCTTTTTTTACGTTTCAAGTGCTTGGACTTGCTAAAATTTCCTCATCAGAGGCGGGAATTATTCAAGCGACAATTCCTATTTTTACATTAGCATTGGCAGGTTTATTGTTAAAGGAAAAAGCTACTCGGGGTCAACTTGTATCTGTAAGTTTGTCCGTACTTGGTGTCATCTATCTGTTAATGATGAATGGAGCAAATACTACTATAGGAAATGTCATAGGAAGTGGATTTATTTTACTATCAGCGATTGCGACATCACTTTATAATATTTTTGCTAGAGGGCTTACCAAGAAATATTCTTTACTAGCATTAACATATGTCATGACATTGTGTGGATTTGTTATTTTTAATGGAATGGCTCTTGGAAGTCATATGATGAATGGAACACTCAATGAATTTTTTAAGCCATTAACACATGCTCATTTTGTCTTCGCTATTTTATATTTAGGTATACTATCTTCACTTGGTACATCCTATTTATCTAATTATGCTTTATCTAAATTGGAAGCATCTAAAATGAGTGTCTTTAGCAATTTTGCAACACTTATTACTATTTTGGCAGGGGTCTTATTTTTACAGGAAGATTTCCATCTATATCATCTTATTGGTGGCATCATGATTATTATTGGTGTGATAGGGACGAATTATTTTGGGCGGAAAAATGTAGAACAAGTGAGATAATGAATAGGAACATTTAAATCTGAGCTATTTAGTAAACGGGGTATAATAATCGTTTATAAATGACTTTCTAAATTAGGAGGTTTTTATGGGGAAAATTTATGTTATTAGACATTGTCTAGCACAAGGACAATCACTAGATGCACCCTTAACGCAGAAGGGAATAGAGCAAGCAAATAGTTTAGCTGAATTTTTCAAGAATCTAAAAATTGATCGAATTGTATCTAGCCCTTTCTTAAGAGCAATCCAATCCATTGAACCATTAAGTAGCAGAGAAAGTATGAAGGTTGAAATTGATGAACGTCTTTCGGAGCGGCTTTTAAGTACTAGAGATTTTCCAGATTGGTACGAAAAATTACAGGCGACATTTGTTGATATGGATTTAAAATATGATGGTGGAGAATCCAGTAATGAAGCGATGCATCGAATTGTAGACCTTGTAAAAGATGCATTTGCTCAGGATGTTGATAATACATTAATTGTGAGTCATGGCAATATCATCTCTTTGCTATTGAAGTATTATGATAAGGATGTTGATTTTCACTGTTGGAAAAATTTAAGCAACCCAGATGTTTTTCTACTAAGCCCTAAGCATAATGGAGTAATGATAGAGCGAATATGGGATTCCCCGTATAATGAAGGCTAATATTAAGTGGTATGGTAGGAATTGTTTCTTGCCATACCTTTTATAGTGAAGGAGAGTATGATGGAGACGATATTAAAAGAAATTTTAAGATGGGTTAAACAAGCTGATAAAAAAATCATAATCGGCATTTCTGGTCATGGAGCTGCTGGAAAAACGACATTTGCCAAAAAACTTATACATGCTTTAGATCAAGATGAAGTGAATTATTTAAATACTGATCCGTATATTGTGGATTCGGATATTCGCAAACAATCAATACTTGAATATACATATCAAAATGAGCATCATCGTTTTAAAATGACGGCTTGTCATCCCGCTGCTCATCATCTACCATCATTGGAGCGAGATGTTCAGATGATAAGAGAAGGACTCGATTTAATGACAATCGATACACATTATATGAAAAGTGCATTAATTTCTTCAAAAAAACAGATCACGATAGTAGAAGGAATGTGTGTAGCATTTATAGATCCGCAGTTATTCGATTTAAAGATTTATTTTTATACGGATGGGGCTACAGAACTTAAAAGAAGATCAGATCGTGATGTGCTTGAAAGAGGGACAGATATAAATTATTTAAAACAATCACATGATGAGCGACGTATTCAATATGAATTATTTATGCATCCACATTGCCAACATTTTGATATGGTTATTAAAACTCAGGATGATGAAATCCTTATTGAAAAAAATACACTTGTAAAATAAATGAGGGCCTTCTGCACTTTGAGTAGCGGAAGGCTCCTAACTTTAGTATTGAAATTTCACACGAACAGTAGCATCAATAGCAATTTGTCCCTGTTCTATAGGCGTGATTCCCGAGGATACAGCCATAGAGCGATAAAGGATAGGTGTGTTAGCCTGCTCTTCCACAATCTCTACAGGGAGTGGCTGCAAAGGCAGGTGCATAGTTTCTGCTATTGTTTTCGCCTTCAATTGAGCATTCTGTAGCGCTAAACTTAATGCTTGCTGATAGTAAGCATCGGTATGGTCCATTTTGAACTGAATATTGGTTATTCGATTTGCCCCATTTTCTACAGCCGTATCAATGATTAAGCCCAAATCATTGGTATCCGAAACGTTGACGGAAATGGCGTTGACTACTTCATAGCCATTAAAAATTTGTTTGCCATCTTCGAAATTATATAGTGGTGTGATTGTATAACTAGCAGTTTGAATTTGTTCTCTTGGAATACCAAGTGCGATAAGTGATTGCATAACTTCATTCATGATTGCCGCATTTTCCTGTTGAGGACCTTGTACATGGTTGCCCTGTGTTTGGACTTCAATTTGTAATTGTACAGAGCTTGGTGTAGCCATTACCTGTCCATAGCCGATTACAATCATAGTACGTGATGGATGATGTGTTTGTTGATTGACCTGTGCATAGTACATCTAATACCACCTTTCATAGGTTATATAATCATGCTATGCAAAAATATTTATGATTTGTTTATTCTTTTTAAAAATTTGTCATGGAGCTTTGTGAATAGAAGTAAAGCTAAAATAGCTCCCAGCAAGGCTAAAAACATGTCCCATTGTGCATCCCATTTATCTCCCTGCATGCCTAAAAAATCCTTTGCTCCTTTACTTCCCTTCGAGATTCTTGTGCTTAACCATTCAATGATTTCATAAAAAGCAGCAATTGCGAGCAGAATACTGATCGTAATACCTGTAAGCCAAGCTCCTTTTGTAAGTGGTGTTTTCCTGATTAGTATTTCCCTTATTACGATGGCTAATAAACCTTTTAAAAAATGGCCAAACCTATCATAGTGATTACGTTGTAAATGAAATTCATCTTTTATCCAATTAAAAAGAGGGACTTCCGAATAGGTATAATGCCCACCTATAAATGTCAGGATCGACAAGAGAGCGATAATAAAATAAGAAAATGTGGTAAAGCGAAATTTATGATAAATGCAAACAACGACTGTTATTGCCACAATTCCAGGACTGACTTCAGCTAGCCAATCTAAATAGGAGGACGGCTTTATAACAGACCAGATGAAAACAATTAAAACAATAATAAGTAAGGTGGCGTGTATTTTAACATGTTGCCTACTATTCATACTAACAACTCCCTTTGTCCCACAGTATGGGAAATGGGGAAATTGCTTATTCAAATAGTTAGCAAACAAAAAAGAAAAGCGTCTAGTTGACGCTTTTTTAGCCAATTAGATCATTTTTAAAAGTGCCTCTACACCAGTCATTCCTTCTGTAATACCAAGCTGTTCTGCTTCATATGTTACAGATTCTAATGGAGCTGTTAATAGCTCGTCAATTGTTTTCACGCCTACTGCACGACCAGCAATAATTTTTCGATCAACTAAGCGACTATTTAATAGGCCGACATCTAAAGCACCACACATAATGTAGCCTGTATCATTAGAAATAGTTAGTAATGTTGTTTTAGGTAATTGAACAACTACTGCAGTGAAGAAATGCCCTTTAATCATAATAGGTTCAATTGTCACCATTGAAATCACTCCTTTTCTCTATATACATATGGTGAAGGCTAGCAAGGTGTTCGACATTTTCATGAAAAAAACTAAATATGTTGCTAGATGTATAAGGATGAAAGGAATTAGGGGAAGCATCGGAGGTACTTTTTAACAAAAAGGAATCTACTCAAATGAATAGATTCCTTTTATCCTTTCTTATCTTGTATAAGAAAGCAAAGCAGTTTCTTTAAATTTATGTAATGCATTTGTTGCCTCACGTTTAGAACTATACTCAAACATGCGATAAGTGTTTTCTTCAAATACTGTAATAATCCACATATATGTCATCCCCTTTATTGTGTTGCATAACATTTATATATTTACAATAACTGTTATATATCAGATTTGATTTAATTTTACATCAATAAATAAAAAAATAAAGTACTATTCAAAGATTTTCACATATTGTTCAAAATTATAAAGAACGTTTAAAATTTTTTTGAAATAATTAAAAGGAGAAAACAGACAATCCTTCACAAGTATATTTCCGGGTAATTCGTAAATAGTAAGTTGACGGAGTTCTGTGATTTCGGACTTGGGAGGTGATGCTATGACACGTAATTACGTATTCATTTTTATGGTTTTCTTTTTAATCATCTCGGGATTTTTAGTGCAGGAAGGCTACGCAGATAGAGGTCGTCCTTATTATGAGGAGACAGGTGAAGTTGTTTGGGATATCAAAACAGAGGATAAAATTGTTGCACTCACCTTTGATGATGGTCCACATCCTAAATACACAGCTGCTGTGCTAGATTTATTAGCAAAATATGATGCAAAAGCCACCTTTTTTATTATTGGAAAAAATGCAGAAAAATATCCAGAGCTTGTTTTACGTTCTTATACAGAAGGCCATGAATTAGCAAATCATACGTATACACATCCATTTAAAGTTTCCATCAAAAAATTGCAAGAGGAGCTTCAAAAGACAAATGACACGATTTATAGTATTACTGGTTTTTCCCCAGTTTTATTCCGTCCCGTTGGTGGAAATTACACGGATGCTATGATTAATGCTGCTGTTAAGGACGGCTATAAGGTAGTAATGTGGTCCTGGCATCAGGATACGCAAGATTGGAAAGAGCCTGGTGTAAGAAAAATTGTGCAAAAGGTAATGAAGGGAACAAGGCCTGGAGATGTCATTTTATTTCATGATGGTGGCGGGAACCGTACACAAACAATTCAAGCACTAGAAGAAATACTACCTGCATTAAAAAAGCAAGGCTACACATTTGTTACAATATCCGAGCTGATTGAAAGCAAACAGCAACAAGAGCAAGTTCAATAATGAAAAATGAGCCATCTCAACAATGTTTGAAATGGCTTCTTTTTCACTTAAATAAAAGGTTTGAATTAGAAGAAAATAATTGGAGCTAGCGCAATACCTAAAATTGTTCCTAGAGCAATTCCATAGCCAAAACCTTCTCCTCCATACCCTCCAAATCCCCAAAACCCTAAACCATAACCACTATATCTTCTATCAGGTAGAATCCATACCTGTCTTCTATCTACCCTTGTGATTTCTCCAACATGTACTTTACCAGATGAATCCGAGATTCGAACACGTTTACCATGATATTTACAGCAAAGACTATAAGCATCAGCTGGATTCACACATATCCCTCCTTTCATTGTCATTACAAGCTAATATATGCGATTTGATGCATTTATCACTAGCCGATTGTCTATTCAAGACATATGCTGTGAAGAGGTGATAATATGGCAGTTGTGTCAACGGATAAGTGGTTAGATGAATTTGTAAGTGCTAGAAAATCAACTAGAAAGGATGAGCGAACAAGCTTACAATGCTCGATTCTTTGCGGTCGATTAGTCAAACTATTTCGAGATGGGCTTCCAGAAGAAATTCACTATACATTACAGCAACAGGGTCTTTTTTTACCTCATGAGGAAGTCGATGTTGAAAAATTAAAGAGGCAAAAAGTATGGGCCAGTGTACAGCAGGAGTTCCTATACTTACAGAGGAAATGGAATGGCCCATCAATACCAATTTATATTTTCCCAATTACTCAGCAGCAAACGATAACCAATAAAAATGGTGTCGCTTATCCTCATTCGCTTTTTTTATTTGTGGATGATTTAGAAAAGCAGGAGCTTCAAGCATTATTTGCTCATGAATATAACCATGTTTGTCGTATACACATATTAAAAAAAACTTTAGATGATATGACTTTATTGGATTCTCTCATTTTAGAAGGCTTAGCAGAAGATGCGGTGAAAGATTTATACGGAGAAAGGTGGATTGCTCCTTGGTTACAATCCTACTCAGAAAAAGAACTTTTAGCTTTATGGGAGCATCATTTTTTACCGAATTTACAACTTCAAGGAATCAAACAACATCATCCATTTCTATACGGGGGGGCCCTTCCACCTTGGATAGGCTACTGTATAGGCTACAAAATTGTGCAGTCGTATAAAATGAACCATTTATGCCAACATCCCTTATTCATTTCAAGCCAAGATTTACTTACTGGTTCGAATTTTCCGCTACAATAGAGAAAAGGAGTGATTGTTGTGTCCAATGAATTAAAAAATATATTATTACCAATTGTAGACTCATCAACAAGGGTGCTCATTGTTGGATCCATGCCAGGAAAACAATCGTTAGAGAAACAGCAGTACTATGGCAATCCACGCAATCACTTTTGGCCTATTATGGGTGAGTTATTACAGATAGCGATTCCAAATGATTATACAGAGAGAATAGCCTTATTAAAAAACAATGCAATCGGTCTTTGGGACACGATTGCAACTTGTGAACGTGAAGGAAGTTTAGATGCAGCGATACGCAATGAAAAGCCCAATGATTTTCAAACCCTTTTTGAACAATACCCTAATATTCAATTAGTGCTTTTTAATGGAGCGAAAGCATTTGAGGTTTTTAAAAAGCATATTGGCTTAGGGCTTCTAGAAGGACGAGCCTATAAAAAAATGCCATCAACAAGTCCAATACCAGGGAAAAATATTAAAACGTTCACTGAAAAGCTAGAGGACTGGCAGATTATCCAATCCTATTTAACCTAATCAACAGGGCGAGATTAGCGTGATGAAGTAGCTGCTTTGGGTTGAATACTATTCCTTGTGCTTTTAAACCATTGATAAAAGAGAATATACACAAGAAGGATTTCAATAGCATCTCCACCGTAGTACATGATCTTAGCACCTAGTTCTGCCTCAGTGGATGGTACATGATGAGGCGGATTTGCAAAAATAAATTTTGCCAATATGGCATGAGCAGCCAATGCTACTACTAATGTAAGGGATCGAAAAACATAAGAGTATGAATGTGGAGTAGGATCAATATAAATAAAGGCAATAGTAAACAAATAACCCGCTAGAAAAATATGGAGATGAATGAATACATACAATAGTATATGTTCATGCATCAAATTGAAAAGTGAGGTTGTATAGAGTAACCATAGGCCTCCTACATTTAGAATAGATGCAATAATTGGATGACGAATAAAACGAACATACGGATTTTTTAGTAGTCGAGAGAGAATACGTGCCCTGTTTACTGGTAAGGTTCTTAACAGCAGAGTCATTGGTGCTGCTAAAGCCATAAGTAATGGTGCCAGCATGCCAAGCAATAAATGTCCTATCATATGTGCGTCAAAATGAATATGACTAAGAGCAGCCAATGGGCCGATTAATGTAATCAGAGCACAGACATTTCCAACAATCCAACAGATAGTACGGAAATGAGGCCATTGTTTTTTATGTTGATTCGAAATAATAAATGCGAGGATATAGCCTATAAGAGCTAGAACAAATGGCAAGGCCAGTAGAAGCTGAACCATAATAGGAAAGTTTTGAGCATGAACATCGTGAGAATGCAAGATGCGCCACCTCCTATTGATCTTTTTGATTTGTTTGGAGCAGTAAGACAATACCGATAATTATTAATAGCGCCGCCAATATGTTCCAAACGATATCATAGGGAAGTATTTCAACATTGTAACGAATTTGGTGAAGTTTCATGAATTTATGTTGTATAATTCCATCGTAAAGCTGAAATGAGCCTGCTCCAAGAAAAATACCGCCTAGCCATCTTTTTAGCCAAAACCCATGTTTTCTATTTAGATCAGCCAATAAAAAAGCAGATCCAATGGTAGCAAAAAAGCTGAATGCATGAAATAAACCATCTGAAACTAGTCCAATAGCTGCTGTAGACTTATCATAGAAATGATGCCAGTGTAATAATTGGTGAAAAATCACCTCATCTATAAATGCAACAACCCCAAGCCCAAATAAAATCCCAGTCCACATGTTACGCTGCTTATATTGAAAGCGATTTTCATGCTGATGTTTTTGTTCTTCATACATATTGGTCATATCCAATCCTATCACCTCAAGCTGATTTTCTTTTAGTCTACCCCTGAGATGAGCTCTTAAACAAATATCCCTCAAAACAGTCGTTTGTCAGAGGGAAGTAAGGATGATTGCCAGCTATTATAGTAAGAACCAGCAGGACTGTAAAAGAATTTGAAATGATGCTTCTCAGCTAATGCACGGCTTTTTGATTCTTCTTCAAAACCAATTGCCATCACCTGTGTACCAAATTTATTGCGTATGTGGACAAGCTGTTGCATCATATCGAGTGACCATTTATCTTTTCCTACCACAGGATACGAAAAATCCTCCCACATAATAAAATCAATATATGGTGCTGTATAATCGGCGAGTGTTTGAAATCCCCAATTTTGAGCAACAGATATATTTGGATGTCGTTTTTTGATTTGTTGGATAAAAGATAACATGGCTTCATTTTGCCACTTTTGTTCATCTTCAGGTAAATAGGAATTGATATTACCAACCGTATCTAAAAACACACCGTCTAAGCCTTTCTGAACAATTTGCTGCTCTATTTCTGCTAGCAAAATGTCTTGATAGTGCGTAGAAGTCAAATCCATTAAAAAAGAATCCCATTTGGCAAAATACATTCTTTCACCCTGTTTGTCTCGATAAAAATCTTCTTCCTTTAATTGTTGATAGAGTGCTGTATTCCATTTGTCTGCTTCCATCACATTAATATAGCCGTACACTAAAGTACCGCTTTTTTGAGCATTGACGATATACTTTTGCTGCATTTCAAGAGGTTCTACAATCACTAAATCTAACTTCGTCATGCTCTTGCCAATGGCATCGTTGCCTTTATCTAAGTAGTATGTGTAATCTTTCACATCAGCAAGCTTTGCTTGAATATTTATGGAAGAAGAGACTGAATTTTTAGCAAGCAGCATCCACATACTACCTGCGATAAGCAGGGCTAATAAGAGTATCAATAATTTTTTCATAAGTACTCCTTTTTGAAGGATTTTCCTTCCATTATACAATAATAGGAACTAGGTTACCTTTGGTAAATGGGCAATGGCTCAACGGTGAATCGCCCTTTTACATATATTGAATAATGTAAAAGGAGGGTTTGTGTGTATAATAATCCATTTAGAGAAGATAATTTTAGAAGACCTGGTGGTTGGGGAGGTTATAATGATTTTGAAACAACGTCATTTGGGCCAACTCATTTCGGCCCCCCTCCCGCAGGACAAATGCCAATGAGTACACCACCAGGTTTTTCACCACCAATTCCTGCTTGGCGAGAAGGTTCTAGTGGTATACGCTCCTGTTTATTTAGAAATACGTATATTTGGATGAATAGTGGTAGAAGTTTTTGGTTTTTCCCAACAGCTGTAGGAAGGGAAATCATTGCTGGCTTTAGATGGAGTCGAAGATATGGCTGGTATTTCCGTACCATTTCTAGAAACCAAATTCGTTCCTATGAATGTTTTAGATAGACTTAGCTCAAGGTATGGAGTTTTATTTTTAAAAAAATGATGTTACAATGACGATAACGATGAATGAAGGGAAGATGGGTGGCTAATGAATAACTAATCTTAATTTTTGTATAGGAAATTTTATATTTCACGAACAACAAAAATAGGATTAGTCTGCCCATTTTTCATAATAATTGCTTTATATTCGCAAACCACTGCCGATATTTAGCTACTCCAAAGCTTGTTTTCACAATAATTTTGGAGCTTATTTGTGTATGATATTGTAGCGACTAATCCTTCCAAATGAATTGGAGGGATTTTTTTGTCCCTCCAACTGGAGAGGATGGATAGTATGAAGGAACTTTTAAAATTACAGGATGTACGTTATGAAATAAAGGATATGTTGTTATTTGAGCATGTGACAGGCACAGTAAAAAAAGGCGAAGTCATCGGCATTATAGGGAGGAATGGTGCTGGGAAATCGACATTATTACAATTGATTCAAGGTACATTATCACCAACTATGGGAGTAATTCAGGGAGCACAGGCTTTAAAAATTACATTTGTTGAACAGGAGCTAGCTCATTTTGACAAACTAGAAGTATCCGCAAGAGAAGCTGATCTGCTGGCTAAGTGGCAGGTACCTAATGTGTCATTTGCAGCGTTAAGTGGGGGTGAAAAGCTGAAAATGCGTCTTGCAGAAGGTTTTTCCCAGAATGCTCAAATTTTATTACTTGATGAACCAACGAATCATTTAGATGAACGAAGTACCGCATTCCTCATCAGACAAGTACAAAACTATAAGGGGACAATCATCGTGGTATCACATGATCGCTATTTTTTAGATAAGGTTGCCACAAAAATCTGGTCTATTGAGGAAAAAAGCCTGATTGAACATGATGGCAATTATACAAGCTACATGGCTGATAGGGAACACCGACGATTAACACAGCAACGTGCCTACGAGAAGCAGCAAAAAAACATTGAACGAATTGAGGCTCAAATGTCGGAACTGACGTCTTGGTCACAAAAGGGCCACGCCCAGTCAACAAAACTGGAAGGTTTTAAGGAGTACCATCGTGTGAAAGCAAAGCGTTTAGATTCTCAGGTGAAATCTAAGAAAAAGCGATTAGAGGCTGAACTTGCGAAGACAAGAGTGGAAGCAGTGGAGCCAGAAGCAGAGATTCGTTTTTCTTTAGGCACGAATCAACGAGTTGGCAAGCGCTTACTGGAAATCAAGCATTTATCTTTAAAATTTGGTGAACGCATACTATTTAACGATGTGAATATTACGGCTCAATTTGGAGATAAGATAGCTATCACAGGAAAGAATGGAAGTGGGAAAACAAGCTTTTTAAAAGTTCTTTTAGGCAAGCTAGAAGCTGAGGGTGAAGTATGGGTATCACCAGCTGCAAACATTGGTTATCTGACACAGGAAGTATTTGATTTACCACTTGATCAGACACCAGAGCAATATTTTTATCAAGAGACATTTGAAGAGCGTGCTAAAGTGCGCAACTTGATGAAGAATTTAGGGTTTACACTGACACATTGGACATCTCCCATAGGCAAAATGAGTATGGGAGAACGCGTAAAGTGTAAGCTGATGGCTTATATTTTAGAGGATAAAAATGTTCTTATTTTAGATGAGCCGACAAACCATCTTGATCTACCTTCTCGTGAGCAGTTAGAGCATACTCTTACTCAATATAATGGAACATTGCTTGTCGTTTCACATGATCGATACTTTCTAGAAAAAGTCACGAACAGTGTTTGGGAGCTTCACGGTCAGCACATCAAGAAAAAGTGGACAGAAGTCACACCGAATAAAGTGGATGATACAGCGGCTCTCCGTTTAAAGCTTGAAACGGAAAGGCAAGAGATTTTAGGCAAACTGAGCTTTCTAACAGTAAAAGATAAGGACTACACCATGCTTGATCAGAAGTTTAATGAGCTGACGAAGCGCATCAATGAACTTCAATAGCTGAAGCGTTTAAGTTAACCTTTTTCAGGGGAAAATATGGAGAGAAGGCATTTCTTAAATGGGGGTTAACATGTTGAAAAAGGTAGTATTTCTCTTTTTATTGTTAAGCATTTGTAGCTTAAGTGCTTGTGCTGAACGAAATAAGAATGCACAAGAACATGAGATTGAAACAAGTACATCTGTAGCACTGTCTAATAATGATCAAATTGATGCGGTTCAAGCAACTGAAGCTCTTCAACAAATAAAGGAGCAGATACATTTCAATGTTCCAATAAAAATGCCAACAACGTTACCTATTGCTGAGGGTGCATTTTTATCAGCTACAGCAAGAACACAGGGCGACCAGGTTGAAGTTATTTTTTATGAGAGCAAAGAGAATATGCCAATTAACGATATTCGATTAAAGAAATCAGCGACTGTTATTGGAAGATTGCTGGTCAAGAAATATAAAAGTGTGGAAGGTGCAAGCACACAGATAGCATTTGATAATTTTAATCAAAATGGCGGGCAAGAGGTTGATCTTGGTTACAATATAAAAGGTTATCAAGATGCAGGCGCTGGTTCATTATGGACTGGTTGGAACGAAGGGCGATGGGCAATTGCCACTCATACACGAACTGATAATCCTGATGCAGGTGTCAAACTTGCTAAGCAGGCAGTAGCGTATTTAGAGAACCACATGCTACCTATTCCAAGGCAATATGGCATGGCTCAGCTAGATGTCTATCAATCAGGTAATTTAATAGTGTGGCAGGATGAAAAGCTTGTTTACACACTGGATTCAATCAAAGATCCTTTAAAAGCACTAGCAATTGCTACAGCCTTTTATCAATAATAGAAATCCTAGAGTAATGATGCTCTAGGATTTTTTGTATTATTTTACTTTATACTATTCAGCATTTTTTGGTATTCGCTGAATCTTTGCTGCCATTCATCCATTGGGAAATATTGATGGTCAACGCCATTTAGTAGATCTTTTAACATATCAAGACAAATATGCCATCCTGCTAAATCCTTCGGTGTATGCTCTGTCAGATTTTGAAGTGTCTCCACTAATACCAATAAAGAACCCTTTTCAGTAGAAAATAATTCAAATCTCACCGTATCTGTTCCCCAACCAAATTCTAATACTTCTTTCTCAACATAATCTGTGATGGTTATTTCCTCAAAATTACCTGTTCCATCATTCATATTAAAATGTATTTTCCCGTTCTTACGTAGCTCAATGATTTCTAAATTACTCATCCATTTTTGTAGGTTTTCATTGTTAGTCATAGCGGCCCAAACGGCATCTATTGAATATAGTAATGGCCGTTTGAATGTAGCAATATGGTAATTTGATTGTTTTACAATAGTAGCTAGCACAGACATCCTCCTAATGATAAATTGCTTGAAAAAGTCTAGTGATGCCTAGTTCAATTTCATGCTTTTGTAAATGACCATAGCCAATAATCAATCTGTTATTATATTTTCCCTTTTGAATTGTATGATCCTCTACTGGGTAAACCTTTACACCAAATTGTTCTATTTTCACTAATAAGTTTCGTGTAAAATTAATCTTCTCAAATTCTGCAACTAAGTGCATACCTGTAGAATAGCCAAATATTTTTATGTTATGTGAAAAAGTGGATTGTAAACATTGAATCAGAAAATCACGTTGGCTTTTATAGAACTTCTTCATTTTTGTGATATGTCTTTCCATATAGCCCTCCTGTATAAAGCGAGAAAGGATAAGCTGGTCTAAGGAAGGTGTATGTAAGTCCGTAAACCATTTTAATTGACGGCATTTTTCAGTAAGCTGTGTTGGAAGGATAATGTATCCTATTCTTAATGCGGGAGAGAGAATTTTACTAAAAGAACCGATGTAGAGAACTAGCTCTGGATCTAGGCCCTGTAAAGAGCTAACAGGTGGCCCTTCGTAGCGAAACTCACTATCATAATCATCTTCTATTAAAAAGCAATGATTCTTTCTAGCATACTCAATTAATTGAATTCTACGCTGAATAGGTAAGGTACTTCCTAAAGGAAATTGATGAGAAGGAGTTAGAAAGACAAGTTTAGGATCTATATTATCTGGTAATAGGCTTGTTTTCATCCCGAATTCATCTACTGGTACCGGATAAATGGTAGCACCAGAAGCTTTAAAGATAGTTTGAATATCATTCGTTATAGGATCTTCCATAATAGCAATATCATTAGATGACAGCAATAATCTCGACACAAGCATCATTGCCTGTGTCGCACCAGATGTAATAATAATTTGCTCTGGATGACATTCAACGCCCCTTGTCCTTAATAAGTAGTGGGCAAGAGTATGCCTTAATTCTATGCGCCCCTCTGGAACCCCGTATCCTAATATGGAGGACTCACTATCGTGCCATAGCTGGTGACTTATCCTCGCCCAAGTTTTACGAGGAAACAAGTCGAGTGCTGGAATACCCGAGCGTAAGTTTACAACCTCTTTCCCTACTATTGGATCTCCTGCTTTATTTGTAATAAGAGGTTTGGTCTGTTGTGGTAACAATGTGCCTTCTGCAACAAATGTACCAGCTCCTCTTCGTGCAATTAAAAATCCTTCGGCAAGTAACTGATCATAAGCTTCTAATATGACATTTCTTGATACTTTTAATTCTACTGAAAGCTCTCGTGTTGATACTAATTTTTCACCTGCCTGAAGTTGTCCACTTAAAATTTTTTCCCGTATTTGCTGATAGATTTGACGATTTAAAGGAATATCTAATGCTCGATCTATAGGTATCCATAACATTTTACATACCTCCGATTTGAAAGTGGTACCTTTAAAATCACTTTAAAGTGGTTCTACAGTTACCAATTTTATCATGATAAAGTACTTACCAATACCGAAGAGGGGGAATAAATATGAAGAAAACAGAAGAATTAGTGATTCAGGCCTTAAAAGCCGCGGCACGAGACGAGCGCTTGAAATATGCGGTGCAGCAATCAACAGAGCTCTACCCATTATTATGGAAAGCAGCAAAAAGGTATGTAACAGGAGAAAAAAGAGAGGATGCCATCGCTGCTGCACGTAATTATCTTAATGACAATTATAATATCTCCATTGAATATATTGGGGAAAATACAACCAATTTAAGGGATTGTCAAAGAGCAAAGGATGAGCTTTTACAAGTAATTGAGGAAATGGGGATTTTATCTTTAAAGCAAACAGTATCTTTCGATTTATCTCATATAGGTCTTTCTATTAATGCTGAGATTGCTTATAAGCATCTTGAAGAGCTTACACAAAAAGCTCAGCGGTATGGAATAACTTTGATGATAAGTATGGAAGAGTCCTCAAAGACTAGTGATATTATTACTCTTTACAAAAAAATAGCAACGAAGTATACAAATGTTGGAATTACATTGCAAGTGCATCTTTATCGTACAAAGTTAGATTTACAAGAACTTATGCAATATCCAGGGAAAATAAGACTTGTTAAAGGGGCTTTTCAAGAGTCTGTCGATATAGCCATGATCAGATCAGAAGAACTGAATAAGCATTATCTTGATTATGTTGATCAGTTAGTAAATGCGAATCATCCGTTATCAATCGCTACACATGATGAAATGCTTATTCAAGAGATAGAGCGACGTCAATATCTTGAGAACCCAAATGTTGAAGTTGAGATGCTTTATGGTGTACGCCCTACATTACTCAATGAATTAAGAAGGAAAGATTATCGTTGTAGAGTATATTTAACGTATGGAAATGAGTGGTACTTATATCTTTGCCACCGAATTGCTGAACACCCTGAAAACCTATATTTAGCAGTAACCGATATTATTAATGAATCCATGGAACGAGTAGTATAGAAAAATGAATAGGTGGATCGGGAGTAGTGGGAAAGTTATTGTGGCGATGAGTATCGTTGGTAGTTCAGTTGTTGCGGGCAAATTGGTTGTTCAAAGTTTTCCAATTTTCTTAGCTAATGAACTAAGATTTCTTGTGGCTGCAATTATTTTGATTCCTTTGTGGATAAAGATAGAGGGATTTTCAACATTAAACAGAAAAGAGTTAGTAGCGATTTTTTTACAAGCGTTATTAGGGGTGTTTTTATTTAATCTATTAATGCTCCATGGTCTTTCAAAAACGACTGCTATGGAAGCTGGTATTATTACTGGTACTCTGCCAGTCTGCACGGCATTCCTATCCTATTTTATTTTGAAGGAGAAATTAACGAGGAATATGGGTATTAGCATACTTCTTGCCGTAGTGGGAGCCATCCTTATGAACATTGCTAACCATTCTACTACTAACCATTTTTCAACTTCATTATTAGGCAATCTATTCATTTTAGGTGCAGTATTCTGTGAATCTTTATTTATCATCATTGGTAAGTTAATTTCTTATCGTATGAGTGCTCTTACAGTCTCAACTATGGTTAGCTTATTTGGCGTCATATTATTTTTCCCATTTGCTGTAGCTGAAAGCAGATATTTTGAATTTAAAGAAATATCAGCTGCAGAGTGGGGATTAGTATTGTATTTCGGCATTGTTGTAACCGTCATAGCGTTTCTTTTGATGCAACAGGGTCTTGCAGTAATTTCAGCATCTTGGGCAGGTGTACTTACTAGCTTATTGCCAATTAGTAGTATGATTTTATCTTCTATTCTATTGGATGAAAAAATAACTAATCTTCAGGTCTGTGGTTTTTTCTTAATTATAGCTGCCATCTATTTACTGTCAAAGCAGAAAGGGATACAGAACTAGTGATTTATAAAAAGTTAATTATCGGATAATATTGTAAAAAAAGGAGGGGTGAAGATGACACATCAACAAGCATTGGAACATTATATCCAAGCAACAAATACCCATGATTTTAATCAAGTAAAGGCTATTTTGCATCCACAAGCAATTTATTGGTTTTCTGATAAAACATGCACAACAACAGAGGAGATTGAGGCTTATTTCAAGCATGCATGGAATGTCATTAAAGAAGAGGTTTATTCAGCTACTGATGTAAAATGGTTAACCGTTGATGAAACGACGGCTACCTGTCTTTATACATATCACTATGAAGGCTATCATAACGAAAAATTTGTATCAGGTAGCGGTAGAGCAACTAATATTTTTACATTAGTTAACGATCAATGGAAGGTAATTCATGAGCATTTGAGTAGTGGTCATTAAATTATTTTCAATGTAACTTGAACAAGCAACAATATAATAATCAATGTTAGTAGTGTTTTGGCTATTTTTAATGGAATGTATGGGAGCACTATAAGACCTAATTGGGAGCCTATAATGGAGCCAACTGCCATAGCAATTGCATAGTGCCATTGAATAAAGCCAGTGTGATAAAACACAATAAATGCTCCTGTACAGCTCCCGAAGAGGAGTACTCGAGTGAGCTGTACAGCCTTTATGTAAGTATGATGAGTACGTAGATAGTGTAAGATGCTAAATGTCGAAGAGCCAGGGCCGAAACCACCATCATACATAGCGATGAAAAATGGTTGCCAAAAATGAGGTGCTTGATGTTCTAGCGAATCAGGAACTTCCGTCAACGCCTTATTTTTCAAAGTTACGACTAAAGCCAAAAGAAGTAGTACACAGGCCATATAGTTCATAGTTTGCTCAGACAGCGAAACCGCTAAAAGTGAGCCGCAAATCCCCCCAACAATAGCAAGAGCTATATATTTGATGATAGATGTGAGATGTAGCTCCTTCTGATAGAGTAGAAAAAAAATACTGGATAAAGATGAAATGCCTGTCGAAAATTTGTTTGTGGCAATACTTGTTTGAATAGGGATACCGACAAGCATCATGGCAGGAAGTGTAATTAGTCCACCACCCCCTGCAAGTGTACCGATAAAAGCAGCTACCATCCCGATACATACGAGTGTTAAAGAAATGTTTGTATAGAAAAGTCCAACTAAGCTAAGTAGTACAAATAATAACAGCATGATCATTTTATTCATAAGCTTCTCCCTTTCTTTTATTAGCTTTAGGGTAAATGGTGTTAATGTATAAATCTAATATATAATTTTTAGTGATTTATAAATTTAATTTATATTAATGGAGGCTGACAGAATGAGGTTGCTTCAATCGGAGGAAGAGCTGAAGAACTTAATTGCATCTGATGACTGGGTGATGAGCATTTTATCCACAGTAGAAAACTTGCAACTACCAGATTGGTGGATATGCGCAGGAATTATTCGCTCAAAGGTATGGGATTACCTTCATAATAAAAAAGAAAGAACACCAATTGCTGATATTGATGTGATATATTTTGATAAAGAAAATTTAGCAGAAGAAGTAGAGAAGCAGTATGAGCGAGAACTGAGAAAGTTATCTCCAAACGAGCCTTGGTCCGTGAAAAATCAAGCACGAATGCATGTCCTAAATGGTAGTAAACCATATCAGTCTGCTGTTGATGGAATCTCTCATTTCCCAGAAATCCCAACGGCAATTGGAGTAAAATTATCAGATGGGGTACTAGAGATTGCAGCACCGTACGGTATTCATCTTTTAGGAGCAGGCATAGTAGAGCCAACATCGTTTTACCTAGAAAATAAGTATGCCTATGCGATTTATCGTCAAAGAATTCAGCAAAAACAATGGCATTTATGTTGGCCAGAATTGAAAATTCATCTTCAATAAAAAAAGAAAGAGGGGGAACAATTGCAACAAGATAAAACCTATGTCATTAAACACTATATAAAATCTTTAGATTGGATAGATAATTTACGAGGGTTATCTGAGGCACAATGGCGTATGCCCATTGAACCTGGGAAATGGTCGGTTGCAGAGGTAATTGGGCATCTTCCTCCATGGGACAAGTTTGTGCAAAATTACCGAATTCCTTTTCTCTTTACAGATGAGCGTCTGCCGAAAGGGCCAGATGTAGCACATTTGAATACGATGGCAGCTAAGAAAAGCCGTGAACAAACAATGGAGGAAACATTGAATGATTTTATTTCCACAAGGCGTCAATTATTGCAGGATATTCAGCAATGGACAGATGAGCAATGGCAACAGTCATTTAAAATTGGGCAGTCAGAAATGACTATAATCGACTATTTTGTAGGATTAATCAATCATGATTTACATCATTTTTCACAGATTCAGAATGTTATACATGTATAGGAGTTAGCATATGGATATCAAGTATTTAATTGATTACTTTGCACATGCTTCTGTAAAATTTACAGATGTTTTTACTAAAAAAATGGAGCCAGGTGAAGTAGATGCTGGTAGAACAACAGCTCCAGAAAAGTGTGGTTTAGTAGTGCCACTTGCAGGGAGTGCGATCTTTAGCTTTAATGGAACCCCCTATATGATGGAGCCAGGAATGATTGCCCATGCTGGCCCCCAGATGCCGATAGAAGTGAGAGCGACTGGCCATAAAGGTTGGGAGTATGCAGTTGTTCATTACAGCCTACCTACAGAAGAAATAAATCTATATCCACTAGCCGAGCAACATTTTCTAATCAATACAGGCTTTAACACACAAATTATTAGCCATGTTCAGCAATTAGTAGAAAGCTATTCCTTTCCTGGTAATATGGCTGTATTCAAGTCTAAGACATTATTTATGAATTTGTTGGAAGATATCCTTGTAGCGGCAAAAATGCAGGTTTTAGATAGTGCCAGCGAATTAATGGAACAGGCATTACAGTATATACATGAAAATTATGCACAGCAAATCTCAGTATCAAATATCTCGATGGAATTGGGCATTGAGCGTCGTCGTTTTGCTTATTTATTTGAGCAGCATACAGGTATGAATCCAAGTACATATATAACAGAATACCGTATACGACGTGCGAAAGACTTACTAGAATATGGTGGAATACCTGTAGCTGAAATTGCGGAATGTGTTGGATATGTAGATTGTTTTTATTTTAGCAGAGTATTTAAAAAGTGTACGGGTTTATCTCCCTCAGCCTATCGCAAGTTAAAAATAGAGGAAGCCAGATATGTATAATTGACTGTTTCTTATAAAAAAGAAGCAGTTTTTTTATTGCTTAAATCGGCAAAAATCCATGTCATTTTCGAAATCGTCCATTCACAATCTTTTTTCACTTTGTTAGGATAGTATCCGTAAATGATAATGAGTATCAATTATATATTGACTTATATATGAAAACGATTATCATTATCAATATGAGCTCGTTAGGGGAGAATATCTATGAATAAATATTTTAAAATGTGTGCACCAGCACTATTAGCATTATCACTGGCTGCATGTGGAACAGACAAAGCTGAGGAAGCAACATCAACAGCTAATACAGCAGAGACAAGTGCAACAGAATCACAGACAGAGCAAGCTAAATCAACGCAGACCATCACGTACTTAGGCGAGCAATATGAGCTACCAGCCGAAGTAAAGAACATTGTCGCTGCCAGTCTTGAATCAATGGAAGATGCGGCAATGCTTGGTATTAAGCCAGTAGGTGTTCTAGAAGTAGGTGGAAAAGTTCCTGCCTATCTAGCAACAGATTTTGAAGGAGCTACACTTGTAGGAAATAAAATGGAGCCAAATGCAGAAGCCATTCTTAATCTGGATCCTGATGTAATTGTGGGTACTTCGAAATTCCCTGAAGAAACGGCTGAAAAGCTCAACAAAATTCAAACAATGATTCCATACTCACATATTTCAACAAATTGGAAAGAAAATTTAACATTGCTTGCACAATTAGCTGGGAAGGAAGAGGATGCAAAGAAAATCATCTCTGACTATGAAGCCAAAGTTGCTGATGCCCAAGTAAAATCCAAGGAGCAATTAGCAGATAAGCAAGTATTAATCATCCGTGTTCGTGGTGGAGTGATGTACATCTATCCAGCAGGCGTTTATTTAAACCCTGTTCTATATGAAGATTTAGGAGCACCTGTACCAGAAGTTGTTACAACAGCTAAGGCGCAAGCGGAACTATCACTTGAAACATTAGCACAAGTAAATCCAGATGTGATTTTCCTGCAATTCGAGGATTCCGAGAATAAGGATACGCCAAAAGCTTTAGAGGAGCTACAAAAGAATCCAATTTTCACTAGCTTAAAGGCAACACAAAATAATCAAGTTTTCGTCAACACAATTGAGCCATTAGCACAAGGTGGTACTGCTTGGTCTAAGGTGAAATTCTTAGATGCTGCGGCTGAAAAATTATTTAAATAGTATAAACAGGCTGGTAGTAGATTTGGTGATATCACCGGGCTATTACCAGCCTTTTGTAAGATGTGGCATTTTTCATTGCAGGCGTTGTTAAGGGTATACACTTAAGTGATTGATATTGTGTACCGCAAAATGGATAAAGAAAAAGGTGTGAAAGTTGAAAAAAACAAACATAGTGTCGTTTTCAATATTAGCGATATCTCCTTTCCTTATTGCCCTTGTGGCACTTATTTCTGTTATGTATGGGACAAAAGATATTAGTGCCATTACAGTATGGCAGTCGATGACAGCATTTGATCCATCGGATGTCGATCATCAAATTATAAGAACAGGCCGTATTCCAAGAGTTGCCGCGGTATTACTAGTTGGAGCATTTTTAGCAGTTGCCGGTGCAGTCATGCAGGGGATTACACGAAACTATTTAGCCTCGCCTTCATTAATGGGTGTCAATGATGGCTCTGCATTTGTCATTACATTAGCCATTGTTTTTTTTCCTGGGCTACCAAACTATCAAATGATTTTATTATCGATGCTTGGTTCTGCATTGGGAGCTGGTATTGTCTTTGGTTTTGGCTCGTTAATCCGCAATGGCTTATCTCCAGTAAGGCTAGCCATAATTGGAACGGTCATTGGCACATTTTTAAGTAGTATTGCTACTGCTATTGCGATGTATTTCCAAGTATCACAAACAGTAAGTGCTTGGTATAACACAAAGGTACATATGGTAAATATGGATATGCTGATTCTTTCTATTCCATTTGGTTTAACTGGGTTGATCTTGGCTTTATTATCGGCAAAAGCGATTACCATTACTTCATTAGGTGAAGATATTGCCATGGGGCTAGGACAGAAAACAAAAGTAGTTCGTATTATTAGCATGCTAGCTGTCGTATGTTTGACAGGGACAGCGGTTGCACTTGTAGGGAAAATCGCCTTTGTAGGGTTAGTCATACCACATATTACACGCTTCCTTGTTGGTGTTGATTATCGCTATATTATTCCTTGTGCAGCTGTCATTGGAGCCTTTTTCTTAGTGCTTTGTGATGTCCTGAGCCGCGTTGTCAATTATCCATTTGAAACGCCAATTGGTGTCTTAACCGCATTGGTCGGTGTACCATTCTTCTTATATTTAGTTCGTAAGCACGGAGGTGAAAAACGTGCGTAAAAAAACCTCAAGTGTATTCTTTTTAACCATGCTGATGCTTGTTTTAATGATTTTAGTTGCGAGCTATTTACATATTACAAATGGTGTTTTTGATATGTCTGTAATGGATGTTATCAAAACATTGCTGCGGATCGAGTCAAATTCAAAGTTTGATCTTGTTATATTTGAATTCCGTTTACCTCGGATTGTCATTGCTGGACTTGTCGGTATTGGCTTAGGTATGGCAGGAGTTGTATTACAGGGGATTACACGCAATGGACTAGCAGATCCAGGAATATTAGGGATTAATGCTGGAGCTGGTGCAGCAGTCGTACTATTCATGTACTTCTTTCAAGTAAAGCTAGTGAGTGCAGATATGAACAGCTGGATGTCAATTTTAATGATGCCACTATTCGGTTTTATCGGTGGAACAATTGCAGCTATCCTGATTTTTTCATTTGCTTTAAAAAATGGTCATCTGGATATGCAGCGATTAATCTTAACTGGTATAGCTATCAATAGTGGATTTGGAGCTTTGTCCTTGTTCCTATCCTTAAAAATGAGTGCACAAGATTTTGAATCAGCTGCTATTTGGATGGCAGGTTCAATTTATAATGCGAATTGGATCTTTGCGCTTACGATGCTACCTTGGCTTTTGATTTTAGGAATATATGTGCATAGAAAATCATATTTACTCGATTATTTTCAGCTTGAAGAGGATAGCATCACAAGTTTAGGAATAGCTGTTGAAAAGGAGAAAATGAAGCTGTTACTAGCCAGTGTAGGTCTTGTCAGTGCTTGTGTGTCTGTATCAGGGAGTATTGGCTTCATAGGTTTAATGGCCCCCCACATTGCCAAGCAGCTTGTTGGTATTCAGCACCGTTACGTTATGCCAGTGAGTGCTTTAATTGGTGCAGGTCTGTTAATCCTCGCTGATTTTATTGGTAAAACCGTTTTTGCACCATCGGAACTGGCTGTAGGTATTGTTGTTTCAATTATTGGGATTCCATATTTCTTGTATTTACTGGTGAAATCTAAGGCATAGGAGGAAATGGCGTGCAAACTGCATTTAGAATGGAAAATTTGGCTTCAGGTTATGAGCAGGTACGTGTCTTTGAAGGGTTAAATTTAACGATAGAAGAGGGCAAAGTGACTACAATCATCGGTCCAAATGGTTGTGGTAAATCTACACTCCTTAAAACGATAGGACGTATTTTAAAAAAACAACAAGGTACGGTATATTTGCAGGAGCAAAATATGCAAAATTTATCGACCAAAGATATTGCCAAGAAACTAGCAATATTATCTCAAACACCGATAGCTCCTGGTCAATTGAAAGTGGAGGAGTTAATTGCGTATGGTCGCTATCCACATCGCAACAATGTCAATCGTTTAACCAATAAGGATGAGGAAATGATTGAATGGGCTTTAACAGTTACTAATACGATGGAATATCGAAATAGGGAGCTTGCCCAGCTTTCAGGAGGTCAGCGTCAGCGTGTTTGGCTAGCTATGGCCTTAGCACAAGAAACAAATATCTTGCTATTGGATGAACCTACTACTTATTTAGATATGGCGCATCAGCTAGAGGTATTGGACATTGTTAAAAGTTTAAATGAGCACCACAGCTGTACAGTAGTGATGGTTCTACATGATATTAACCACGCGGCCAGATATTCAGATCATCTTATTGCAATGCGTAAGGGTATTATTATGCAAACTGGCACGCCACAGGAAATTTTAAGTGCTGAGGTAATGCGTAAAGTATTTAATATTGATGCACGCATTATGGAAGATCCTGTAACCAATACACCTGTATGTTATGGCTATGAAATTTTGAAGGAGGATATCTAATGAATACAACTAAAGTAGACTACATTACACAACATATGACTTCAAAATTGACAAATTATTTGTACACGATTAATATCTATGTGCCAGAGGAGGAAGCGCCACAAGATGGCTTTCCAGTTTTGTATGTACTTGATGGCTCATCCTATTTTAACCTTGTAAAGGAAGCGGTGCGTCTACAAAGTCGTAATGCACCAAAAACAGGTATCCTTCCAGCTATTGTTATTGGAATTGGTCATGGCGACGATATGCGTGAAAGAAGATTTTATGATTTTACAGCACCTGCGGAGTCTTATATTTATCCAGCAAGATTTAAAGGAAAAGGTCATGAGAAGCTTGGAGGAGCAGTGGATTTTAGTCTCTTTATAGAAGAAGAGCTAAAGCCGACGATTGAGGCACAATATCCAGTAAATCAAGCACAGCAAGCTTTATTTGGTCATTCCCTAGGAGGTTACTTTGCACTGTGGCAACTATTTCACCACCAATCCAGCTTCCAGCGCTATCTAGCTATTAGCCCCTCCATTTGGTGGAATGAGCATGAATTAGTGCAGTGTGCTTCAGTATTTCTGAACGAGCATCAAGACATGAACGAAACTTTGTTTTTGAGCGCTGGTGAACTTGAAACCTTTATGGTGGATGATGCGCGCCAAATGGCGACAGTATTAGAAAAAATAATGAATGTTGAATTTTATGAGGCTTTAAACGAAAATCATGCTTCGATCGTACCAACTGTTATGAGTAGAGCCATACGTTTTATGCATAAATCACATTAATAGTAGACCGCATTGTCTTTTGATAATGCGGTTTCTTTTTTATTTATTAATAAAATTAACGAATGATACGCATAATAAAGGAAATTTGGTCATCTGTCTGGGATAAATGGAGGCGCTGTATGCAAAATAAAATTTTAAGAAACCCAGTATTTCTTATTTCAAGTGGAGCAATTTTTCTTTTGGTCATTATCGGAGCAACGATACCAGAAAAATTTAAGAACGTAGCAAACAGCGTATTTCATATGACAACGGATTATTTTGGCTGGTTTTATTTAATGTCAGTCTTTATTATCGTTATTTTTTTATTTGGCTTGGCAATTAGCAAATATGGTACCATTCGCCTTGGATCGGAAGATGGTCGCCCTGAGTTTAGTTTTATAACTTGGATTTCCATGCTCTTTTCAGCTGGACTTGGTGTCGGTTTGGTCTTCTGGGGAGTAGCTGAGCCAATGAGTCATTATTTTTCACCACCCTTCAGTGACACAAAACCGCTATCAACGGATGCAGCCCGACTGGCGATGGGATATTCATTCTTTCATTGGGGATTAAGCCAGTGGTCTGTTTATGCCATATTGGGCCTTGTTATGGCCTTTGTACAATTCAATAAAAAAAGAAATATGCTCATCTCCACTGCTTTAGAGCCTGTCACTGGAACAAATCGAGTCGTTAAAGGAACGATCGATATTCTTGCAGTAATTGCTACCGTCATGGGGGTAGCAACGTCTATAGGGCTAGGCGTATTACAAACAAATGGAGGTTTGACATTTGTTTTTGGTTTGCCAGATACATTTATCTTGCAAGTGGCCATTATTCTTATCATGTTTATTGGCTATATGTTATCAGCCACAACAGGTCTACAAAAAGGGATGAAGATTCTGAGTAATGTCAATATGACTTTAGCAATCGTCTTACTCTTATTTGTTTTTATTACAGGCCCAACAATCTTTATACTTGAAACCTTTACATTAGCTATTGGTGATTATATTTCAAATTTTATTCAATATAGTTTAAGGATGCAGCCATATGTTGGTGGAACTTGGGTGAAGGATTGGACAATCTTTTACTGGGCATGGGCGATTGCTTGGTCACCATTTGTAGGCTCCTTTATAGCTCGTGTATCCAAAGGCAGGACTATACGAGAATTTATTATAGGTGTATTAATTATTCCGCCCCTCATTGCCTGCTTTTGGATCGCGACCTTTGGAGGAACTGCGATGTGGTTTGATTTACATCAAGATGCACAAATCGCTCAATCTGTTCATAATGATGTAACGGTTGCTCTTTTCCAGCTTTTTGAACACTTACCACTTTCAGTGATTGCATCCACAATTGGAATACTTTTAATCATAATATTTTTAATTACCTCTGCTGATTCCGCCACCTTTATTATGGCAAGTATGACGACAAAAGGATCTTTAAATCCCACCATTTTATCAAAGTTTGTATGGGGTGTTTTGATGGCAGCTATTTCAGGTGTTTTATTGTATACAGGAGGTCTTGAAGCATTACAAACGGCCTCGTTAATTGCTGCATTACCCTTTACAGTGGTGTTACTTTTATTAATGATTTCTTATATTAAGATGATGAAGGAAGAGATTATTCCTCTTAAGAAAAAGGATATCCAACGTTTGAAAATAGCGAGAAAGCATATTGAAAAGGAAGCAAAAGTGAAAGATAAACATACTAAGTAGTAGGCCGTATTCGAAATAATACGGTTTCTTTTTGTTTTAATATGCACTATTATGAATAAAAAACGATAAGAGGTGCTTTAGGATGGAAATTGTTTTAGCACAGAGCAAGGATGCCCCAGTTATACATCAGGTGATGCTACAGGCGTTTCAAGAATATGAAAAGGCTACTCCACCATCCAGTGCACTAAGTGAAACGGTGGATTCTATTGAGCAGGCAATGCAGCAAAGTGAACAAGCGTTTATTGGCTATATCGAAAAACAGCCAGTTGCCATGGTAAGGTTTACCCTCAGTACAAAGGGAATTTATTTTTTTAGACTTTCAGTTATCCCAGAAAGACAGGGACAAGGTTTAGCTAAAACACTAATTTCTTGGCTTGAACAATATACACTATCGAAGGGGATTACAATTAGTCAGTGCAAAGTACGTATGAGTGTTCCACGTAATATTGAGTTATATCGTTCTTTAGGTTATGTTGTAACGAAAGAGGAAATGGTGAAGAATCGTAATGGTAACTCTCTAGTAATAGCAACAATGGAAAAGAGACTTTCCAATGAGGAGGAGTTTAATTGAGAAAAAAGGTCGCCTGCTTGCATGCTCATTATTCCAATATACAATACATTGAGCAGGCTTTTCAAAGCGCTGAAGACATAGAGATACTCCATTTTGTAGACCCTGGCGTGATACAGCACGTGTCTAAAGGTAGTGATGGTTTAGCACGTAAAGTTAAGGAGCAAATTGAATGGATAATTAGCTGTGATGTGGATGCCATTTTAATAACGTGTACAAATTATATTGCTTTATTAGAGGATGAAACTTTGTTCGATCCCTCGATCCCTATCATAAAGATAGATGAGCCCTATTTTGAAAGTATATGTAAGCAACAGCCTCAATTTATTCTTTTTACAAATCCTGCAACTGTCGAAGGAACGATGGCAAGACTTCACCAATATGCTAAGCATCAAGGAGTATCAGTAGATGTAGAGGGAAAAATTATTGAGCATACATTTAATCTCATTATGCAGGGGAAAAAGGAAGCATATGATGATGCTATTTTAAGGGCTTTACATACTTTGTCAGCTGAAGAAAAATCCATATCAGTTGCCCAGCTATCGATGGTGGATGCAGCGCAACGATTTCAAGATCACACGGCAATTACAATTCTCCATCCATTAAAGTCATTAGTTGATATTGTAAAGAGTAAGATAAAATGATAGTTTCATAATTTACAGAATTATCTGTAACAATCTGGTTAAAACAAACGTTTCATAAGAAAGGGGGATGTTATGAAACGAGTTGTATTTGTATGTATATTGCTATTATTTTTAGTGGGTTGTACAGACAAAGCAAATGTTACAATGCCAGAGGATCTACCTGATTTTGTGCAAGAAAGTGATATTGCATCAGTTGATTGGAATCAAAAGGCAGTGGAATTTGGTGATAGAGGCATTATTGGTAATGCTGATAAGTCGGGTGTCATTGGTGCAGATATGCCAAGTTTAAGCACACAAAAATGGATGTGGCATCTATGGGGAATAGATGAAGTACGAGATACAGAATTAACGGTTATTGGATACCATAGAGACTCTAAAGTCATACAACCGATTTTAGTGAATGGTTGGAGCATAGGACTCGGAGGACCTGTTAATGGAGCAGATGCCCATACACCTTCTCATGTGAAAGTTCCTAAGCCTGGTGAATGGGCTATTCTACTGTATACAAATGAAAAATACTTTGATACGTTGATATACGATATCCAGGAATAATAGTAAACCCTTATTTTATAATTATTTATACTTATAAAATAAGGGTTTTTGATGTTTGTATATGTATTGGGAAAGGAGGTGTATGGTGTGCGCATGTAAGCTTGCATTGTGTATTGCTTTCATATTTCTGAAATGCACAAGATGCTGAAGACGCCATTCAGAAAGAATATGTAAATACGAAAAGCTATTGAACATAGATAATTACAGTGCAAGGTTGTAGCAAGAAAAATATTAAATTGGTAAGATAAAAAGTAAAATGGAGGTCAGCAATATGAAAGATTTACGTTATCCTATTGGACAATTCCAATTTCCCAAAGAAATGAATTCACAGCAAGTACTAGAGTGGATTAATGAAATTCGTTTGTTACCAAAACAACTTGCAGAGGCATTAAGTGGTGCAAGCGAGCAAGACTTAGTAAAATCTTATCGTGAAAATGGCTGGACAGTGACACAGCTAGTCCATCATATTGCTGATAGTCATATGAATAGCTATATTCGTTTTAAGCTAGCTTTAACAGAGGATGTACCAACCATTAAGCCATACAATGAGGCAGAATGGGCACAGCTACCAGATTCTGAAATGCCAGTAGCAATTTCTTTTAATTTAATTGAAAGCTTACATGAACGTTGGGTTTATTTACTGTCAAGCTTATCGGATGAACAATTACAAAGAGCCTTTAATCATCCTGATTCAGGCCTGACGACTCTTGAGCATGCAATTGGCCTTTATGCATGGCATGGTAAGCATCATTTGGCACATATTCAGAATGCTTTGGTTAAATAAATATGGATGTTTTATGAAAAAACAAGTGATTTCTGCTAATAAGGAAATCACTTGTTTTCATTTTTTATTTAAGTTTATTTTATACGATAGTAATACCAGCACTTGCGTTACCAGCAAGTGTAGCAGCAACTCCTGTAGTAGTCATAGAGAATACCATTAGTAAACGATCACCAGTACTTACAGGTACTGAAACGTTTGCATTACCACTTGCAATCGTACCTACTGCTAATGCTATTAGTGGTAAAGCTGGTAATAAATCAACAAATGCTGCAGTAGGGCTGAATACATTGCTTCCTTGAACTGCGCGGTAAATCTGTGCTCTGACAGTCGCTGTTCCAGTTAGAGTTAAAGCAGCAGTTGCTGAGATTGTAGCAGAAATAGATGTAATTGTACCTGGACGTGGAACCGTAAATGCTTCAGTAGCAAGACTAGATGTTAAATCGATATTAACGCCAGCAAGAGCAACTCCTGGAACAGATGTACCAAATCCAACAAGACTTACAGTACCAACTAAACCAGTAGCAAGAGACACTAAAGCAACAGGAGTTATTCCTGATGAGAATGGGATAATAGAACCAGTAGCTACTGGTGGAGTAATACATGCAGCGTCAATTGCAACAAAAGGTCCCAGTGCAGTACACTCCCCGTTACCATGACCGTTACCTGAACAGCCACACATTGAGTTATTCAAACACATTTTTACACCCCCTTTCTTCATTATTCTATTCATTTCAGATTAGGGGTTAAGGGCAATTATCTATTTCACCTATAAATTCAATGATTTCTTAATGACTGCTTTTATTTGACACATAAAGACATCCACTATGTATGTTTTGACATAGTGGATGTTTAAGATAATGTTAACTCCATCTTTTAAAGAAATCGAAAAATGAGTTTTTTCCCTTTTTATGGTCTTCCTCAATCGGCTTGTTTACAGATTCAAGTTGCATGATCTCTTCTTCAAAGGACAGATGAACCTCATAGGTTGCATCAGCATGATACACTTCAACATATTCTTCTGTTTCCAATGAAGGAGAATGATCTATAGCTGAAGGTTCTGCTACTGTTTCTGCAATGATTTGGTTGAGAGGCTCACTAGCTATTGCTTCAATGTCTTGACTAACAGGTTCGCTAAGTTGCTCCAAGATAACTTGTTCTATCGATTCATTCGTTACAATGGGATTCTCAAGATTGTTATGTTCATTCTCAATTTTCACAGCCTCCATAGGATTATTTAATGTTTCAGTTTTAGTGCTATCTGATTCATTAACTATAGAAGATTGTAAAGTATCATTCTCGATGTTTTCTTCTCTTGAAGCAGGCTGTACGGCAGATGGATCATATACACTTACTGGAACTTCCTTTGCATCCATGGCATTTTTAAAATGGAAGGTGGATTCAACTGTCGTGTTTCTGTATAAACCATTGTATATTTGGCTGGGGTGCGTATTGATTGATTGGAAATATTGCTGATTAAAATGCCGTTCTTCAGGTTTAGTTTCCGGTAGACCATTCTGAGGAGAGGGACCCCCGATATTTACATTTGGTTGGTGGTTTTTGGCTTTACCTGCCACACTTTGTAGTAGTCTATAAGAAGGTTGTGCTGATGTAATTGTAGTTTGATCTGCTGTCTGTGTCATTCTAGGTTGTCTAGGTAAAAGATTAGAATAGGTTTGAGCAGGCATGTCAATGGAGGGCATTATGGTTTTTGCATCATTTCCTTTAACTGGTAACAGTTTATTTAAAATTGATAAAATCTCTTGGTTCATTCCTTCAATGGTTTGATTCAAAGACTCAAGCTGTGTTGAAAGAACCCTAATTTGATCGTCGTATCCTTTTATATATGAATTTTGTTTAGTATCCAATGTCTCTGTAATCCCTTCTAAATGGGCCATCTGTGTTTTTAGTCCATCAAACTCCTGCTTCATATAAAGGAAATCTTCAATTGACTTCCCCATTTTTAACGAGGTTAACGATTCTCTATAAGATTCAATTTTTTTCTTTAAATTTTCAATTTCTTGAGTGGTATACAATTTTGACTCTTCCATTGTAGTTCACCCCTTTCAGTCCATTATTAGTTTATTAAAAATATTGACTTTCTGTTACAAATATAACGGTTCTTTCAACATTTTGATTCGTCTCGTTAATGAGGGAGGAGTATGAAAACAAATCTTGATTGATTTTAATAAATATCCAATGTAACTATTTGTTAGCCCATGCACTTATAGCTGAAAAACATATGCTACAAACGAAAGATAAAAATTTTATGGAGGTGTCAAAAGGATGCAAGAGCATATGCCATCCCAGGCGCAGGAACTAATCTGTATAAATGTTGATAAGGTATACGACTGGATTGTAAAAGAAATGTCGTTTGATATTTCACCTACTGGACCAATTACATTCCCAGGTGTTACAGCAACTACTGACTTAACAGGTGCTATTGTTACTTGTCGAGTAATTCCAGCAACTACAAATCCAATTGTGATTCTGAACCGTGAGAATCGCCAATTCTCTATTGATGGATCAACTGTTTGTCTGCAACATCTAAATGTTCAAAAGAACTTCATTCTAACAATTGTCGTTACTTTACCTAATGGTACTGTTTTCACAAGCAATAATATTCCAGTTTCTCGCTGTGAGCAAGTGACATTATGTGCACCTAAGGGAACAGACGTTGAAATTTTATACACAGATTTAGATTGCTTCGTTTGTACAACTGGAACACTTAGTGTTGGAACAGGTGCTGCAGCAGGTACAATCACGTTCTCTGCGTTGACAATTACTGTTGCTGTTTGTCAAAGTATTCAATCTACATTCCCAGTTACTGTGGAATTTTTAGCAACTTTCTGCGAACCAAGAGCAGACTTACCATTCTCATGTCCAACTGCGGTTCGTCCACAACAATGCCCAGTTATTTTCCCAACTGTTGGTTAATTGTGATAACAAAAAGAAGAAAGTCATACTATGAAGAGAGGGTAATCCTCTCTTTTTTTAATGGAAATAACAAGGAGGTTTAAAGTGGCAGATCGTATTGAAGACAAGATACAGGCACTAAAAGAACAAACAAATGCCTATGTTCATGATATTAAAAGGTTGGTTGAGGAATTAGCAATTCCGAATAGGATTAACCTCATTAGTTATTTTACAACTGCACTTAATATTTCTTATGATCCTGAGCAAGAGAGTTTATGTTTAGGCTCCTATCATATTCGTAATATTGGTAGTGCAGCCGTCACGAACCCATCTTTGTGTATAACAATACCCAAGGAGTCACCGTTTTATTTTTCAGGGAGATATGTTCATGAAAATTTCACTCCGAATTTTAAAACTCAGGGGCAGAGTCAGTGGGAGCGTTTTAATGACAAATCAAGCAAAGAGGAGTATTGGCTGAGACCAGTTGGTAAATCAACAATCGAACCGAATGAAACCATTTCATTTACCAATTTTCAAATAAAATGGTCCCATAATTTATCATATTCAGGCACGATTATGGGTTTTACATATTGCGATCAGCTCACAGAAGGTGTTGTTGTTTTAAATCCAATTAATCTAAATGGAATGGGCCAAACACAGGAGGAAGACAATGGGTGACAACGAAAAACAAGAGTTTGGTAGTGTAATTCAACAATTAGTAAAGGAACAGCTAAGTCGTCGTAATGAACAAGATAATAGCTTTGCCTTTCTTGAAAAAAGTACATTACAGCTATTAATAGCCTATCTTGTTTCAGACGAAAAGAGTCATGTTGAACAAATAGAGAATTCAAAGTTAGAAGAAAAATGGATGAAGCAGCTGGATGATTTACTAGAGGAAAGTAGAGAGCAGCTTGAAGAGGTGGTCGATTTACTAAAAAGATATTCAGGCTAGGGGGTGTGATGATGGACAATGATATTGTGAAAAACAATGATCCAATACAGCTCCAACAAATGATTATTTTTTTAAGGGCCGAGTTAGCCAAGTACAAAAATGAAGTAAAAAGACTTAGAGATAGTGATTATTATGCTTTGGTTCTTCGACTTGAACGAGAAAATGTTCAATTAACAAGGCATAAAAAAGAACTTTCGATGGAACTCCTAAAGTTGAAAAGAGACTTTGATAAAGAATTGCAAGCTTACGATGAAGAAATTCAGAAGAGAGAAGCGCAAAGAAAAAAGCAAATTGCATCCATTGAGGCATTATTAAAGGAATTGGCAGAATTGCGGGCTGAAAAAAAGTCATTGATGGACAAATTTCAAGCATCAAAGGAGGCTTCGATCGATTCAAATGAAAGGTCTATTGTGGAAGGCATAGATAAAAAGTTAAGTGACTATACAACCATAGCAAGTAAACAAATGGAGAATATTTTAGAGACACTAGAAAAATACCATAGAGAGAAAGTAGAATCAGACAACCTTCATCGACATTTACTAAGTGAGTTAGAGACGAAAAATCTAGATATTGAGAGATTATCCAATGAAATCGTTGCATTAAAGAAACAATCTAAGGATGGTAGCACATCAATGAAACAAGGAGTTAATATTGACGAACAAATAGATTTTAGATTACGCATGCTCGATGAATTAGATGCGAAATTGAATGAACTAGCGTTAGAAATCAATAGTGAGCAGCTTTAGCTATAAAATTTCATCATGACTGTTTCAAAGATATGCCTTTGAAACAGTCATTTTTTGATTTGCATAAAAAGCTTATAAGAAGGTTCAACCGCTCACAAAGAAGAGGAAGGCGCTCCAAAGCAGGTTAACCCCGCTCACAAAGTAGAAGACACCGCTCTAAAACAGGTCAGACCCGCTCATGAGGATCTCATCATGACCCCCCATTCCAATATTATTTTGTTTCTCTATGCAGGGTTACACGCTTTAGGCGAGGGGAGTACTTTTTAAGCTCCAATCTTTCGGGATTATTGCGTTTATTTTTAGTAGTAATATAGTTTTTATCACCTGTTTCAGTACAGGCTAGTGTTACTTGTACACGCATTGAAGGACCTCCTTTTAAATAGTAATTATTACGATTTAAACAATATATTTCTCACTGGAGATTGTCAAGTTTAATTTCACTAGTAATAAAAAGCTTTGCATTTTCCAAAGTAATATGATTTAATTACAAATTGTAAATAGTAATGATTACGATTTAAGGAGTTGTAAGAATGACAAAGAAAATTCCTGTTACAGTATTGAGTGGATATTTAGGTTCTGGTAAGACAACAATGATGAATCATGTATTGCAAAACAAAAAAGATTTACGTGTCGCTGTTATTGTGAATGATATGAGTGAAATTAATATTGATGCGGAGCTTATCGCAAATGGTAGCGGTATATCACGTACAGAAGAGAAATTTGTGGAGCTATCGAATGGTTGTATTTGCTGTACATTACGAGAGGATCTATTGCAGGAGGTGGAACGTCTTTCGAAGCTAGGCAATATTGATTACATTTTGATTGAATCGACAGGGATTAGTGAGCCGATTCCAGTTGCACAAACATTTAGTTATTTAGACGAGGAGCTTGGCATTGATTTAACGAAGTTTTGTCGATTAGATACAATGGTTACTGTCGTAGATGCCCATCGTTTTTGGCATGATTTTCAGTCTGGGGAAAGCTTATTGGAGCGGAAGGAAGCTGTTGGTGAATTAGATGAGCGTGATGTTGCAGACCTTCTCATTGATCAAATTGAATTTTGTGATGTCCTTATTTTAAATAAGTGCGATTTAGTATCCTCAGAGGAGCTTGAGCGATTAGAACGTATTTTACGTGCATTACAGCCTGAGGCAAAACTTATACGTACAACAAATGGTGTTATTGATCCAGTTGAAATTTTAAATACGGGGCGCTTTGACTTTGAACGTGTCTCTGAATCGGCTGGTTGGTTAAAGGAGTTGGAGCTTGGTCATGAAAACCATACACCAGAGACTGAGGAGTACGGGATCTCTTCTTTTACCTATAAACGCAAAAGACCGTTTCATCCGATGCGCTTTGTTGAGTGGTGTGATCACATGCCAGATTCAATAGTACGAGCGAAGGGTATTATTTGGAGTGCAAGACATCAGGAAGTTGCGCTATTATTATCGCAAGCGGGGTCATCTGCAAAAATTGAACCAGTCTCTTATTGGGTAGCGGCACTTTCTCAAGCCCAGCAGCAGGATGTATTCCAGCAAAGCCCTGAAGTATTGGAAGATTGGGATGAAGAGTTCGGAGATCGAATGACACAACTTGTGATTATTGGCATTGATCTAGATCGAGAAGACATCACTAAACAGTTGGACAACTGTTTGTTAACAAATGAAGAGTTTCGGAACCCTTGGGAACGTCTACAAGATCCCTTTAACTGGGAATGGCAATAAAGAAGAAAAGAAGATTTCGGCTAAGACTCCGAAATCTTCTTTTGAAATACACGATTATAATTAGTAGCATCTCGTAATGCTTTTTCTTCTATAGGTATTCGGACAGAAAGCATTGTAATATTGAGTAATGTAAAACAAAATGCTGTAAAGTAAGCCTGAAACATGAGTGGTAGCAAAAGGATTTCTAAACAAACTACCGCATAATTGGGGTGGCGCATATATTCATATGGCCCTTTACGAACAACTTGTGCGTCAGGTAAAATGAGGATTTTTGTATTCCAAAAAGTGCCTAAAGAGCGAATACACCAGATCCGCAAAGCCTGCACTGCTAAAAATAATATAAAAAATAACGGAAATAAGGGCGAGATACCATTGTTGTTTGTGACGATTTCCACTATTAAAAACAGAAAAAAGCTAATATGCATGGCTACCATATAGGGGTAGTGTGAAGCACCTACTTCATAGGCTCCTTGTGAAAGCATCCATTTCTCATTGCGCTTGGCAATCACAACTTCTGTCAATCTTTGTAGAACGACAAGGATAAAAATAAAATAGAAGATCATGTTACTCCCTCCAGTTTAATAATACAGCTTCTGCACAAAAACCAGGGCCAAGAGCTACGAGCAAGCCTGTATCCTCCACTTGTCCTTCATTTAACATAAACTGCTCTAATACGTATAGCACTGTCGGTGATGACATATTACCATGTCGTCTCAATATTTCCCGAGAAATGTCGGTTTTTTGGGGAGATAGATAAAGTGTATCTTCGTAAGCTTTTAATACCTTTTTTCCTCCAGGATGCGCAATAAAATGAGTCAATTGTTCGCTGTACAGTCCTTGTTCCATTAAAAATTGCTCAATGAAAGGTCCGAGCCAATTGGTAATAATAGAAGGAATACTTTTTTGGAAAACGACATGAAGCCCGTTGTTTTTCACATCCCAACCCATTACATTTTCCGAATCTGGCATCCATTTAGAACCTGTAGCTAGAATATTAGGGGTTGGCCTTTTTGTTGCGATAGCTACTTCATCCCCACAAACAAGTATGCATGCTGCACCATCGGCAAAAAGAGAAGCACCAATTAAATTACTTTTAGAAAAATCATTTGGCTGAAAAGTGAGGCTACATAACTCGACACAAACGACAAGTACCTTTGCATGTGGATGGGCTTTACAAAAATCATAGGCTCTGCTTATACCAGCGGCTCCTCCTGCACAACCAAGACCCCATAGAGGAATGCGTTTAAGTCGATCTGAAAAGGGAAGCTTGTTCATAACACGTGCGTCAATGCTAGGTGTTGAAATTCCTGTACTGCTAACAAAAATGATGGCATCGATGTCCTCAGTAGGAATAGGTGAGGATAAAAAAGCTGTATTAGCTAAACATGCTTGAATGACACTTACACTGTATTGTGTAGCTAACTCAATATATAAATTATTACGTTCTTCAAAGGAGTGATTCGTACGATGCCATTCAGCTGGCACACAAAAATGGCGTGTGTTGATGCCACCATTTTCAAAAACCTTTAAGTAGCGCTCTAGTTTTGGAATTTTTGCATAAAAAAGCTCTTTCGTTAGTTCCTCTGCGTTATCTTGCTGTAATGTGTAAGGTGGTTGATATGTGCTAATTGAAATGATTTTAGGCAATCCAACATCTCCTCGCATTTAATGGTTTTGTTCATTGTATGCGTGGATGATTGGAATAAATGCTTATAATATTGTAATTGACAATTTCTGAAAATTTAGCTATATTGATAACAACTAAATGGAAAGTAGGTGATGTGACATGATGAATAGATCTGTAATTAGCGAACTGCAATCCGGTTTGTTCAATTTCACACGCCTAAAATATACAAAGTGACGCCGTGCCATAACTCGGGGTATTTGTGTATCTTTTAAACGTGCCTGTGAAACCTTGTAACTGCCGAATTGCAGCTACAAGGTTTTTTATTGTAGTTCCAAAAGGTGAATTGCGATAGGGCCTCTTGCGGATGACAACTATTTTCGCTGAGGCATCATACGTTTAGGAGGAAAATAAATTGAATTTAACAACATTAGGTTTTACAACATATTTTGAAGAGCAAATGATAGAAATGAAAAAACAGGCTAAATTAAAAAATTGTGTGCCTGCAAGGGTTACTTTAGAGCATAAGCATTCTTATCGGGTGTTAGCTGAAGAGGGAGAATGGCTTGCGACAATTGCTGGTCATTATGCGTATACATCTTTAGCGAGGGAGGACTATCCAGCAGTTGGTGATTGGGTGCTAGTGGAGAAAATGCCCGGAGAGGCACGAGCAATTATTCATCAGCTATTCCAACGAAAATCTGTATTTTCACGTAAAGTTGCAGGAACGGAAATTCAAGAACAGATTGTCGCATCAAATGTCGATATTGTGTTACTTGTTATGAGCTTGAACGCAGATTTTAATATTCGACGTTTGGAGAGATATTTAGTGGCTGCTTGGGATTCAGGGGCAAAGCCCATTATTGTCCTGACAAAAGCTGATTTATGCGAAGATGTTTCGAGCTTAGTACAAGAAGTGGAGTCTGTAGCCTTTGGTGTGGATATCTTTGTAACGAGTGCTCTATCGGGCGAAGGTCTAATGGAAATTCAGACGCTATTCACAGAGGGGGTCACGGGGGCACTATTGGGGTCTTCTGGAGCAGGGAAATCCACATTAACAAATGCTTTATGTGGTGAGATACTGATGAAAGTAGCGGGTATACGTGAGGATGATGCCAAGGGACGACATACAACAACCCATCGAGAGCTAGTAGTATTGCCTGCTGGTGGCTGTCTAATTGATACGCCAGGGATGCGTGAGCTTCAATTGTGGGATCAAGGGGATAGTTTAGCTTCTAGCTTTCAAGATATTGAGGAACTAGCAACAGCTTGTCGTTATCGTGATTGTACACATCAAAAAGAGCCTTATTGTGCTGTCCAGCAAGCTATAGTAGATGGGGACTTGGACCAATATCGCCTACAAAGCTATTTTAAGCTGCAAAGAGAATTGGCTTATATGGAGCGCAAAACAAATACGCAAGCAAAACTTGAGGAGCAGCGCAAGTGGAAGCAAATAGCCAAGGGAATGAAAAAGGGGAAGAAATAATCAATAGGAGCACAACCATGACAATTCAAAACATCAATCATTTATTGTTTTCAGTTTCTAATTTAGAGGAATCCATCACTTTTTATGAAAAAGTATTCGATGCCAAGTTGCTAGTAAAGGGGAACAGCACAGCCTATTTTGATGTAAATGGACTGTGGCTAGCTCTGAATGTAGAAAAGGATATACCCCGTAATGACATCCATCATTCCTATACACACATTGCCTTCACAATCGCTGAGGATGACTTTGATAAGGTGTATGACAGATTGGTGCAGCTAAAGGTCAATATTTTAGCAGGTCGGCAAAGAGATGAAAAGGATAAAAAATCAATTTACTTTACAGATCCTGATGGTCATAAATTTGAATTTCATACAGGAACTTTGCAGGATCGTTTGGATTATTATAAGCAAGAAAAGCAGCATATGGCGTTTTTTGATAACTAATTAAGGAGAGATTTTATGAATAAAGCGTTTATTTTTGATATGGATGGAACATTATTTCAAACCAATCTTATTTTAGAGCCTGCTCTCGATGCAACATTTGATGTGCTGCGGACAAACGGCTTGTGGCAGGGGGAAACACCTATAGAAAAATATAGAGAAATAATGGGGGTTCCTTTACCTGTTGTGTGGGAAACATTATGTCCTATGCATGCTTTAGAGATACGAGAAGAGAGCAATGTATTATTCCATGTAAAGCTGATTGAGCAAATACGTGGACATAAAGGTGCTTTGTATCCAAACGCTGAACAAACCCTTGCAACATTGTCAGAGAATTATCCGTTATACATAGCGAGTAATGGACAGGTTGACTATTTACAAGCAATCGTCGAAACCTATCAGTTGGAGCGTTTTATAAAGGGAATCTATAGCATTCAAGCAATTGCAAGTGGGCATAAATCGGATCTGGTCAAAAGAGTTGTAGATGAAAATAAAATTGATTATGGAGCAGTGGTAGGAGATCGTTCTTCGGATATCCAAGCTGCACAGGACAATCAATTACTATCAATAGGTGTTCGCTTTGACTTTGCACAAGACAAGGAGTTAGAAAAAGCAGATATAGTAATTGATGATTTAACTGCATTGGTAAAGGTTACATTAGATTAACTTAAGAAAGTGTATCAAAATAAGGGATGATTTAGAGACAAACATTGCATTTCCTCACAAGAAGGCGTAAAATAATGCCAATCCTATAGAAAAAGCATTGAGAAGGAAAAGTAAATTGGATTAGCATTTTGTAGAGAGCCTCTGTTGGTGGAAATGAGGTAAGTGAACCCTTTTGAAAATGACCTTTGAGCTTCGTACCGAAAGCTTTTTAGCCAGTAGATTACGACGAGATGGGCACTCGTTACAACAGCGGCAGTATCTCTCTTTTTGAATGAAGACGTACTGATAGAGGCAAATAGTGTGAGCTATTTGTAAATATAGGTGGTAACACGGGTAGACTCGTCCTAATCAGATTTGATTAGGGCGATTTTTTTTTACCATTTTTTCTGTGAGGGGAGCAATTTAGAATGACGATTGTTATTGGAGGCGCTTGGCCGTATGCAAATGGCTCTTTGCATTTAGGGCATGTTGCCGCATTATTACCAGGTGATATTTTGGCTAGATATTACCGACAAAAAGGCGAGCAGGTTTTATATGTATCAGGCAGTGATTGTAATGGTACACCCATTTCTATACGGGCCGCACAAGAGAATACAACGACAGAGGCTATAGCTAATCACTATCATGATGAGTTTACAAGATGCTTTCATGATTTAGGATTTACCTATGATTTGTACACAAGAACGGATGCGGAGCACCACCATGAATCCGTTAAGGCCCTTTTCTTACAGCTACTGGCTAATAATTTCTTATACAAAAAGAAAATTGAACAGGCTTACTGTGAGACGGATAATCAATTTCTACCAGATCGATTTGTCGAAGGTCTTTGTCCAAATTGTGGAGCGAAAGCAAGGGGAGATCAATGTGATAACTGCTCAGAAATTTTAGACCCATTGGACTTAATTGATAAGCGCTGCAAAATTTGTGGGAACGAACCTGTTATTCGGGAAACTGAGCACTTTTATTTTACCTTTAGTCAATTTCAAGGAAGGTTGGAGTCTTATTTAGCACAAGCAAAAGTCGAGAAACGTTGGCGTGACAATGCTTTAGGGTTAACGGAGCGATACTTGGCAGAGGGAGTTCCCGACCGAGCAGTAACAAGAGATTTACCGAATGGCATAGATGTTCCAGTGCCAGGTTTTGAAGGGAAAAAAATATATGTATGGATTGAAGCTGTAGCAGGGTACTTAACAGCAAGCTTAGAATGGGCAAAAGAACATCAAATAGCTATTGAAGATTTATGGAATGAAGAGACCATTTCATACTATGTACATGGGAAGGATAATATTCCATTCCATACAGTTATTTGGCCAGCCATTTTAATGGGAATTGGATCCAAGGCATTACCTACCCATATCGTATCTAATGAGTATTTAACATTAGAAAAACGCAAATTATCTACTAGTCAGAATTGGGCTGTATGGGTTCCTTATATTTTAAGCCGTTATGATGCGGACTCTATTCGTTACTTCTTAACGATGAATGCGCCAGAAAATCGTGATACTGATTTTTCATGGCGGGAATTTATTTATAGCCATAATGGCGAACTACTCGGAGCCTATGGCAATTTTGTAAACCGTACATTGAAGTTTATTGAGAAATCATTTGCTTGTCAGGTGCCACAAGCGGAGGTGGATAGCGACATTCGAAAACAAACCGTACAATTGTTTAATGAAGCGGGTGTTCTTATAGAAGGTGGTCATTTCAAGCAGGCGTTAGAATCCATTTTTGAGTATATTCGCGGTGCTAATCGTTATTTTGATGAACAACAGCCATGGCTACAGGTAAAAGAAAACGTAGAGGCAGGTAATCGTACATTAGCAACTTGCGTCTATATCATTGCGAATTTAGGACAGCTGCTGCATCCTTTCTTACCGTTTTCAGCAAAGAAAGTAAGAAATATGTTAGGTATAAATGAAATGATGTGGCATGAACAGGTAGATCTCCCTAAAGTCATTCGAGAGGTGACACCATTATTTGAACGTCTTGATATCGAACGAATCGATGAGGAATATCAAAAACTAGTTAGGGATAGTCGCTAGGATTGAAAAAGCAGTATGGCGCAAGAGCCATACTGCTTTGCTATTTTCATTTAATTCATAACAGGTGTTAATTTTGTCACTACAATGCTATTAATCGCATTAATATAGGCTAATGCACTTGCCTTAAGAATATCTGTATCTGCTGCTTTTGCAATATACTTTTCGCCTTCATGCTCAATCGTAATTTTTACTTTACCTAAAGCCTCTTTGCCTCGTGAAACACTATTGATATTATATTCCACTAGTTTTACATCCATATTTGTAATTTCTGCAATGGCTGAATAGAGGGCATCAATTGGACCAGAGCCTACTGCACTAGCTTTAAATACTTCGCCGCCTTTTCGAACCTTAACACTTGCTGAAGGGAAGCTTGTATTGCTGACGACTTGGAGATCATCAAAATCAAAGAATTGCTCACTATAATGTGTAGCATTTTTATTATTGGCATCATGTTTTTCATAATAGCTTTCAACAATAACATATAAATCGTGATCATATACTTCTTTCTTCGCATCGGCTAGCTTTAAGAATCCTTCGAAAATACCTTCAAATTCCTCTGTTGAAAGATTAGTAAAACCTAATTTTTCAAGAGCATTTTTCACTGCATGGCGACCAGATCGAGCTGTTAGTACTAGCTCCATATCATCAAGACCTACATCCTCAGGATGGACGATTTCATAAGCATCACGCGATTTTAACAAACCATCTTGGTGAATACCAGAAGAATGGGCAAATGCATTATCTCCTGTAATGGCTTTATTGACCTGTACATCTAAGCCCATAAAGCTAGAAACAAGACGTGAAGTATTCATAATTTCTTTTGTATTAATACGTGTTTCTGCATTGTAGACGGAGCTACGAGTTTTAAGTGCCATGACAACTTCTTCTAATGCAGCATTACCTGCGCGTTCACCGATACCATTGATTGTACACTCTACCTTATCTGCACCATTTTTAATTGCAGCTAGCGTATTAGCCGTTGCCATTCCAAGATCATTGTGACAATGAACGCTTAAAAGAACACTATCATCTAAGTTTTTCATACGGTCATTTAATTTAAAAATCATTTCTCCAAATTCCTCTGGCTCTGCAAAGCCAACCGTATCAGGAACGTTAATCATCGTTGCGCCAGCTCTCATAACAGCTTCAATTGTTTTCCAAAGATATTCAAAGTCAGAACGAGAGGCATCCTCTGTGGAATATTGAACTTGCGGCAATAATGTTTTAGCGTATTTCACAGCATCCACGCCAATTTGTAAAATTTGATCTTTTGACTTGCTGAATTTTTTCTCCACATGAATATCAGAGGTTCCTAGTACCATGTGAATCATCGGGTTTTGAGCATACTTCACAGCATTATAGACAGCATCAATGTCAGCCTTTACAGCACGTGCTAATGCTGTAATCATAATGTCGTTTGTATTGCCAACCTTTTCAGCTACAGCTTTGACGGCATCAAAATCACCTTGAGAGGAAGCGGGGAATCCAGCCTCAATAATATCGACACCTAATTTTTTCAGCTGCTGAGCGATCTCTACTTTTTCATAAAGATTTAGCTTTGCTCCAGGCACCTGTTCGCCATCACGTAAAGTTGTATCAAACACCCAAATTTTTCTTCCCATTTTCAAACACTCCTTTTTAGTGATTAGTATCTAAAATCTACACTTAGGCCAATAAGTCATTAAAAAAATAAAAAACCCGTCTCTATTTAAAAATAGAGACGAGTTTATGCTCGCGGTACCACTCTAATTGACCTTCTCTTTATAGAAAAAGTCCCCTTATCGACAGCTATCACTGTCTATCCTGTTAACGGAGGAAACCGACATCCCTTACTAAAAAGTTCAGGGAGTAGCTCATGGACGAGTTCAAAATGTGTGCCTACCGATTTACACCAACCATCGGCTCTCTACAAGTACACAAACACTTTTACTATTTCCAATCTTGGCCTGCAATGTGTTGTTGAAAGCAATATTACTTGGATATTAACTGCCTGTCAATAATATTCTAAAAATTTATTTAATTCTGTCTTAAGTAATGTCTATTTTATTAAAAATTTGATATTTGGTGAAGTGTAAAATAAAGTAGTGAAGAATGTATTTACTAGGAGAAAATGGTGAGTAGGGTTAGCATACGATAGGTAGAAAAATCATGATATTTTTCTTTGTATGAAGAAACTGCTCGTTTTCTATAAACCTAAAGAAAACGAGCAGTTTTTTATTCTACCTTAAAACGAGAGACTTGCGTGTGAAGTTCTTCTGCCATATTTGAAAGTGTTGCTGCTGAAGCAGCTACTTCTTCGATAGTAGCTAATTGTTCCTCGGAAGCAGAAGCAACATTTTGTAAATTAGATGAGGACATCTGTGCAATAGTTGCAATTTCATCAAAGGAAGCATAGATTTGCTCTGCACTAGAGGACATCTCCTCTGACACTGTCGTTGCTTCTTGGATTTGCATGGATACTTGCTCAATCAGCTCAACAATCTTAGAGAAACCTTCTTCTGCTACCTTCACTACTTGCATACCAATTTGAACCTCTTGAGTTCCAGTATCCATCACCGTTACAGCACGGTTTGTATCCTGCTGTATTTCAGAAATCAAGGTAGCGATTTGCTCAGCGGATTTTTTTGATTGCTCTGCTAGCTTTTTCACTTCATCTGCTACGACTGCAAATCCGCGTCCATGATCGCCTGCACGAGCCGCTTCAATGGCAGCATTAAGTGCTAATAAGTTTGTTTGTTCTGCAATATCAGTAATAATGCCAATGATATTACCAATTTCAATGGAATGCCCGTCTAGATTTTTAACAACACTTGCTGACTCTAAAACAGCCGTGTTGATTGTTGTCATCTGAGAGATAACACGATGTAAAGAATCATTCCCTTTCTTAGCCTCTGAATTTGTTTCGATTGCCAGTTCAGAAACAGCCGCAGTAGTAGAAGCTAATTGTTGTATACCCTTTGTCATGTTTTTCATTGCTTCTGAGCTTTCAGTTGCGTTTTTCCCTTGAGCCTCTGAGCCACTAGCAACCTCTTGAATAGAAGAAGTGATTTGTTCTGTAGCCTGTATAGTTTGCTCTGCACTAGCTGTTAACTCAGCAGCAGAGCCACTTACTTGTACAGTGTTTTGGCGCACATTCGTAATTAAATCCTTTAAATTTGTAGCCATTTGATTAAACGCAAGCGCTAGATCACCTACTTCATCACGATTCTTTATACGAATTTGTTCAGCTGTTAAGTCACCCTCAGCTATTTTTTTCGCAGCTTTAGCCATACCGTTAATTGGACGAGACATTAGACTACCAACAACCATAGCAATTATCAGACTTATGACAACAGCAAAGACTCCAAGAAGCATCATTTGGAGCTTGATGTCTTGAATTTGATTGGATGTAGCAGCCATTTTACCTTCTACATATTCATTTTGATAATTAGAAAGGTTTTCAACACGTTCATCGAATTGTTTAATAATTAAGCGTCCTTGAGTACTATCCAATTTTTCGTACTTCTCTGTTTCTCCAGCAGCTTTTAACTCAAACATACGATCTGCAAATTCTTGCACATTTTGCTCACTTTTATTAATAGCTTCAAGCATCTTAATTGATTTTTCCGAATCTAAAGTAGCCATTAATTCTTCAGATTTTTGTTTGAATTCCTCGCGTGAGGCTTGATTACTTTGAAAGTTTTGTTTGTCACCAAGTAGTAAGTAGCCTCGCATGCTGACAATTTCCTGTTTTGCAATCACCCGTAATTCCTGAATACTTATAGATTTAGTAGTTTGTTCCTCCAATAATGTACGATAGGTCTTATTTACAGAATCAAGCTGTTTTATATTTAAGCCGATTGTTGTAACGAGTACCAAAATAACTATAAAAAAACCGAGTAATAATTTCTTGTAGATAGTAAATCGCATAGTTGAAATATCCTTTCTCAGTAATTAGTAGAAATGTTACAAAATAATGAAATATGTATATATATCATTTATATCAGATTATATGAATTTTACAAAGTATTATGAGTATTTCTACAGTAATTAGCAGTTTGAAAATGGGTATAAATTATATATGAAGTAATAAAAAAAGTAGATTTTATCGCTATAATGCTACTAATAATAGGGATAATTAATGGTGCATGTTGAATATTAAGTCAATTTTCATAAATTTTGAAACTTTAATAGTAGTCATAACGTAGATGTAGTAAAGGAAAAGAACAGGGGTGGAGAAAATGTATAGGCCAATTTTAAAGTTACCTAAAACAAGATCAGAAAAGATATGGGACTATATTGGTGGTAGTATATTTATTTTATCCATCTTTTATATTATATTGGCATGGGGTAAGTTGCCTGATGAAATACCTGGTCATTTTAATGGATTAGGTGAGGTGGATCGATGGGGATCAAAAATAGAATTATTCATTCTTCCGTTCATCGGTTTATTTTTATGGATTGTTATGTGGCTGCTAGAAAAAGCACCTCATATGCATAATTATCCGTCACGTTTGGATGAAAGTAATGTAAAAGTATTTTATTTGAATAGCAGAAAAATACTAAATCAAGTAAAAAATATCTGTCTCATTTTATTTGCTTTTATATCGATTCAGATGGTTCGTATTGGTCTTGGTGAGGTAAATTCATTAGGATGGTGGTTCCTACCCATTGTATTGATAGGAGTATTTATCCCAATTATTAAAGGGTTTATAACAAGCTACAAAATAAAATAGTGAGACTCAAACGCTTAGGTTACCCTTAAGCGTTTTATTTTTGTGAAAAATTTTTATAGTGTGTCACAAATGGCTGTTGATTTCAGTTATATAGGCGAAGAAGGGAAGATATAAAAGATTTCTCCAAGTAACTCGATGACATTCAATAATATTTTTAAGATTTTTTATCTAGTGTCACAAACTTCTAATAATTTCAGTTATATAGATTGGAGAGGGGGGACAACATTGACTACACGAGAACCATCAAAAGAGCGAGCTGATATAGATATTCAATCAATCGTGGAGCAAGTTCAATCAGGGGACACGCATGACTATGCAGAAATCATTCGTTGTTTTCAAAAGCAAATTTATATTTATTGTTACTATATGCTAGGAACCAAAGAGGAGGCGGAGGATGCTTCGCAAGATATTTTTATTAAAGGACTAGAGAATATTCATAAATTTTCTTATACGGTTTCCTTATCGGCGTGGCTTTATAAAATCGCTCACCACCATTGTATTGATGTCATAAAAGCAAAAAATAGGGGCTATAAATTTTGGCTAAGTGTGAAGCGAGAACAGGTGAAGCAGACGCAAGCACCGATACCTGAATATGATGAGATGGTGCATAGGCTACTGGAAAACTTACATGTAGATGAAAAAAGGATTTTACTGCTTCGTTCTATTGAAGAATATAGCTTTGAAGAGATTTCTGAAATTATGGATATGAAACCAGCTACAATAAGAAAAAAATATGAACGATTACGCAAAAAATTAATAAAGGAAAATAAGTTAGGAGGTGGATTTTATGAGCATTCATTCAAAGCAGAAGGATAAAGAAATGGCACGAATAGAGCTGCTAATTCGAGAAACACCTGTAGAAATTGATTTGGTTGATCGTGTAATCAGTAAATATGAACGTAACGAGCAGCCACAAGTAGTAAAGCACCAGAAGAAATGGCACTATAAAGTTGCTTTTGCAACAGCCATGCTAGTTAGCTTACTATTTATTACATCATTTATTTCACCAACAATGGCTGCAACGCTTAAACAAGTGCCTGTACTATCCTCAATTTTCCGTCTCGCTGGTGATTTGGGGTTGCAGATGGCTGATGAAAAAGGACTTTCTACAAAACCACAGACAAGTGTGACACAGGAGGGGTTTACATTAAGTGTATCGGAAGTAGCGTATGACGGTACACGTGTTTCAATTGCTATTGAACGCCCCTATAAAGAAGATCAGAAAGAAGCTTTAATGGATTGTATCAGTAATTATAATTTGTTTATAAATGATGAGCCTATTAATTCTTTTGCTCCGAGTGAGTCCAATTCTATTAGTCGTTTTATGTACCCTGGTAAAGATAATGCTTCTGTTATTATTGAATTTTCGGATCTGAGAAATCAGGGGGGGAAGCCTTTCCCAGAGCAATTTGATTTAACCATTCAAGCTTTTGTCAAAGGTATAGAAAACCCCATTGAAATTGATATTCCTGTGAAAAATAAAGTGAAAGACTATGTAGCTTTAGCACCAAATATAAGTCGACAATATGACAATATTCATTTGACTCTTGAAAAGGTCAAGCTAACACCAGTTACAACAAGTATCACAACACGGATGGTTTTAACTGATAATTCAACGTTCACTGATAATTTAACACTACTAACAATGGGGATAGTTATTATTGATGAGCATGGTCGTGAAATTGAATTAATTGGAGGAAACGGTTGGAACGCTACCAATGGAAACATTCATCTTGATGATCTTCGGTACACTCCTTTTGAATCTGTTCCAAAAACAATAACCTTAAAACCCTATATCCATCTTTTCAAGGAAAACGAAAAAGGTATGTTTCAATTGGATAAAAACGGTTATCCGAAAATTCAATATATACCTGAACTAGAGATCACTATACCAGTTCAACCATAAAAATAATCGAGAAAGTGTAGTAAAAGCTCACTTTCTCAATTTTTATTTTTCTATATTTATATAAAGTAGATGGATATTCAGTTATACTAGCAAAACAAGGCTTTTGAATAATCTATAGTATATGGAGTATATATAAAGAATAAGTTTTCAATCCTAAGAAATAAAGGGGAATAGAAGATGGCAGTAACGTTAGTAAGGCATGATGTGAAGTATGCTGAGGCTATGCATGCGTTGTCTTCTATGCCACAGGTTCGAGATGCCCTAGGCTTACCTGCTGGCAAGGTAGAAGACACAATTCATTTTATTAAGCGTGAACGTATAGATGAAGAAGAAGGTAAGACCGTCCCTCGTGTGATTTTAGATGAGGAGGGGCAAGTCATTGGTGTGACATCATTAATGTTTATCGATCGTCATAAAAAGAGCTGTCATATCGGCTCTTGGCTTGGCTATCAATTTTGGGGGAAGGGCTATAATCTTGAAGCAAAAACGGCTATTTTAGATATTGCGTTTTTTGAGCTGGGATTATCACGTGTTTTTGCAGGAGCCCGAAAGGTTAATATCCGTTCACAAAAAGCACAAGAAAAGCTACCTTTTGTTCGATTAGGGGTGGAAAAAGATTATCCTGAGGAGCATTCGTGGTTAGAAGTGAAGGAAAAGCAACCATGTGTGTTAAATGTTTTTGAACGAGAAGATTATGTCCGTTATCGAACATCCCTAGAAAAGGTAGAAGGAAACCGAGAAGCCTTTTTACCTCAGCTTTTATTAGCTGATGAGAGTGAAGTGGCAGTTCGGAAATATTTAGATAAGGGTACATTATATAAAATTAATTGTGGAGAACTGTTGGTGGGAGTGGCATTAGTCATTCCTCAAACTAATACTACAATTGAATTGAAGAATATTGCTATTGTACCAAAGTATCAAGGGAAGGGAATAGGCAAAGAGATATTGCGACAGCTCACTGAAGAATGTCAAAAGGATGGTTATCAAACGGTATTAGTTGGAACGGCGAACTCAAGTATTGATAATATCGCTTTTTATCAAAAAGCAGGCTTTCGCATGGAGGCTATTGAAAAGGACTACTTCAGTCATTACCCAGAACCAATTTATGAAAATGGTATTCGTGCATTGGATATGATTTTCTTTTCAAAGCAATTATAAGCAAACTTCTAAAAAAAATACCCGTTCAACAAATGTTGAGCGGGTATTTTTATTTACCGAGCAGTAGAGCCATTAATTTTTCCTTAGAATGAAGGAAATCGTCCAAGGTGTATTGATCTAATACTTTCAAATAGGCTTGCAAAGCTTCATACAGTACACCCTTTAATTGACATTCTGGAGCTATTTTACATAGGTTATTTTCTTTATCGAAACATTCTACAAGATGAAAATCCTCTTCTGTATGACGAACAATTTCACCGATGGTAATGGTTTTTGGATCGATAGCAAGGCGAATTCCACCGCCACGTCCACGGATTGTTTCAATGTAACCTAATAACCCTAGTTGGTGTGTCACCTTCATTAAATGGTTTTTCGATATATTATAAGCATCTGAGATCTCTTGAATAGTCGATAATTGACCATCTTCCTTTGCGCCTAAATAAATAAGTGTGCGCAAAGAGTAGTCTGTGTATAAAGTTAAGCGCATCTAAACACCCTACTTTCTATAATTCAAAATAATTATAGCATTTTTACATTGAAGTATAATATCTACAACCTATTTTTAAAGATGTATTTAAAATACATTAATTATGTCTATTTTGTTAAAGATGTATTTTATATATTGCTTTAAGAGAATGAAAGCGTTATATTGTAATCACGAAAGGATGGTAAGCGATATGTTAAAACAAGAAACAATTCAAATTATTAAAGCGACAGTACCTGTATTAGAAGTTCATGGTGTTGAAATCACAAAGACGTTTTACAAAAATATGTTTCAAGCTCATCCAGAATTACTAAATATTTTTAATCACACGAACCAAGAACAAGGCCGTCAGCAAACAGCATTAGCAAATACTGTTTACGCTGCAGCAGTTCATATTGAAAACTTAGAAGCAATTTTACCAGCCGTAATGCTTATTGCACATAAACACCGTAGTTTAGGAATTTTACCTGAACATTACCCAATTGTGGGTGAAAACTTATTAAAAGCGATTAAAGAAGTACTTGGTGATGCAGCAACTGATGACATTATTGGTGCATGGGCCGAGGCTTATGGCGTTATCGCAGATATTTTCATTCAAGTAGAAGAAGAGTTATACCAAAAAACTGAGAACAATGGTGGTTGGCGTCTATTTAAACCATTGAAAGTGGCAAAAAAAGTTGTAGAAAGTGACTTAGTAACTTCTATTTATTTTGTAAATGAAGATGGATCACCACTACCAACTTATGAACCAGGTCAATACATCTCTATTCGAGTGAAAGTGCCAGGAGAAGAGTATTTAATGAACCGTCAATATACACTTTCACAAGCGAGTGCAGAAGATGGCTATCGTATTTCGGTGAAACGTGAAAGTGATCATACGCCAAATGGTAAAGTGTCAAATTATATTCATGATCAATTACAAGTTGGAGATTTGGTAGATGTAAGTGCTCCAGCCGGATTATTTGTGTTAGAAGAAACGGCTGCACCAATTACATTTGTAAGTGGCGGTATCGGTGTAACACCTTTAAACAGTATGCTGCAATCTCTAAATGATAATGCAGTGAATGAAGTGAACTTTATCCAATGTGCTCGTAATGAGAAGGTTGTAGCGTTCAGTGATGACATTCAAAAGAAAGTAAACGTCTTACCGAATGCATCCTATACAGCTTTATACTCTGATGAAGACAAGCTTATTACAAAAGAATTGTTGGCTGAAAAAGTAGCTGATAATGCAGATGTATATGTATGTGGCCCTGTAGGCTTTATGGAAGCGGTTATTAAAAATTTACAGGAAATTGGCGTGAAAGATGAAAAAATTCACTATGAATTCTTTGGGCCAGCCATGCAATTAGCTAAATAAAAATAAACTCCCTGCTATGAGTAATAACTCGTAGCAGGGTTTTTTGTTGAAATAATAAGGAAGCAGATAGATGAGGTTAAAGCGATAGGGAGAACATTGTAACTCGCAATTGCAGCATTTTAAAAAAGATAGAAGCTTTATGTTGACAACATACCTATAGGGGTATAATATAAATCTCGTAAGGAAGTTCAATCTATCGTTTGAAAGGGGGCATAACAGAATGGCGTATGGCTCAAACACTGCAAATCGTGTGAAACGTATGGAAGGTCAAATGCGGGGTATTTTACGCATGATGGAAGAAGGTCAAAGTTGTAAAGATGTGATTACACAGCTATCTGCCGTGCGTTCTGCTGTTGACCGGACGATTGGTGTCATTGTAAGTGAAAATTTATTAGATTGTGTATCGACTGCTGAAGGCAATGCTGAAAAAATGAATGCTGCTATCCAAGAGGCGATGGACTTGGTCGTGAAAAGTCGATAACTTGATATACCCATAATCGTATAAAAAGGAGGACTGGTCATATGGAAATATGGATTATTATCGCGCTTGTGGCAGCCTTTTTCGTTTGGCGAATGAAGCCAGCGAAGGGCGTTCAATCAATTTCTACAGCCCAATTAAAAGATATGCTGAATGATAAGGATAAGATATTTATCGATGTACGCACGCCTGCTGAGTATAAAGGTCGGCATATCTCGCAATTTAAAAATGTTCCGCTTGGGTCGAGCTTTAAAAACCTTCCGAAGGATAAAGAGATCATAGTTATTTGTCAGAGTGGTATGCGAAGTAGTCAGGCTTGTAACCAACTTAAAAAGCAAGGTTTTGAGCGTGTTTCTAATGTTCGTGGTGGAATGAGTGCATACTAGGAGGAGAAAAAAGTGAAAGAAATTACAGCAAAAGAAGTTCAACAAACGATGGAGCAAGGAGGGAAGCTGAATCTTATTGATGTGCGAGAGGTAGATGAAGTAGAGGCTGGCCACATCCCGGGCATTATTCATATCCCGCTAGGTTTATTAGAGTTTCGACTACCTGAATTAAATAAGAGGGAGTCGTATATTATGGTTTGTCGATCAGGTGGACGAAGTGCTCGGGCTACTCAACTATTAGAAAGTAATGGCTTTAATGTAACTAACATGATTGGTGGTATGTTAGCTTGGGAGGGAAAAGTACAGTAATAGGTTAAATCTATATTTTTTTGATTAAAATAATACCCTTATAGGTATATGGAGGTTGTGAAAAGTATGAAGGCGGATTTTCAGCTAGATGCCAAGGGTCTTTCTTGCCCGATGCCGATTGTGAAAACAAAAAAAGCGATGGCTGATTTAGTAGATGGTCAAATTTTAGAAGTAGCTGCGACTGACAAAGGATCTAAAGCTGATATTGCGGCATGGGCTGAAACTGTAGGTCATCAGTATATTGGTACTTTAGAAGATGATGGTGTACTGAAACACTATATTCGTAAATGTACAAACGACCAAATAGAAGAAATGACGTTTGATCAAACAATTGATTTAGAGCAAATCACAAGTCGTAAAGGATTAATTCTAGATGTACGTGAGGAAGCGGAATTCGCTTTTGGGCATATTGCGGGAGCAAAATCGATACCAATGGGCGAACTGGAGACACGACTTTCTGAGCTTGATAAAGAGCAGGAGATATATGTTATTTGTCGTACTGGAAAACGCAGTGACATGGCTGCGCAAAAGCTGGCTTCACATGGTTTTACGAAAGTATTTAACGTCTTACCAGGTATGACATCCTGGTCAGGCGATTTAACAAAAAACATTTAAATTGGAGGAATTTTATTATGTCGAACAAAGTAGCAATCATTGCAAGTAACGGTGGTTTATTTGATGCGTATAAGGTATTTAATATCGCAACAGCTGCGGCAGCTTCTGAGAAAGAGGTAGCTATCTTCTTTACATTTGAAGGTTTGAATTTAATTCATAAGCAAGGTATGCATGCATTACCAATGCCAGCTGGAGCAGAACACTATGCTGAAGGGTTTACAAAAGCAAATGTGCCAGCTATTCCTCAACTAGTGGAAATGGCACAAGAATTAGGTGTGAAATTTATTGCTTGTCAGATGACGATGGATGTTATGGGTTTAACTACTGAAGATTTCATTGAGGGTATTGAAGTGGGAGGAGCCGTAACGTTCCTAGAATTCGCGAAAGACGCAGCACCGTCACTTACATTCTAGTGACCTACCTATAAAAGCGGAGAGGGCACCCCTCTCCGCTATAAAAAACATAAAAACAATACCAATGGGGGTAAAAGAGATGTCAATTCAAAAATGGAGCGCGTCACAAGTAGCTAAAAAGGTTATTCACAATGAAGAGTTGTTTATTTTAGATGTTCGTAATGCGGATGCATTCGAAGATTGGAAAATCGATGGACATCGTTTTGAGTACTTAAATATACCGTATTTTGAACTGTTAGATGGTATTGATAATATTTTACCGAATATCCCAACTGATAAAGATGTATTAGTCGTTTGTGCTAAAGAAGGATCGTCTTTAATGGTTGCTGAAATGTTAGCTGAGGCAGGTATTGAGGTTGCCTATTTAGCTGGAGGTATGAAATCCTGGAGTGAATATTTAGAGCCAATTAAAGTAGGTGATTTAACAGGCGGTGGTGAGCTTTATCAGTTTGTTCGCTTAGGAAAGGGCTGTCTGTCTTATATGGTCCTTTCTGAAGGTGAAGCAGCTATTATTGATGCTGTACGTTTTACAGATGTGTTTATAAATTTTGCAGAACATAAAAATGTCCAAATTAAACATGTTTTTGATACACACTTACATGCTGATCACATTTCAGGTGGGCGCCATATTGCAGAGATGACAGGCGCAACCTATTATTTGCCACCTAAGGACGCTGAGGAAGTTGTGTTCCACTATACACCATTAGTTGATGGAACGACTGTTCAAATCGGTGCATCAAAAATAGATGTAGGAGCTATCTATTCTCCTGGTCATACGATAGGCTCTACTTCATTTGTTGTTGACAGCAAATATTTATTAACAGGAGATATTTTATTTATCGATTCAATCGGACGTCCTGATTTAGCTGGCCTTGCTGATGACTGGGTTGGAGATTTACGAGACACGCTTTACAAGCGTTATCGAGAATTGTCTGATGAACTTATTGTCTTACCAGCACATTTTATGATTATTGATGAGCTGAGTGAAGATGGGACGGTTGCTAGACGACTAGGGGATTTATTTGTACAAAACCATGGATTAAATATTCAAGATGAAGAAGAATTTAGACGTGTGGTAACAGATGAATTACCTCCACAACCAAATGCTTATCAGGAAATTCGTCAGGTGAATATGGGGAAAATCACACCTGCGTTAGATGAGCAAACAGAAATGGAAATTGGACCAAATCGCTGTGCAGTACGATAAAACATGCTAAAGTGCAATGAGTATGCATGTATGCTTATTATATGTAAATTTCGTGAATTGAAGGCGCTCATCCTTCATGAAGATATAAAACAAGAAGAACCGGCAAAATCGCTTACAACTTTTGTCGAGTTGAAGGAGAATATGATGAAATCAAGTTTACAACTAGATGCAAAAGGCCTTTCTTGTCCAATGCCTATTGTGAAGACAAAAAAAGCAATAGATTCCCTAAAGTCTGGGGAAGTTTTAGAAGTTCAGGTGACAGATAAAGGAGCTTTAGCGGATATTCCTGCTTGGGCAAAAGCAGGAGGTCATATCATTTTAGATCAATCTGAAGAGGCTGGCGTTATTACATTTTTCATTCAGAAAGCATAGGGCTGATTGAGGGTTGTCTATTACAGTAGAACAACCCTTCTTTCCTTTTGTTGAATACAGCCAGAAAGAAGGAAAACTAAATGGATATTGCATGGATCTTAACCATTTTACTTATTGGTTTTCTCGGTTCATTTGTATCAGGGATGTTAGGTATTGGCGGTGCCATCATTAATTTCCCGATGCTACTATATATACCGCCATTACTAGGATTTGCGGCCTTTTCTGCACATGAGGTGTCAGGAATAAGTGCGATTCAGGTACTTTTTGCTGCTCTTTCAGGTGTTTGGGTCTATCGTAAAGGTGGGTATTTAAATAAATCACTCATTATCTATATGGGGAGCGCCATATTAGCAGGAAGCTTTGTGGGTAGCTTCGGTTCAAAATTTTTATCTGAGTCTGGTATTAACATGGTCTATGGAATCCTTGCATTGATTGCAGCTGTGATGATGTTCATACCGAAAAAGCAAATTGATGATAAACCGATGCAGGCTGTTACATTTAATAAACCATTGTCGGCCCTATTAGCTTTCGTTGTTGGTATCGGTTCCGGGATAGTAGGGGCAGCTGGTGGATTTTTATTAGTACCAATCATGCTTGTGGTCTTAGGAATCCCTACTCGTATGACCATTGCGTCAAGCCTTGCTATTACGTTTATCTCCTCAATAGGAGGAACTATTGGTAAATTAATGACTGGGCAAGTGGAATATTATCCAGCGCTCATCTTGATTGTAGCTAGTCTAATAGCTGCTCCTCTAGGTGCGAGAATAGGGGGCAAGTTAAATACTAAATTCCTACAAATTATTTTAGCGGTTCTTATATTAGCAACAGCTATTAAAATTTGGATGGATATATTATAAGGGGGTATGGTAATGAAAATTGAAGTTTTCTCTGATTTTACATGTCCATTTTGTTATATTGGCAAGCGAGAACTGGAACGGGCGATTGGCATCGCAGGCTATACAGGATTAGTGGAAATAGAATATAAAGCATTTCAAATAGGCCCAGATATCCCGAAAGTGAATGCACCCTCTTTTTATGAGGCGCTGGCTAAAAAGTATGATGTCACGCTAGATGAAGTGAAAGATATGGTCGAGGGTATAGCTACGAGAGCAACGGAAGTTGGTTTGCATTATGATTTTGCTAAGATGAAAACAGCGCATACAGAAAAGGCTCATCGTTTAGCTAAATGGACGCAGCAATTTGGTAAAGCGACAGCTTATACGGAAGCACTAATGGCTGGTTATTTTAAAGATGGTGAAGATTTGAATAAAGATGAGTTCTTATTAAAAGTTATTGCGCAATTAGATTTGGATAGAGAAGTTGCAGCGGGAATATTAGCTTCAACTGATTTTAGTGAAGAGCTAGACAAGGATCGCTATGAAGCACAGCAACTTGGCGTACAAAGTGTACCGTTCTTTGTATTTGAAAATCGTTATGGTATTAAAGGGGCTGAGCCGAATGAAGTGTTTGTGCGAACTTTGCATCAAGCTGCAGAAATAGCTGGTATTCAGCCAACGATAATGATAAATGGTAATGGAGAATCGGTATGTGCTGATGGACAGTGTAAACTATAAAAGGCTTTAAAGGTGTCGAGTGCGTATGTGTACTTGACGCTTTTTTTTTCGAACAAATGAATACTGCAAGAGGTATTAAGTCTTGTTTTCTGTGTTATAGAACAAAATAAAATGTATAATTTATCCTTTTTTATCATCTGAATGGTTCTATTTTATGGTAGTGTGAGAAAAATCACATCCAATAAATTGTTATGTTGCTAAAATATAAGTGAGAATACAAAGGGGGGTATTATAGATGAAACCTATAGTAGCAGGAGTAGCAGGAACAGTACTGTTAGCAGGCGCCATTTTTGTTGGGACGTTTGTCAGTGACAAAATTACAGTTGATTCGAATGTGAGTGAGAAAGAAGCGACAGTGCAAACACAAATACCAACAACAGCAGCTGCTCAGTCAGTGGTCTATGCTCCGCCAAGTATTGAAGAAGTACCAGATGGTCCAATGAAAGAAGCAATATTAACGGGCTATGAACTTGTTAATAACACACATGTTGCGGCAGATGAATATGTGGGCAACCAATTATCTTGCACAAGCTGTCATGCCGGTGCTGGCTATGACGAGCAAGCCTCATCATTAGTAGGTGTAATGGCAAATTATCCACAGTATATTGGACGCTCAGGTGGTGTAGTTACAATAGAAGAACGGATTAATGGCTGTATGGTTCGGAGTATGAATGGTAAAAAATTCGAAATGAATAGTGATGAACTAGAGGCTATGGTGGCGTATTTCGCTTATATTTCTGAAGGTGTTCCGATTGGAGCAAAACGTGAATGGGCGGGCACAAGTGATATGAAGAATGTGCCGATTCCAAATGTTGCAGATGGTGAGGAGCTTTATGCACAGTCCTGTATAGCCTGTCATGCAGCTGATGGCGCAGGAACTGGTGCTAATACTGGCCCAGCTTTATGGGGAGATAATTCATTTAATGATGGCGCAGGTATGGCACGTATGTCAAAAATGGCTGGCTATATTCAAAATAATATGCCGATAGGTGCAGCGGGAACATTAACAGATCAAGAAGCTGCAGATTTAGCTGCCTTTATTTTATCGCAAGATCGTCCAGAGTGGGCAAACCATGAAAAAGATTGGCCAAAAGGCGGGCGTCCAAATGACATCATGACTAAGGAAAAACGTGAACAAGTTAAAAATGGTACGATTGACTGGGAAAAAGTTTTGTCTACAAATTAACGAAGAAAAGGGATGCTGATAATTGGCATCCCTTTAACTTATTTAAAATTATAAGCAGTTACTATTTTATCTCTGTTCGTTGTGATATCTGTAAAATATTCGTATAAGCAAATCCCTAGGAATGACCCACTTACATTAAAGACGTTAGAAAAACCGCTATTTTGAAGGGCCATAACAGCATTATAGCTACGTTGACCAGATCGGCAATGCACATACACTGCTTGATCCTTCGGAATTTCATCCATTCTTTCCCGAAGTTCACTTAGAGGAATATTGTGTGCATTGATAAGGTGACCGGATTCAAATTCATTTTTTTCACGAACGTCTAAGAAAAAGGCTTGATTTTCAATGAGTTCCCTTACTTCATCAACTTTTACCTGCTTAAAGTGTCCGTGTAATAGATTTTGAGCTACAAGAGCTGCCAAATTAACAATATCACGGGCAGTGTTAAACATTGGAGAATAGGATAACTCTAGCTCCTTTAAATCTTCTAATGTACCGCCCATTGTGATGAGGGTAGCTATAACATCAATCCTCTTATCTGCATTACCTTTACCTATTGCTTGAGCCCCTAGTATTTTACCCGTCGGTGTTTCATAAACGAGCTTAAAGTGAAGTGGATTACTATTTGGCATTAGTCCTACTTTGTCTGGAGCTATCAAATAAACACTTTTTGCTTGAAAGCCATTTGCTAGGGCTGTTTTTTCGTTCAAACCTGTTGTCGCGCATACGAGATCGAAAATTTGTACGCTTGAAGATCCAATGACTCCTTTGTTGTGATGAGGGATGTTATACATATGATTAGCTGCTGCACGTGCTTGTCGTTGAGCGGGACCGGCTAAAGCAAGGCGCGTCTGTTTATGGGTAAGCTGATGGAATACTTCAATCGCATCTCCCACAGCATATATGGAAGGATCAGACGTCACGTAATTTGCATCAACTTGAATACCTCCGAGTTCACCAATTGTTAGCCCGGCCTCTTTGGCTAAGCGGATTTCAGGTCGAACGCCAATTGCTAATACTACTGCTTGGGCTTTCAATTGTTTGCCTGAGTTCAACGTCACATTATTTGGTGTAACCTTTGCAAGACCGTCATTGACAATAACTTGAACCCCTTTATCAGTCATTTCCTTGTGTAAGATTTGAGCCATATCATAATCAAAAGGGACCATAATTTGTTGGCCAAATTCAACTAGAGATACATTATAGCCTGCTAGCTTCAAATTTTCTGCTACCTCTACACCAATGAAGCCTCCGCCGACCACGGCAATATCCTGTACATTATCTGTTTGTAGATACCAATTTAAACGGTCAATATCAGCCACGTTTCTAATGGTAAAGACGTGCTTAGAATGAATGCCCTCTAAGTCAGGGACGATAGGACTTGCTCCTGGGGATAAAATTAACGTATCGTAACTTTCCTCATAATCTCTATTCGTTTTTAAATCCTTAATGGTGATGGTTTTTTGCTCTCTGTTAATACGTACAACTTCTTGCTGAACACGAGCCTCTATATTGTATTTTGTTTGGAAGCCTTGAGGCGTCATTAAAATTAATTTGTCGCTATTTTCAACAATCCCGCTTAAATGGAAGGGGAGAGAACAATTAGAGAATGAAACATTCGGCCCCTTTTCAAATATAATAATTTCTGCCTTTTCATCTAGACGACGAAGACGAGCCGCTGTGGATGCACCACCTGCAACGCCGCCGACTATTAAAAATTTTTTACTCAATGTAAACACTCCTTTTCATAGTAAATACATAATGGGGTATTTAGAGTCTCTTAAATAAAGGTTTTGTTTCTAAAAATAGGAGAATTATGTAGTTTGAATACTACAAATAAATAATATACCCTAAAGGGTATATTATCAAGGTGCCAAATTAATAAATTTTCTGTGGTGTTCCTCGTTCAAGAAAGTTGATGCACAAATTTGCTATACTAACGGTAGTAGGAAATGGAAATGGCACAGGGGGTGACATATTGATCTTTTTGAAATTTTTAACCCAAATCCTCATAGTATCGGGTTTGATTTATATTGTGAGTGGACGATTAATTGGCTCGAATATTAATTTTGTGCGAAGAGTGCTGTCAGTCGTTATTAGTGTGACATTAACCTCTTTTGTGTACTGGTATTCTTATCTACGCCATACAGATTTTTTATCAGAAACGATGATGCAAACAGTAACTGAGGTAAGCACACTAATTTGGATCGGTAGTATGCTACTAATTTCGATGTTGCTTTATTTGGTATTTGAGCTTTTTGACCCTAGTGGCATTACGAATGGAGATCGCCGTCACGGCCAAAAATCTTTACTATTGCGATTGCGTAGCTATTGGCGACAGCAGAAACGCCTGCGTCAGGTATTAAAAATTGCTGTTACAAACGGTGTCGTACAAACGATTAAATTTGCGAGGCAACGAGAAAATGAAAAAGAACTTGCAATTGCTTTGCGCGCAACGTTAGAACAATGTGGTGGGATTTTCATCAAATTTGGCCAGGTACTTTCCACACGAAAAGAGCTTTTTTCACCTATTTTTATTGATGAATTAGAAAGGCTTCAACACCGAGTAAGGCCTTTATCAGAGGAGCAAGTGAAACAAATTTTAGAGAGATCTCTTCCGCAATCAATGGACGAAATATTTAGCCAATTTCAAATGGAACCCATTGCAGCAGCCTCTATTGGCCAAGTGCATAAAGCAAGGCTTAAAAATTATGAAGAGGTGGTAGTCAAGCTATTGCGTCCAGAAGTAAAGGGAATTATGCGCGATGACCTTGAAATTTTAGAGGAATTTGCTAATTGGCTATCCACAAAATCAACCTGGGCAGAATCATTAGGCTTTCGAGAGTTGGCTGGGGGATTTGCAGAGGGGCTACGTGAGGAGATTCATTTAGATATTGAAGTACGTAATACGCTACAGGTGAAGAATGCACTGGCGAAAAGCGATTACAAGGTTCGAATTCCTAAAATATTTACGCCTTACAGTAATGAAAATGTTATTGTGATGGAGTATATTCGTGGACAAAGTGTGGCAGAGGGGGCATCTGAATTTAATCGTTTGTCGATTGATCGTAGGCAATTTGCAAGAACCGTACTCTACTCATTTTTTGAGCAGATGCTATTCTCTGGTATTTTTCATGCAGACCCACATCCGGGAAATATCCATATCGATGAAACAGATGGAACACCAGTCTTGCTTGACTTTGGCGCAGTAGGACGTTTAGGTGCAACACAGCAAGAAGGCTTAAAGTTATTTTTGATGGGCATTCAACTAAATGATTCAAGCGTTTTATATGATGGTTTAACATTATTAGTGGAAAATGCTGATCATGCAGAACGTGGGAGAATGGAGCAGGCAATCGACCAAATTTTACTGAAAATTTCCTATGTTGACCGTATACCTACTGAAGAATTAATTCACGCGCTATTTACAGTGGTAAGAGATTTTGGACTTGCATTCTATCCAGCAGTGGGATTAGCTCTCCGTTCCTTAGTGACGTTAGATGGCACATTACGGGTAATAGATCCACGTTTTGATATCTTTACTGAGGCAAAGGATTTTTCTGCTACATATATGCGTGCCTCTTTCCTTAAGCCTTTTAAAGAACCGATGGCAACTAAGGAGCGGCTGCAAGAAGAATTATCTATGCTAATACCGACTTTGCGTAAAATGCCTAGAAGAGTCGATCAGCTCATTCAGCGAGTTGAGAGCGGAAAAATCATTTTACATCATGATGTCTTTTCGGATGAACATAATTCACGTTTTATTACACATTTGTTTTCTCAATTTGTTTTGCTGCTGGTGGGTATAACTTTTGGTATTATATCTGTCGCTCTTTTAGCTATTTCACAATTTATCCACGATTCTTATGCGGTCTATTTGAACACAGCGGCATATTTAGGTTTATTTTTATGTGCTATTTTGTTAGTGAGATTATCTATACAAGCATTAAGGTCGATGAAGCAATAGGTAGGGAATTTTTTCCCTACCTTTTTCTTTGGCACCCTCAAATATTACAAAAACATTACAAAAGATCTGTTAGGTCTAATGTCGAATTAGCTAATAGTTTCTCTGTGTAGAAGAAAAATGTATTATGTAGAATAATGTAGTTTAAGTGCGAATGTTACAGAAATATTTCGAGTTTTACTAATGTATTAAATAGACATGAAATAGTATAAAAGTTATGTAGAAAATGCTAAACTTTAAAAGGCTAAAATAAATATAAGAACATTTAATTAAAATAGAAATCGTTCAAGTGATTACATAGAATATCGAGAGCGAAATTGATAGATGAAGGGAAATGAAGGTAACGTGGCTAAGCGTAACAAATGGCGTAAGTCGATGGTGCTAGCATTAGCACTAGCTGGCGGCTTATTATTTAATACAATTCAACCAACAGAAGTACATGCCGAAGAAACTTCTCAACAAATGATTGAGAAAAAGGCTGAAATAGATGCACAAATTAAAAAATTACAAGAAGAACTAACGAGACTACAACAAGAGATCGACGCAAAAGTAAAGGTATTTAAACAAGTACAAGCAGATATTAAAGAAGTGGATGCTAGTATTGTTGAAACACAAAAACGTATCGAGCAACGTTCAAAAATTTTAAGTGAGCGTATGGCTGCATATCAAGCGCAAGACAACACTGTAGGTGTTTATTTAAATGTAGTGCTTGAGGCAAAAAGCTTTGCAGATTTAATGGATCGTGTCGTAGCGGTAAAAACATTAATGGATGCTGACCAAGAATTAGTGGATCAACAGGAAGCAGATAAAGCAAGCTTAGAGCAACAAAAAGCTACATTAGATGAAAAACAAAAGGAACTTCAAAAACAATTCCAAGAGCTTCAGCAAAAAGAAAGCGAAATGGAAGTGAAGAAAGCTGAGAACGAAGCGAAATCACTTGCATTAAAAGCTGAAATTGCAACGAAACAAGAAGAAGAACGTTTAGAAGCAGAGCGTAAAGCAGCTGAAGAAGAGGCAGCTCGTTTACGTGCACTTCAAGCAGCTACACCAGTTATACAAGCAACTCAGAATAATGGTGGAGGCGAACCACAAAAAATTATTGTTGGGTCAGGAGCTGGCACTGTTTCTTCAGGAGATGCCATTTCAACAGCTAAACAATTCCTAGGACGTCCTTATGTTTGGGGTGGTAGCAACCCATCGACAGGTTTTGACTGTTCAGGTCTTGTACAATGGTCATATAAGCAAGCGGGTGTTTCTTTACCTCGTACAGCATCACAACAATATTTAGCAACACAACGCATTTCAGCAGGTGAAGCACGCGTTGGGGACTTAGTGTTCTTCAGCTATGGTTCAGGTGTAGCTCACGTAGGTATTTATTTAGGTAATAACACAATGATCGACGCTCAAAACAATGGTGTCGTAATTGAATCACTTGATTGGTGGAATCAATACTTAGTAGGCTTTGGACGTATTCAATAGGCCTCACTAATATATAGACGGTTGAGATAAGAAAAAGGTCATCTTTGTAGAGAAAAATATACAAAGATGACCTTTTTTGTTTTTGGAATGCTATTCTTTCAAAAGAAACAAGACGACTACTTCTATTCTTGAAAAGAGACTTTCCTGCATATTAAATTGATATTAAATTTTAAAATTTACTTTGATGACACCTGTCTCTTTCAAGGCAATAAAGAAAATAATAACGAATGGGCCGACAAGTAAACCGATAATACCAAATAACTGTAGACCTATGAACATGGAAATTAATGTTGGTAAAGTGGATAAACCGATATGGTCTCCCATTAATTTAGGCTCGACTACTCGACGAATAATAAGTAAAATAGCAGCTAAGATGAATAATTTTACAGCTATAGAGGTGTTTCCCATCAACAGGTGGTAAAGTCCCCATGGCGCTAGAATAATGATAGAGCCTAGGAATGGTACAATATCTATTAACCAGATAATAATCGTCATTGTTACTGCATATTTCGGTTGGATTAATAGCAGTCCAATGAGTGTGACGCCTCCAATAATAAAGCTTACAAATAAGTGAGCCTTCATATAGCCAAATGTTGCATCTTTTAAGCGATTTAAAATAATTTTTATCTTCTTTGCTGTATTGGGCTTTAAATATTTATAAGTGATTTGCTTTAACTTAGGCAAATCAAGCATAAATAGGAATAGCGCAATCATATAAACGAGAAGACTGATAAATAGGCTGGGTATCTCTGAAAAGAAGGCAGAAACTTTGCTATAATTAAAGAAGCTTAAAAAGGATTCTTCGACTTTCTTTATGAAATCCATAGTGGTTTTTTGAAGCGAAGCACTTACTTCAGGTGGAAAGTCTTCTGTGTATTTAGAAATATTTTCTTGCATATGAAGCCACATATCTGATAGCTTGGAAATATAATAGGGAGCTTGCTTAGATAGTAAAATTATTTGTGTCATTATTTGTGTAATAGAAAGATAACAAATAATAGATATAACAATAACACTCACTATGTAAATAAAAGCAACTGCTATTTTCCGTGACATTTTCCATTTCCGTTTAAAGAACATGACAATTGGTTCTAAGAAAAATGCACTAATCCCAGCAAGTATTAAAGGCATGGACACTGGGATAACAAAATAGGCAGCTAGAAGTAGTGATATTATCACAATCAACCGAAAAATCAATTTCCTAGCATTAAATTTATTCATAAACTCACCTTCTTTGCGAAAAAATTAAGTTAAGTGTAACCATAAATCAAATTTTATTACGTTCTGAAACAATAAAGGTAGGGATGAATTATGGAAAAAGAGATTTTGCAACTTTTTAGTAATCTAACAGAGCATGATCGCGATATTCAATATGAATCTTACGAGGAATTAATAAAAATTATGCAAGAACCCGTAGATTGGACATATGCAGTTTGGGAACAGCTAATAAAAGCTCTTACATACAATAATGGTTATTCTCGTGCACGTGCTGCACAAATTTTATGCGCTTTAGCTGCAAAAAGTGATCCAGAAGAAAGGGTCTTGGAGGATTTTTTAAAGATTTGGGCTGTGACTTACGATGAACAATCTGCTACGGCAAGGCATGCATTACAAGCAATTTGGAAAATTGGACAGGCGGGTCCAGTACAAAGAGATTTGGTTGTATCGTATCTAGCTAAAAGATTTCAAACATGTATAGATGAAAAACAGCCATCTCTTATTCGTCAGGATATTATAATGTCATTTAAAAAGTTATATGATCAAACAAATGACTCGAAATTATTAGATATTGCCCATCGTTTAATTAATGAAGAACAAGATGCTAAATATAAAAAGAAGTATAAGTCAGCCATCCGTTCAAAGTAGCGAGGTGGTGTTTTTTTGTGCAAATTCTTTGATGAACGATAGAATAGTCAACTATAATGAATGAAAAAAGGGGATTATGCATGAGCATTTATAATTATCTAGTTCGGAAGCCTAATGGCGAAATTTTATCGATGGAAACATATCGTGGAAAAACAATGTTAATTGTTAACACGGCAAACCAATGCCGATTTACATATCAATTTGAAGACTTACAGAAAATGTATGATAGATATGGAAAAGAGAATTTTGTAGTTCTTGGATTCCCTTGTGATCAATTTGGCCATCAAAATCCTGAAGATGGGGAGGAAACTAAGCATCTATGCAAGGTAAACTATGGGGTCACATTCCCGATTTTTGAGCTTGTACAGGTAAATGGAGAGGCTACCCATCCACTCTTTAATTATTTAAAGCATGAAGTGGATTACCGAGAGTTTGGGAAGGCAAGTATGCAGGAGAAAATGTTGGCAGAAGCAATTGTTCAACTTGCCCCAAGCTTTTTAGATGGTCGTAATATTCGCTGGAACTTTACAAAATTTCTAGTAGATGCTAATGGTAAGACCGTCGCACGCTTTGAACCAACAGATTCACAGCTCGATATTGAAAAAGCAATTGAAACACTATTATAGTAAATTTCTTAATAATGTAAAAATTTGTTAGGGTTTTCTCTTCAAGTAGAAATAATGCTATATTTTAAAACTGTGTACAGCTATTTTTTCTGAAGCATATATGATAAACTGCTTTACAAATGAAATATTCTTGCAGAATAAAGGTGCTAATTAGCATAATCGGGAATCCGGTGAAAAACCGGAGCTGTTTCCGCAACTGTAAGTGCAGCCATTATAAAGATTTACCACTGTCTCAAAGAAGATGGGAAGGTCCTTTATAACACATTCGTTTCATGTGACGAACTGTACAAGCCAGGAGACCGACCTTTATTTGAACGTATAAAAACTTCTCGGAAGCTAGGAGGATATACGGCAAATACATAGGCTTTGTCCAGTTTGATGGCTCATTATGTTATTTTTGTCGTTCCTTTGCAAAAAGGAGCGACTTTTTTATGCCTTTCAAATAAGAATTTTTCATTATAGAAAATAGGGGGGAAGCAAGTGAAAAAAGATGCCCGTTATTCTTGTTATCCATTTATGCGTGAGAAAGCTTCAACGGTCGATTTTGAAATTCGAACAGATAGCCTGACAACACATCTAGGAGTTGCATTAGCTGCGGTAAAAAAAGAGGATGTTCAAGTTGTTGCTGAGGATTTATTGCTTATGTTACCTATGGCTTATCATGTGAATGGCTCAGTACGTGGGAAATTAGCAGTAACTGAAGAGGATTTATCTTGGTTAAGTGAACGTTATGATTTTTACGTTCGCCATGTGAAGGAAGAGATTCAAAGTTTTGTTTTACCTCAAGGAACAGAGGCTGCTGCAGCCTTACATCTTTGTCGCAGTGAGGCAAAAAAATCATATCGTACTTTACACAAAGTATCAGAAGAACGAGAGGTTCCAGCTATTCTTTTCGATTACCTTGGTTTATTAGCTAATGTATGTTTTGTCATGGCTGTTTTTATGAATCAGCAAGCTGGAATAGCGGAAATACCGTTTATTAGTAAATCCTACCCAATGAAAAAGAAAAAGGAGAATAACAATGAAAAAAGTATTTAATTTCCAATGGCTATCAGTGCTCTTACTTGCACTGGTATTAGCAGGCTGTGGCACTGCTGAAGATACAAAAAATAAAGATGCTTCGCAAGATACACAACAAGCAGAGAAAACAAGCTATAAAGTGACAGATGACCGTGGAGTGGAAATAGAGTTTAAAGAAGTACCAAAAACAGTTGTATCTTTACAACCAAGTAATACTGAAATTTTGTTTGCTTTAGGTGTTGGCGATAAAATTGTAGGAGCAACTGAGTACGATACTTACCCAGAGGAAGCACAAAAAATTGAACGTGTCTCTGATACTACGAACTTTAACAGTGAAAGAATTATAGCGTTAAAGCCAGATGTTGTCATTGCTTATACAATCGGTGATAAGGATGCCCTAAAGCCGCTTGAGGACGCAGGAATTAAAGTGTTTGTTATTCAATCTGCGACTACTTTCGACGATGTTTATGGAGATATCGAACAAATTGCTGCTGTGATGGATGTTCCTGATAAAGGAAATAAATTAAACGAAGAGATTAAAGCGAAAATTGCTGAAGTACAAACGAAGGTGAAGGATGTAAAAACGCCGAAAAATGTTTATTTAGAGGTTAGCCCTAAGCCAGATATATATACAGCAGGCTCTAGCACTTTCCAGCAAGAAATATTAGATGCAGCTAATGTTAATAATGTTTTTTCTGACTTGAATAGCTGGGCAAAAGTGAATGAGGAAGATGTTATTGCGAAAAATCCAGATGTTATTTTAACAACAGTAAACTATACAGAAGATCCAATAGGAGAAATTCTTGGACGTGATGGTTGGAATACTGTGAAAGCTATTCAAAACAAAGCGGTATTGTCCATTGATACAGATATCTCTAATCGACCTGGTCCGCGTATTGGTGAAGCTGTAGAATTAGTAGCGAAGGCTGTGTACCCAGAGTTATTTAAATAAGAAATGTTTCCATGCTAGCTGTCAGCCATTCAGCTAGCATTTTTTATGTGGTTTAAATTATTACCTAGCGTGAAAATTGGAATTAATGTAGTTTGTTCTTTAAAATAAAAGTAAGTATGCTTGATAATCTTAGGAGGTGTAGTGATTGGAGCAATTAGAGACAAAGGTAATTCCATTTGAAGCAGTCTATAATTTCCGAGACATGGGTGGATATAAAACAAAAGATGGGCGTAGGGTAAAGAACGGTTTATTTTACCGCTCAGCTGCCCTTGGAAAAATGACACTGTCGGATAAAGAGCTATTTGAAACGTTAGGGATTAAGACCATTTTTGATTATCGCGATAACAATGAGGCGTATCATAATCCTAACCCAGTGTTCTCGCATGCTCAATATATACAAATCCCAGCGAAGGGTAATCATGCTTTTGAAATGCCAACCAATGCTGGTGGTAGAGATTTCTATAAAGTGGTAAGCCCTGAGATGTTTCGGGATTTTTATGCACAAATGCCTTTTAACAATCTTTCATTTAAAGAGTTAATGCAAACGATTCAAAATCCTAATAATCTAGGTCTTGTACATCATTGCGCAGTTGGTAAGGACCGAACGGGTATTGGAGGAGCACTTATTTTACTAGCTTTAGATGTACCCGTGGAGACTATCATGGAGGATTATTTAGATACTAATATACATTTACGTCCAATGGTAGAACGAATGGCTCAGGCTATTCAGCATCAGTATAATGAGCAAGAACTACAGCAATTTTATGCATTAATGTCCGCCCGTGAAGACTATTTACAAGCAGCATTGGATGCGATGGATCGTCGCTATGGTTCTAAGACTGGGTTTTTAGAGCAGGAATTTGGCCTAACAATTGAAAAACGAGAGCAATTACAATCTTATTGCTTAATTTAAAAATGAGCCCTTTCACACGATGTGAAAGGGATTTTTTATGTGGAAGCACTGTCTTCCTATAAATCTCTTTACAGTCTGAATATTTGTGATAAGATACAATAGATTTTTAAGAAAAAATAGGAGAAGTGAAAGTATTGGCAGACACAATTAAAGAGACAAATAAGTTAAGTCTATTCCATTTAACATGGCCAATCTTCTTAGAAGTTTTTCTATTTATGTTGATGGGACTAGCCGATACTTTTATGCTCAGTGCTTTATCAGATAATGCTGTATCAGGAGTAGGTGCAGCCAATCAATATATCCATATTGCCATCTTGATTCTGGAGGTAGTGGGCAATGGTGCATCTATTGTTGTTTCTCAGTATTTAGGCTCCAAACGCTTTTTTGAAGCGGCCAAGATCTCGGCGTTAGCGGTCACGATGAATTTGGTCGTTGGGCTTTTAATGAGTATTTTATTTTTCTTCTTTGCGAGACATTTAATGACAATGATGAACTTGCAGGGAGAAGTACTCCACTATGCACAAAGTTACTTAGCCATCATTGGGAGTTTTATTTTCCTACAGGCTATTATTAATGCACTCGCTGCAATTATTCGTGTACATGGTTGGACAAAACAAACTATGTACGTTTCGCTTGGCATGAACGTCTTACATGTTGTGCTAAACTACGGTCTTATTTTTGGGAATTTAGGTTTACCAGAGCTTGGTGTGAAAGGAGCGGCTATTTCCTCTGTCATTAGTCGCGGATTAGCCGTCCTAGTATTTTTCTGGTTGCTGTATCAGGTAATGGAAGTGCGCGTAAAGTTACAATATTTTTTTGAGTATTCAAAGGAATATGTGAGAAAAATATTAAACATTGGTTTACCATCTGCGTTTGAACAGGTACTTTATCAATTTTGCCAAATCATCTTTTTATATTATGCGACTTACTTAGGAGCAGAAACACTAGCAGCACGACAATATGCTATGAATATTTCGATGTTTACGTATTTATTTGCAATTGCCATTGGTACAGGAACAGCCATTATTATTGGTCGTCATGTAGGTGCAGGAGAAAAAGATGAGGCGTATCATCAGCTATGGAAAAGTGTTCGTGCAGCATTTGCTTTTACGATTATTATGGTCGCAGTCGTTACGCTATTCCGTAAGCCACTTATGCAGGTATTTACTGATAATCCAGAAGTCATTAAGATTGGGGCATCCGTGTTAGCATTAAGTATTTTGCTAGAGACTGGTCGCACAATGAATATCGTTGTCATTAACTCTTTACGCGCTTCTGGGGATGCTAGATTCCCTGTGAAAATTGGTTTTCTATCAATGGTTTGCATGAGCCTGCCGCTTGGCTATTTATTTGTCTTTGTATTGGATTGGGGCTTGGTCGGAATTTGGCTAGCCATTTCAGCAGATGAATGGGTGCGGGCAATTATCGTATACTTTAGATGGAAAAGTCGTAAATGGGAGCGTTATGCTCTTGTATCACCGAACGACAAAAAGGAGGCATAGAAATGGGCGCATTATCGAAACGTGCTATCGGGGCGGCATTAATGGATCAACATATCACCCTTTTTGCTTGTCCAATCTGTCAGCAATCAATGCATGTATATGAGCAGGGGAGATTGGTTTGTACTTCTAACCATTCCTTTGATATTGCGAAACAAGGCTATGTCAATATGCTGACACATAACGCCGCTTCTAAATATAGTAAGAGCCTTTTTGAATCCCGCAAGGCTGTTATTGATAGTGGGATTTATGATGCTGTAGAAGCCCGAATCGGTGAGCTTATAAGCTCTGCAAAAACGGTGCTCGATACTGGTTGTGGAGAGGGCTCACATTTAGCTCGCATTATGAATGATAGAGATCATGGTATTGGCGTTGGAATTGACATAGCGAAGGAGGGCATTTTGGCTGCAGCACGTCATTATCCTCAACAAATTTGGTGTGTAGGGGATTTAGCTAAAAGTCCATTTGCTCAAGCGAGTTTCGATGCCATTTTAAATATACTATCACCAGCAAATTATGAGGAGTTTAAACGACTTCTTACACCGAATGGCTGTCTTGTGAAGGTTGTACCGCAAAGTGGTTATTTGCGGGAACTGCGTGCTCAATTATATGCAGATTCAAACAAGGAAACTTATTCTAATGAACAAATTGTAGCTCGTTTTCAAGAAAGTTTTTGTGAGGTAAACGTAGAACGTGTAACTTATACTTTACCGCTTTCAGAAGAGCTAGTACCCGCTCTATTAGAGATGACACCAATGGGTTGGCATAAAGCAGAACAAACAGCCGTTGAACTAAATGAAATCACGATTGATGTGGATCTATTAGTAGGGAAGGTTTAAGTTGGTCACCTGCAATTGCAGTATACTGGTATTTTCGATTACAATGGGAATAACTATTGAATAAGGTAGGAATGTAACAGTGTATAAACTAGCAGCAAATGTTGTCAAAGTAATATTAAAATTAATGGGTTCAAAGGCTCGTGTATACGGAGAAGAAAACTTGCCGAAAGAGGGTGGGTTTATTATAGCTTGTACACATACTGGCTATGTGGATATTTTAAACCTTGGTGTAGCCATGTACCCTCGTGAAATTCACTTTATGGCGAAGAAGCAATTATTTGAAATGAAAGGGCTTGGCTGGCTTGTTAAGCATTTAAATGCTTTTCCGGTAGACCGTGATAATCCTGGACCAAGCGTGATTAAAATTCCTTCGCAGTTATTGAAGGAAGGTAAAATTGTAGGGATTTTCCCCTCTGGGACACGTAGTGCAGAAGGAACAGATTTAAAACAAGGGGCTATTACCATTGCACAGTTGGCAAAGGCGCAAATTGTTCCAGCTGCTTATGTTGGTGCACGTAATGTGGGTGATGTAATGAAGCGAGGCAAAGGCTATTTAATTTATGGTGAGCCTTTTTATGTAACAGGCAAGGGTAAAGAAGGTCGTGAGCAGTTTACTCAACACCTTGAGCATGAATTAGTTGCTCTAACAGAAGAACTACAGAAACGTATTCCCGTAAAATAAAAGCAAACGGCACTCAGAATCAAATTGATTTTGAGTGCTTTGTTGTAGGAGGAAAATAAAATGATTCGAGTACTTTTCGTATGTTTAGGTAATATCTGTCGCTCACCCATGGCTGAGGCGGTCATGCGCGACATGGTGAAGAAAGAGCATTTAGAAGATAAAATTGAAGTGGATTCCGCTGCTACTAGCTCATGGCATATTGGCGAACCTCCACATAGAGGTACACAGGATAAGCTTAGGGAATATGGTATTTCTACAATAGATATGCAAGGTCGACAATTACAAAAGTCTGATTTTGAAAAGTTTGCTTATATTATTGGAATGGATGAAAGCAATATTCGTAATATCCGCACAATACTAGGCAATCCAAACTCGCCAAAGATTTTTCGTTTTTTAGATTTAACAGCGCATCGTAAGGATGTCCCGGATCCTTATTATACAGGTGATTTTCAGGAAACCTATGAATTGGTGCAAGAAGGCTGTCGGGCATTGCTAGCAAAAATTAAACAAGAGCTGTTGTAAGATGGCGCTAAAATCGTAAATTTTAACAGCCATTTTTTTAGAAAAATGCTACCTTAAACATTGGTATATCTAGCTTTGTAAGCATCATTGTGTTATTATTTGCAGAGTAAAGATACGATAAGTATTTAATTACCATTTACAGATATACAACTGTGTATCTATTATTTTTATAAATTTATCTTTTGAAAGAGAGTGGAAACAATGGGTCGTAAGTGGAACAATATTAAAGAAAAGAAAGCGTCTAAAGATCAAAGCACAAGCCGTATTAATGCAAAATTTGGGCGAGAAATTTATGTGGCAGCTAAATCGGGCGAACCAGATCCAGAGTCAAACCGTGCACTTAAAGTAGTGCTTGAACGCGCAAAAACATACAGTGTTCCAAAACATATTATAGAAAAAGCCATTGATAAAGCAAAAGGTGGCGGTGATGAAAGCTTTGATGAATTACGTTATGAAGGCTTTGGACCAGCCGGCACAATGATTATCGTGGATGCTTTAACAAACAATGTAAATCGTACAGCATCAGATGTACGTGCAGCATTTGGTAAAAATAACGGCAATATGGGTGTCAGTGGATCTGTAGCTTATATGTTCGATTCAACAGCAGTTATTGGCTTAGAAGGTAAAACCGCTGATGAAGTACTAGAGATTTTAATGGAAGCTGATATTGATGCTCGCGATATTCTAGAAGAGGAAGAAGCGGTAATTATTTATGCAGAGCCAGACCAATTCTTTGCGACACAAGAAGCATTAAAGGCTGCGGGCGTAGAAGAATTTACAGTAGCAGAGCTTTCTATGTTGCCTCAAACAGAAGTGACTTTAACTGGCGACGATGTAGCGAAGTTTGAAAAACTAATTGATGCATTAGAAGATTTAGAAGATGTACAGAATGTTTTCCACAATGCAGATTTAGGCGAATAAATATTAACAAAATGAGTAAACCAGTAGCATTTAAGCTACTGGTTTTTAATTAGGGAGGAAAACGATGCAGACTGCTTTAGCCATTATTTTATTTTTAGTCACATTATTTTTTGTCATAGTGCAACCACGAAAACTATCAATTGGCTGGTCAGCCTGTATAGGAGCAGCTATTGCGCTATTAATAGGTGTAGTAACCTGGCATGATGTGTTAGAGGTAACGGGGATTGTTTGGAATGCAACGCTATCATTTATTGGTATTATTTTAATTTCACTCATCTTAGATGAAATTGGCTTTTTCGAATGGGCTGCTCTACATATGGCACGACTTGCAAAGGGAAGTGGAATTCGCTTATTTGTTTATATTAGTTGCCTTGGAGCTGTTGTATCGGCTTTGTTTGCGAACGATGGGGGTGCTTTAATTCTAACGCCGATCGTTTTAGCGATGGTGAGAAAACTGAACTTGAGTGAAAAAATGATCTTTCCATTTATTATTGCAAGTGGATTTATAGCAGATACAACCTCGTTACCGTTCGTTATTAGCAATTTAACGAATATCGTATCAGCTGACTTTTTCGATATAGGCTTTATAGATTATGCAGTTCATATGCTTGTACCGAATTTCTTTTCGTTAGTGGCAAGTATAGTAGTACTTTACATTGTTTTTCGCCGTTCCATACCACAACATTATTCTCTTGAGGCCGTTGAGCAACCAAGTCAGGCAATCCGAGATCCCAAATTATTTTCGATCGCTTGGTATGTAATTGGGATTCTATTAGTGGGCTTCGTAGCTGGTGAGGTTTTACACATCCCTGTATCTTTTATTTTATGTGGGGTCGCTGCAATATTCTTATGGCTAGCACAGCGTAGCTCTGTGGTAGATACAAAAAGAGTTGTAAAAGGAGCGCCATGGAATATTGTGTTCTTCTCAATTGGCATGTATGTGGTTGTCTATGGGTTAAAAAATGTAGGGATGACAGGAATGTTAGCAAATTTATTTGAACTAGCTATACAACAGGGCTTCGTAGTAGCAACGATGACAATGGGATTTGTCGCTGCCATTTTGTCTGCTGTCATGAACAATTTACCTACTGTTATGATAGATGCTTTGGCGATTTCAGAAACAAGTGCATCGGGCATGATGAAAGAAGGACTGATTTATGCAAATATAATTGGTACGAATTTAGGTCCAAAAATGACACCGATTGGTTCACTGGCAACATTGCTATGGCTTCATATATTAGCCCAGAAAGGCATTAAAATTAGCTGGGGACAATATTTTAAAATCGGTGTTATTCTTACCATTCCGACACTGTTCGCCACTTTAATTGCATTAATTATTTGGATATGCTTAATATCATAGATTTATTGTCGAAATAGTTGAAAAAATAGTACAATAGGAACTATTAAGATATTAGTATATCAGTATATTAAAGGAGGAAAGTATGCGAGCGACAGGCAAATTAAGCAATAAAATAGTGTTAATGTTATTGGTAATGTTAGTGGCTTTGTTATCTTTTTTCGTTATAACAACTATCTACACAGCAAAATCATCTGTTAATAAAACCATGGGGTCACAGGCAGTTGCAGTTGCTGAGAATATTGCAAAACATCTAAATGCTGCTGAATATGAACAACTCTCAAAGGAACCAAAAGAATCTGAGTTATATTGGCGACTTCGAGAAGAGCTCAACGAATTACGTGAAATAAATGGTGTTCTCTATGCCTATACTTTCGCAGTACCACAGGAAGATAAAAAGGTACGTTTTTTAGTGGACGGTATGCCAGCAGATGATCAAGAAAATGCTGGAGCTATAGGAGATGAGTCCTCCACCACATACTACAAGGATATTGAAAAGGTAAAGAATACAGGAAGTTATTATTCCGCTATTTTACATAGTGATTTTGGAGATTATTTATCTGGTACTGTTCCATTAAAGGATGAGGCAGGGAATACTGTTGCCTTTGTTGGGGTCGATATAGAAGCAACAGAGGTAAGCAATGTTGCGAATGCCGTATTAACGGCTATTTTACCTGCATTAATTATTGTCATATTAGCTTTAACAGGTATTGTTATGTTCATCCTATATCGTTATATTAATGGAGCGTTAAAACCTCTTGCACATTTAGGTGATGCAGCACAAAGTTTTGCTCAAGGTGATATTGCTAAGGCAACGATAGCAGTGGAGAAAATCCAGCTAAAAGGAGCAAATGAAATTACAATATTTGCACAATCCTTCAGAGAATCACTACAAAAATTAAAAGAAACTTTCCATACGATTCAACAACGCACATTTGCTTTACAAAATGTTGTTCAAAAAATTGATGAGACTTCTCAGCATGTGGAAGAATCAAACGCTCAAATTGCAGATCGAATTATTGAAATTGCTGCTGGTAGTGAGCAACAGCAGCAAAATAATCAAGAGGTTGTATTAACTATGAATGAGATGTCGATTGGTATTCAACGACTGGCTGATACAACTTCAGAAATTGCAGAGTCATCATCAGCAATGACGGGACTTGTGGAAACAAGTGTTAGTCATTCTCAAGAAGTTGTATCACAAATTCAAAACGTAGAATCTTCTGTTTTACGTACGGCTAATCATGTCGAGGAAATGGGTGATAAGTTCCGATCAATTGAAGAGATGGTGACCATCATTACGAGTATTGCGGATCAAACCAACCTACTAGCTTTAAACGCGGCAATAGAAGCAGCTAGAGCAGGAGAAGCTGGTAAAGGATTTGCGGTCGTGGCAGATGAAGTTCGTAAACTTGCAGAGATGTCTAAAGCATCTGCTGACGAAATACACATGCATTTAGAAAGCTTTAAGAAAATTACTGATCGAGCGTTACAAGAGATGGCTAGTAGTACCATAGATGTACAAGCAGGCAATAAAGCAGTGCAACACATAGGTGAAAGTCTAGAGAAAATATTGCAATCTGTCCTTGAGGTGAATAATAAAATTCAAGATGACTCTGCTGTCATTGAAGAAATGTCAGCAGGCTCTGAGGAAGTATTAGCTACTACCGAACAGATGAATGCTATTGCGAAGCATAGTGTCCTAGGAACAAAGGAAGTAGCAACTGCCTCAGATTTACAAGTAACGATGGTTTCTGAATTAAATGAAGTTGTAACAATATTAGATCAAACATCGAAAGAGGTTATAGAAACGATTAATACATTTAAATTATGATTAGTTTAGAACTATTTCTCTATAAGCTTATGTCTTGTGGAGAAATAGTTCTTTTTATTTTTGGCATTTAAAAATTTAACTGGAGATTAGCATAAAACAAACCATATTAAGGGAAATAAGAAAATAATTTGTGCTTTACCCATTGTGAAAACTTTCAAACCATAACATAATATAAAGTAATATATTGTTGAACGAAGAAAATAGGGGGGGCTAAAGTATGAAGTTTTTACGTTCAATACAGGGGAAATTGATTATTATTTCATTGGCACTACTAATTATTCCAAGTTTAATAATTGGTATAGTTAGTTATGGTAAGGCTAAGAATGGGATGGAGGATATAGGAGAACAGGTACTTTACAATAGTGTTGAATCTGCTTTGCAATTAATCGAGCTCGCAAACGAGAGTGTTGAAAAGGGTGACATACCCTTAGAGGTTGCACAGGAACGAGTACGTGAAGCATTTCTTGGTCCGAAAGATAGCGAAGGAAAACGGCCTATTAATTATCCGGGTGATTTAGGGGAATATGGCTATATCTATGTGTTGGATGATAAGGGAACATTAACAACACATCCAACACGAGAAGGAGATAATCTTTGGAATGACCAAGATAGCAGTGGCAATTACTTTATTCGAGAAGTAACTGAAAAGGCACTTGATGGTGGTGGTTTTACACAATATGAATTTGAACTACCAGGTCAGGATGTCTTAGCGGATAAAATTATTTATTCTGAGAAAGATCCACATTGGGGATGGATTATTGCATCAGGTACATATATGCAGGATTTTAATGCAGAGGCGAATTCTTTATTGCTAGTAATTGGTTTGACATTAGTAGGTGCCATAATTATTGGGACAATCGTTGTCATTCTTGTATCAAGACATCTGGCATTACCAGTTCAAAAATTATCTAAACGTGTACGTGAAGTAGCAAAAGGGAATTTAACGGTTGAAATTGAGCATTTACAGCGCTCGGATGAAATAGGACAGTTAAATGATGGCTTTAATGAAATGGTACAACAACTTAAAACACTTATTTCAGATGTGGAGGAAGCGATTGTAGAAATACAATCAACTTCAGCAAATTTAACCGCAGTAGCTGAAGAGACAAATGCCTATGGTGATGAAATCGTCAAAGCAATCAATGAAGTATCCAAGGGTGCAGTCAAGCAAGCATCTGATGCAGAGGATACAAACCGAACGGCTATCGAGTTTGCGCAGCAAATAGAAGGATTGCATGATAAAAATGAATTAATGTTAGATGCCTCACAGCATATGAAAAAATCAAATGAAGAAGGCCTAGTTAATCTAGAAAGCTTAAAGGATAAGTCGCGGGAGTCTTCAACTCTCGTTCAGAATATTCAGTCTGTATTTGGTAGTCTAATTGTCAAGGTACGTGAAATTGAAGGCATCGTGGGGACGATTACGGAGATTTCAGATCAAACGAATTTACTTGCACTTAATGCCTCTATTGAAGCAGCAAGAGCGGGTGAACATGGTAAAGGATTCGCAGTTGTCGCGGAAGAGGTACGTAAACTTGCTGATCAAACCTCTGTAGCAACTGAGCTAGTACGCACGACGCTAAAAGGCATTGAAAGTGAAACAAACTTAGTCAATGGTGAAATGCAGAAAACCCATATCATTGTAAGTCAACAAAATGATTCTGTCATGGTAACAGAATCATCCTTTAAAGAAATTAAATTAGCTGTTGAAAAAATCATAGCCATTATAGGCGATACAACAGATAGCGTAGAATATTTAAATAGCTCTAAGAATACGATTATGCAATCGATTGAAAGGATTGCGATGATTAGTGAAAAGAATGCTGCTGCGTCTGAAGAGGTAACAGCATCTGTAGATGAGCAACAACGCGCAATACAACTCGTTAGCGAATCTTCCAATGATTTAACTGATGAAATATCTGCCTTACAGGAGTCTATTAAACGATTTATATTGAGATAATATCTTTCAGGGTGCTTGCTTAACAAGCATCCTTTTCTTTTTATCATCGTTAATAAAAGGTAAAGGAGGAATGATTTGTGAGAAGGTGGCTGATGACAATTGGTGTTATTTTAATCGGTATTGGAATCGTTCTTTATATTTGGCTGGGAAAAGAAATTGATCAGGGTATGGAACCGAATGCCAATGGTTCAGCTGATTATATGATTATATTGGGAGCAAAAGTAAGGCCAGGTGGTGTACCATCGCTTTCATTAAAAAGTAGATTAGAGGTGGCTGTTCCATACTTAACAAAATACCCACATGTTAAGGTCATTGTGTCAGGTGGACAAGGACCTGATGAAGATCGTACAGAGGCATCTGTAATGCAAGACTATTTGGAACAGCATGGCATCGATGTCGCGAGAATTATCATAGAAGATCAATCTACATCTACTTATGAAAATTTAGTATTCTCTAAAGAATTATTACCAAAAGAGACAAAGAAAATTACCATCGTTTCAAATGACTTCCATTTGAAACGTGCAAAATATCTTGCTGAATCGTTAGATTTTGAAGTAGATGTTCTATCAGCAAGAACACCAAAATCAGTAGAAGCAAAATTAAGAATAAGAGAAAGAGCGGCGTTATTAAAAACATATATTGTGGGCTATTAAAACAACAACGCCATTATATTTAGGAACTGCTTCTTTCTCAAAAAATCATGGAACAGAAAAGAGATAATTGTTTCTTAATAGATTCTATTTGGCATATAATAGAAATATTACGGGGTATAGGACAGAAAGAGGGGACTTTTATGACAACGTTTAAAGAATATCAATACAGCCGTCCAAATGTGGCATCAATGAAAGAGCAGCAGTTAGCACTCATTGAGCAATTTAAACAAGCACAATCGATGGACGAGCAAAGTAATATCATTGAAAAGCACAATGCAATTAGTAATGACTTTGCGACAATGGCTAATTTAGTATATATTCGTGCTTCAATCGATACGAACGATGAATTTTATCAAGCAGAACGTGACTATTTCGATGAAGTAGGTCCTGAGCTAGAAGAAGTAACGACGGAATACTATAAAGCTCTAATTGATTCACCATTTCGTGAGCAATTAGAAGAAAAATGGGGACAACAATTATTTGATCTAGCAACTTATCAAATTAAAGGCTTCTCACCAGAAGTTATTGATTTGATGCAAAAAGAAAACAAACTTGTTTCTGAGTACAATAAGCTTGTTGCATCTGCACAAATTGACTTTAATGGGGAAACATTAACACTCGCTCAACTTGGTCCGTTTGCAGAGTCAACGGATCGAGAAACACGTAAGGCGGCAACGGATGCTCGCTTTGGCTTCTTTGCACAGCATGAAGATGAATTCGATCGTTTATATGATGAACTTGTCAAGGTACGCCATGAAATTGCAATTAAACTTGGCTATAACAACTATGTTGAACTAGGCTATATTCGTATGAATCGGATTGATTACAATGCTGATATGGTTAAAAAATTCCGTGATCAGGTACGTGATTTAATTGTGCCTGTTGCAACGAAGCTTTACGAGCGTCAGGCAAAGCGAATTGGCATTGAAGATTTTAAATTTTATGATGAAGCACTTAACTTCTTATCAGGTAATGCTACACCAAAAGGGAATCCTGAGTGGATTGTAGCAAACGGTAAAAAAATGTATGAGGAACTTTCACCTGAAACAGGAGAGTTCTTTAATTTCATGATTGACCATGACTTAATGGATCTTGTAGCGAAGAAAGGGAAAGAAAGTGGTGGTTATTGTACGTTTATTGAAAACTATCATTCCCCATTCATTTTCTCAAATTTTAACGGTACTTCAGGTGACATCGATGTATTAACACATGAAGCTGGACATGCTTTCCAAGTTTATTCAAGTCGTAACATTGGCATTCCTGAGTATTTATGGCCTACCTACGAATCTTGTGAAATTCACTCGATGAGTATGGAATTCTTTACTTGGCCTTGGATGGAGCTGTTCTTTGAAGGTGATACAGAGAAATATAAATTTACACATTTAAGTAGTGGTCTTTTATTCTTACCATATGGTGTGGCAGTAGATGAGTTCCAGCATGTTATTTATGAAAATCCAACAATGACTCCTGCTGAACGTAAAGCTGCATGGAAAAAAATTGAGGAAACGTATTTACCACACCGTGACTATGATCATAACAGCTACCTAGAGGCTGGGGGCATTTGGCAACGTCAGGCTCACATCTATGCAAGTCCGTTCTACTACATTGATTACACGTTAGCACAAATTTGTGCCTTCCAATTCTGGAAACGCTCACGTGAAGAATTTGAAGCGGCTTGGAAAGACTATATTCATCTTTGTGGTTTAGGTGGCTCTATGTCCTTTACAAAGCTTGTAAAAGAGGCAGGTTTAATCTCGCCATTTGAGGATGGCTGTGTTGAATCGGTTATTGGAGAAATTGAGACATTCTTAAATTCCATAGATGATTCTTCTCTATAATTGATGACTTAAATTCGTTTCACTTCCACGATAACTATTATTGGGGAAGTGAGCGAATTTTTTAGTTTGTCAGAGGAGTTCTGTAAAAAAATACTAGGATACTTGCGAAATGGTTAATATATCAGTAGTATTTTCAGTAACTGCTATTAAAGGAAGTGAAAGAAAGTGACAAGGAAAGTTTGGTTTCAAGTAGGGGTAGGGATACTACTTACACTATTAATCATTAAATATTTTATAGAAATTCATTGGATTTTTTCACCGCTTGTCATCATATTAAAAGCCATTTTTGTGCCTTTACTACTTGGTGGTGTTCTCTATTATGTGACGGAACCAATTCAGAGATTTTTAGAAAAACGTAGATTTCCTCGATGGGGAAGTATATTGACGATTGTGTTCGGACTAATAGCAATGGTAGGTATTTTTGGCTGGATTATTGGTAACCCGATTGCCGAGCAGGTCAATAAATTAGTGAAAAATGCCCCTATGATTAGTACGAGTATTAGTACGAGCATCCAGCAATTAACAGACTATGTAACGCAAAATAAGGATAACTTCCCTGAGCAATTAAATGATGTTATCGAAAAAATGGCGAATTCGGTTCAAGATATTGCAGTAGTGGCGAGTAAAGGTTTTGTGTCCTTTTTACAATCCATTGTATCTGTGTCGTTATTAGCCATTTTAATTCCGTTCTTCTTTATTTTTATGCTGAAGGATCATGAGAAGTTTGCTCCATCCATCTATAAATATTTCAGTGGTGAACGTCAGCAATGGGTAAAGAAAACGTTAAGTGAAATTGATGATGTATTACGTACCTACATTCAGGGCCAACTGCAAATTAGTTTTTTATTAGCACTAATAATGTATGTAGGCTATTTAATTATAGGTTTAGACTATTCGTTATTACTAGTGATTTTTGCATTCTTTATGAATATGATTCCATTTATCGGGCCTTGGATTGCCTTTGCGCCAGCCCTGATTGTGGCAGTTATTCAAGATCCAATTTTAGTGGTGTGGGTTTCGGTTGTGACGCTGGTTGCTCAGCAAATAGACAGCAACTTTATTACACCTAATGTCATGGGGAAATCACTTGATATCCACCCCCTTACCGTTATTACAATTATTTTAGCGGCAGGTAATATAGCAGGTTTTATTGGTATTATTATCGCTGTACCATTTTATGCAGTCTTAAAGGTTATCGTATCCAATATTTATGATCAACGTAATGCAATTAAGAAAAAAGCGACGAAGTCAGTATAGGAGTCGAAACAATGGAACAAGAAATTGTAAAGGTATTTAATGAACAGCATGAGCAAATTGGGACAGCTACGAGAGCGGAAGTGCATGAAAAGGGGCTTTGGCATGAGACTTTTCATTGCTGGCTTGTAAATGAAGACTATATTTATTTTCAAGTACGTAGTTCACAGAAAAAGGATTATCCAGGGTTACTCGATATTACAGCAGCAGGACATCTTTTAGCGATTGAGACAGTAGAGTCAGGCATTCGAGAAGTAAAAGAAGAATTGGGACTTAATATTGATGTCCATGAAGTTGTCAAAATGGGCATGACATCTTGTAGTATCGTTTCTGAAAATATGATCGACAATGAATTTTGCCATGTCTACATATATCCTTTCAAGCATGATTGGGATTCCTTTGCTTTGCAGTATGAAGAAGTATCGGGTGTAGTTAGAGCGAGGCTAAATGAGGCGGAGGCTTTCTTCTTGGGAGAAACGACGACACTTAATATTGAAGGGTATGAATATTTCCCTGATGGTCAACGTGTGAGAATTGTCAGACCAGTAGGTACTGCACAATTTGTTCCTTATCGGGAATTGTATGTTGCACAGGTGATAAAATTCACACGTGAAAAAATATTTAATCAAACCTCATAAGTTTAAATAGGATAAGCTAATATTAGCTTGTCCTATTTTCTTGCGCAAAAATGATTTAGAAACGACACGATACAATAGGAAAAAATGAGTTATACTGATAGATAGATTGTAAAGAAAAGGAGCATTTTTTATATGCTAACATTTGAACAAAAACAAGCGATTATTGAATCGTTTTCTGAGCTAACAAAAAAAGAAATTTCTTTAAAGCGCCTAAATTATCATTACATGGACAGTCTTTACGAAAAGACGATTGTAGTTGAGAAATTACATCCAAACGGCAATGGCTTTGTCTTTGTAGGAGATTTATTACGCTATGAGAATGAGGCTAATGATAAAGGATTAGTAAATATCCGTGATTACGATGAACAACAACTTCGTGAAATTATTGAAGACGCAATCCAATATTTATCTGAAGAAGTAGAAGAGCAGGAGCCAATTGTAGAGATTTGGCATAGTCGCGATGGTAGTCAGTTACAGCTAGCTTTTGAGCAACGTTCGTGGAACGTGTATCATGGAGACAATCTGGAAGAGGCATTTGGTACGTATGAGGCAGCAAAGGAATATTTACTAGAAGAAGGCTTTCGTACAAAGAAATAAGAAATACGGGGGATCATGATAGATGAACGGAAAAAAATTAGTGGGAATTGTTATTGTTGTTGTGATTGCGGCATGTTTATTTTCAGTTTATACCATTACTAATTTTTATAAAAATCACGAAGAACAGCCAAATCGTGAAAATCGTGAAATTAATAAGTCAAAGAGCTTGAATTTAATTTTGCCACAGGCTACAATTATCTCGAATTCAAGATAATTGAGAGGTGACTGTCAGTGCAACATATTTTTTATAAAGGTACAGACGAAACAAAGCCGACATTATTATTGCTACATGGTACAGGTGGTAATGAGGAAAGTCTTATTGGGCTGGCAAAAGAAATAGATGAAACAGCCAATATTTTAAGTGTTCGCGGAAATGTACTTGAGCATGGAATGCCACGATTTTTCCGCCGATTAGCCGAAGGTGTCTTTGATATTGAGGATTTAATCTTTCGTACAAAGGAGCTTCATGAATTTTTACAGACGTCAGCACAGCAATATGGCTTTGATCGCCAACGAATTGTAGCAATAGGGTATTCGAATGGTGCTAATATTGCAGCAAGCTTATTATTCCACTACGATGATGCGTTAGCCGGAGCTATTTTGCATCACCCAATGGTACCAAGACGTGGTATTGAATTACCGCAACTTTCTCCAACACCTGTGTTTATCGGTGCGGGTACGAATGATCCGATGTGTACAGCACAGGAATCTGAGGATTTAGAAACCCTTTTAAGTTCTGCAGGCGCAACAGTAACGACGAAATGGTTTAATTTTGGTCATCAACTAACAATGCCGGAAGTACAAGCTGCAAAAGAATGGTATAAAAGCATCTACGCTTAATTGAAAAATCCACCTCTTTTATAAGGGAGGCGGATTTTCTTTATGTTATTTACTTTTCTTTGAGAAAGGAAGCCACCAGTTCCAATCACCAAACAGCTTCATGAGACTAGGCACAAGCATAAGACGAATAATTGTTGCATCAATGGCAACAGCAATAGCGATACCCACACCAATTTGCTTCACAGGCATTACATCTGTGAAGGCAAATGCACCTGTAATAACAATCATGATAAGCGCTGCCGATGTAATTATTCGGCTAGTGGATGTTAAGCCATCAATTGTTGCACGCGTATTATCGGAGCCCTTTAAATATTCCTCTTGGATACGAGAAATTAAAAAGACTTCGTAGTCCATACTTAAGCCAAATACAAGACAAAAAACAATAACTGGAATGATTAGCACGATGGAGCTTGCTTCAATACCAAAATGACCATATTGGAAAATATAAACGAGTATCCCGAATGCAGATGAAAGTCCAATAATGTTCATGATTATTGCCTTTAACGGAATTAAGATAGAACGGAATGCCAACATTAAAATAAAGAATGTAGAAACGATAATAATTGCTATAGCTAAAACAATTTTATTAGCAATTTCATCAAAGATTTCTTGGTTGAATTTAGCTGGTCCACCAAGTGCAAAATCCACGCCCAGGTCTTTGTCCATCCATGTTCGGGCAAATTTTTGAGCTGTAGAGGAAGAACCTGCTGCATCAATTGTAATTGGAACAAATAGCTGTGTATCCTTTGAAAATGAATTAATAACAGGTTTTAATTGTTCAGCAACCTGTGGAATAGCTAAAGAAGCAGAAAGCTCCTCTGGTGTTTGAATGTTAGCAGCTGTATAAATAGTTGAAACATTAGTCACTAATGGGTCCTTTAATAGCTTTTCTTGAATAGTATAAATTAGCTCTCTACCCTCAGTATCCTCCCAGCCATCTTTTCGTTCAGCCAACAAATATAATGTAGAAGATTCACCTAGTCCAAACGTTTCATCTAATTTATCGTATGCTGAACGAGCATCATATTTCGTAGGTAAGGAGTCCACCTGTGGAATGGTTAATTGGATATCCTTTAAAGGGATCATGCCGATGCCTAGTAATAATAATGCTGAAATCACTATAGCTACTGGATGCTTCATGACAAAACCTGCAAAGCCACGCCAACGATTTGCCCCACCTGGTTTAACGCGTATTAAGCGCCATTTATTAAGTCTATCTCCTAATAGCATCATAGTGGCAGGAAGTAATGTTAAGCCAGAAAGAACGGCTAACAGGACGACTATAGTGCCTCCTAGGGCGATATTATGAAAAATTTCTACATCAATGACAATCATCGCACCTAAGCCAATCATGACACAGACTGCGGAGAAAATGATAGAACGACCTGCTGTCTGAATAGCAGTTTGAATGGCTTGAGCAATAGAAGTATGTGTGCGTTCTTCTCTGTAACGATTAATAAACAGCAACGCAAAATCAATACTTAAAGCCAGCCCAAGCATTGGAACAATATTTAAGACGAAAATAGATAGATTTACATTAGCACTGAGCAGTGTCATCATACCAAAGGCGGTAACCACTGTCACAACACCAATGACGATTGGCAAAATAGAAGCAACAACTGTACCGAACGCTAATAAGAGAACCACGATGGCAATTGGCAATCCAATGGCCTCAGCTGATGCCAAATCCTTTTGACTAGCAGTATTTATGTCAGCAGAAATAACAGGCCCTCCAGTGATACTAATTCCGTCTTTTTCAATTAATGAACGGAATTCCTCAACAATGTCAGGAAGGTTTTCTACATCGTTCTTTATGTGAACCATAGCATAGGCAATACCATCTTTCCGTAAAGAGGAGTCTTCTAAAGGTGATTGAATAGAATGAATCTCTTTTATGCTATCTAATTTTTTTAAAGTGTCTTCAATTTTCTGATCTTCAGCTGGATCAAAGACAACCAAAATCGTATTAGATGGTAAATCAAATTTTTCTGCTAGCTCGTTGGTAACATAGGTATGATCTGCTTCGACAAAGAAACCATCACCTTGAAGTTTGCCTGGAAGCTGTAAAGCAAAGTACGCCATTGCTAGAAAAATAATAAGCCATATGACTACGATTGCTTTCGCATGTGCTGTAATAAAAGCTGAAAAAGTTTTCATAGTTGTTTATACATCCCCCTTTTCAATTAGTGTAAAGGATGTGTCACATTTTGTCGTGTGACAAAGTAAAGACTCCCATCCACTTTTTGGACAGGAGTCTTACTATTAAAAGAATAATGATAATATGAAATAAATAACAGATGCCATAACGGCAGAAATTGGCATTGTAATCACCCAAGTAGTAACAATCTTTCGAGCCATACCCCAGTTTACACCACGCACACGCTGTGCTGAACCGACACCCATAATGGAGGAAGAAATGACATGTGTTGTTGAAACTGGTAAGTGGATTAGCGTAGCGCCAAAAATAACAGTAGCAGATGCTAAATCTGCCGCAACACCATTAACAGGGCGGATTTTCATAATCTTACCACCAACCGTTTTAATGATTTTATAACCACCAATTGACGTACCTAGCCCCATTGCTGTAGCTGCAGCAGCACGCACCCAGAAAGGTATTTCATCTCCAGTGTGCAAGCCACCAGCGATTAACGCCATCGTCATAATCCCCATCGCTTTTTGCGCATCATTTGTACCATGGGTGAACGATTGGATGGCAGCAGTAAAAATTTGCATTGTACGGAAACCTTTATTCGTCCTATATAAATTTAAATTTTTAAACCATAGTTTAAAAAGAGTCATCATAATAAAGCCTGCACAAATAGCAAGTAAAGGTGAAAACACTAAAGCCATGATGATTTTAGTAAAGCCGCCATAGTTTAACACATTAAAACCAGCGGATGCGATTGCAGCACCGGCAATAGACCCAATCAATGTGTGTGAAGAACTTGACGGAATACCGAAATACCATGTCAATAAATTCCAAATTATAGCTGAAATTAATGCAGCTAAAATAACGACTGAGCCAGTTGTGTCTCCTTCAAAAGCATTTAATGCAAAAGGATCTACAATATCTTTTGTTAGAGCTTTTGCAACCCCTACAAAGGTGATAGCACCAATAAAGTTCATAGTTGCCGCCATAATGATTGCCGTGCGTGGCGGCAATGCTCTAGTAGAAACCGAAGTTGCAATAGCATTTGCTGTATCATGGAAGCCATTGATAAAGTCAAATGTTAGGGCAAAGATGACGACCAGTACGGTTAATATAATGATTGTGTTCATTGTAAAGTGCCCATCTCCTAATTATGCGTTACGCATGATAATTGTTTCCATAGTATTAGCTACGTTTTGACAATGATCAGCGATATCTTCAAGTTGTTCATAAATATCCTTAAATTTAATGAGGCGGATTGGATCTTTTTCATTTAAAAATAACTTCTTAATAGAAGTACGTTGTACCTCATCACATTCACGTTCATAGTCTTTAATAAGAATTGCGTGTGGACGCATGCCAATTAGATTCTTTTTCTTTAACTCTTCTGTCGCTTTGACTATTTCATCAGCACTTTTTGAAATAAACCCTAAGAAAATGCGCATAGATTCATCAATCTCAGTGAGCGAAAACATTTCAAAGTGTGCAATACAGTGTTCTGTTCCATCTAAAACATCATCCATACGAATGGCGAGCTCTAAAATATCCTCACGTTCAATAGGTGTCATGAATGATTTGTTTAACATGACAATCAGTTCATGAATAAGCTTATCACCAGCAGTTTCATAATTTTTCATTGTAATGCTAATCTCTTTTAGGTCAGCTACACTGTTAATACGAAAATCATTTGCGTAATGTACAGCCTCTCTCATATTTTCTGCAATTTTATGCAATGCAATAAAGAAAGGGTCTTGTTTTTTTGAGTTAAGCATGTAAATCGAATCCTCCTGGATATAAATAAATTAATCGACCTCTAAACTTTACTATCATAACAAAATCTTTAATTTATCTACATAAAAATTTACTAATCGACATGAAAATTTACATTGCTGTAATATACAATTCGTTCACAAAATATAAGGTAATCCAGCTGTATTTATTTTTATGAGTACAGATAAAACCTTGTTATAAATGGCTATTCTTCTGTAATGGTGACTTATTAGTACAGATTAAGACACGAAAGATAATAGAAGGTAATAAAAATAGCGCATTCGAATTGTAAAGGTATTGTAAATTCATTTGATAACCAGAAGAGTACTTCTTATTCTTAAGAATATCTTCATTTTTATCCTCCCTCTTTATTAAGAATTGTTTACTACAATGGAAAATGAATAGGAAAGGAGCGTTTATTAACTAATGATTCAGGTTGAAAACTTACAACATACATTTTTAATTGGAAAACGAGGGAAGGAAAAGCAAGTGCCGGTATTGAAAGGTGTGAACTTCGAGGTCCATAAAGGAGAAATTGTGGCCATTGTAGGTAAAAGTGGCTCAGGAAAATCGACCTTATTACAAGTTCTAGCTGGTTTTATGAAGGCTGAACAGGGCTCTATTAAAGTAAATGGAAAGGAAACAGCCCATCTAACTGAAACAGAAAGTGCTGCCTTCCGTTTACGTCAATTCGGTTTTATTTTTCAAAACTTTCAATTGATGCCTGGTTTAACTGCTTTTGAAAATATCGAATTACCTTTAAAGCTACAGGGTTTGCGTAAGGCTATGCGCAAAGAAAAAGTGAAGAAATTAATGGACAAGGTTGGTTTGACAGAAGTAGCAGACCATTATCCCAATGAATTGTCAGGCGGACAGCAACAGCGTGTCAGCATTGCACGAGCCCTTATTACGAATCCTCCTATATTACTTGCTGATGAGCCAACAGGGAGTCTCGATTCAGAAACCGAGCAGGATATCTTATTGCTTATTCAAAGTTTAAATCGGGAATTAGGGCTAACTTTTGTCATTATCACGCACGATGAAGAAGTAGCTACTATCGCACATAGACGCTTCCGCATGTACGATGGAGAACTTGTAAAGGAGGAAGCTTAACATGTTATTTAAGGATCAATTAGATTTTGTAACACAGCATATCAAGAAAAATAAGCTGCGTGTGTTTATGACGATACTAGCTGCAACGATGGGCTGTGCCTTTTTAATCGTGCTAGCATCCGTTGGTTTTGGTTTACAGGAATCTTTACGTAATGAAATTCTTTCAAACGAAACAGTTACAAAAATTCAAGTATATGGCGATAAGCAATTAACTGAAGAACAAGTACAAGAAATTAAAAAAATGGAACATGTAGAAACGGTGCTTGAAACAATTAGTGTCAATGCTACCGCACAATCATTTTTTGAAGATCGTGATACTACTTCTAATTTAATATTGTCAGATATGCAGGACTTTGAACAGGTAAATGGAAAGCTTGCAAAAGGGCGTTATCCAACGGAATCTAATGAAATTGTTGTAGGGTATCATTTTGCTCAAACATTATTGAATGAAAGAGAACGTGATGTCATTGCGGAAAAAAGTAAAAAGGCTGAAGCAGAGGGTACGTATTATGATGGTAGTGAAGAGGGCTATAAAGAATCATTGATTGGAAAGAACATAGATCTGTCCTTAGTTCCTCACACGGGTACAAATGATGAAACGCAAAAAATGAGCTATACAATTGTTGGCGTAATGGAGAAACCTTCTTATGATTGGATGGTTGATAACGCTATTCATATGGACAAAGAGCAAAAAGCAGTATGGGTTGAAAATTTATCTACAGATAGTAACATGGCAGAGGATGAGCTGTTTTACTCTGAATTTAATATTTATGCGGATACATTAGAAAACGTAAAGTCGATTTTAGAGAAGTTAAAAGATAAGGGCTATAGCGTATATTCAGTAACAGAGCAACTAGATCAAATGAATGTATTTTTCCTTGTCTTAAAAATTGGCTTAATCTTTGTTGGTACAATTGCTGTGTTGATTGCTTCCATTGGTATTTTTAATACAATGACAATGGCTGTGACAGAGCGAACACGTGAAATTGGTGTATTAAAGGCAATTGGGGCAAGTCCGAAGCTTATACAACGGTTATTTTTAATGGAAAGCACATTTATCGGTATTTTTGGTACGCTAATTGCTGTTGTCATCTCGTATGCTATTAGCTTTGCGGCTAATGCAGCATTACCATTAATTCTTAAGGCGGCAACAGGGGAGGAAGCTTTTGCAACAAATGATATAACATTTTCTCTTATTCCATGGCAACTAGTCATTATTGCAGCAGCCATTAGTGTTGGTGTAGCGATGATTTCAGGTTATCGCCCAGCACGTAAAGCAACAAAAATCGACGTTATTCAAGCTTTACGACAAGAGTTATAATAAAAAAGGCGGTCCAATCAACATTGGATCGCCTTTTATTTGGATTGAAGTACATCTGTATGTTATAAATACTCTTTTAACTCATTCGCTAAAAATGGTGTTGCATTCAATAATTTTAAGAAGGCATCATAGCTGGCACGTTGCTCTTCATTTGGTTTTTTACCTGTTTGATAGGCTCGAATTAATATGTTTTTAGGTGTATTCTCCATATCGATAAACTCTAAAAGCTGTGCCTCATAGCCAACAAGCGATAAAATTTCAGCTCGAATAGCATCTGTAGCAAGTGCCGCAAATCGCTCTCGAACAAGTCCATGTTGCAACATAATATCGAGAGCAGGTGTATTTAGTTGACGATTTAATTCATGCTGACAGCAAGGCACACTTAGAATGACACTTGCTCCCCATTTCACAGCACGAGCCAAGGCCATATCTGTCGCTACATCACATGCATGGAGTGTCACCACCATATCCACAGCACTTTCATCATTATAATCATTGATATCTCCTACAAGAAATTCTAGCTGATCATAGCCTAGATCCTGTGCTATTCTTGAGCACTCTTCAATAACCTCTTTTTTTAAATCTAAACCAGTAACACGAATGTCTAAGCCTTTTTCAATTTTTAAATAATGATACAAAGCAAAGGTTAAGTAGGATTTTCCTGAACCAAAATCTAAAATCCTCACCTGTCGATCCTGAGGTAAATAGGTTAAGGCATCATCTATAAATTCAATGAAGCGGTTAATCTGTTTAAATTTATCATACTTTTGTTTCTTAACCTTTCCTTCTTCTGTTTGTACCCCCAGTCGAATTAAAAATGGATAGGGTTGATCATCAGATAGTAAATAATTTTTTTTACGATTATGGCTTAGATGGACTTGTTTAGGTGAAGCTGTTTTATCTGATTTCCAAAGGACTTTGTTCTTTTTTGATAATTGTACTTGTACCGTTTCATCTACGAAATCAATATGAGCTTGACGATAATCCTCAAAAAACGCGTCAAGCTTGGAAGGTAAATGAGCCAATAGAATATTTTCATGTTTTAAAATTCGTTCATATTGGTATTCAATTTGTATATGGTACTGATTTTTTAACATTAATGGTTTTAATTTTATACGTTTTATTTCATTTGATTTCATACGTGGTTGACTGATTGTAGCTGTCACAAGCTTTTGTTGCAAAATTTGCTCAGTGAGCAGAGCTTTCATTTCTTCAAATGTCATACATTTTCGCCTACTTTATTGTGTTATAGATGGCACTAGTTTAACACATTTTATAAAAGACAATGGCATCTTTGGTATTCGGAATAAATTTAATAAAAATTCCGAGTATTTATAGGTTGAATTGTATATTCGTGGTATCTTAAATACAGTAATTCTTTTTAAATTGGTGATACTAAGGATTAATAAGGAGGAGAAAATATGTCGGATAACATGTATCAATTATTAGCGATTGTTATTTATATGATCGCCATGCTAGCAATTGGCTGGTATGCATTTGTTAAAACATCTAATTTAACAGATTATATGCTTGGCGGTCGTTCCTTAGGTCCAGCGGTTACTGCGCTAAGTGCGGGTGCTGCGGATATGTCTGGCTGGCTCCTAATGGGCTTACCAGGTGCGATATTTTTATCAGGTCTTGTGGAGGCTTGGATTGCAATTGGATTAACAATAGGAGCTTACCTAAACTGGCTACTTGTGGCACCACGTTTACGGGTATATACACAGGTTACAAATGATTCCATTACTATTCCAAGTTATTTGGATAATCGATTACGTGATCATACGAAGCTTATTAGAATTGCTTCAGGTATCATCATCCTCATATTCTTTACATTTTATGTATCGTCAGGAATGGTAGCAGGGGGCAAGTTTTTCGATAGTTCATTTGGTTATGAATACCATACAGGCTTATTAATTGTGTCAGCTGTAGTTGTAGCATACACTCTTTTTGGCGGATTTTTAGCGGTAAGTTATACAGACTTCTTACAAGGTCTTATTATGTTTTTAGCACTTATTATGGTACCGCTATTTGGTTTATTTGTAACAGGTGGTATAGGTGAAACCATTTCATCTATTAAATCTGTTGATCCAGATCTTCTAAATTTATTACCAGCCACTGCGACAGCAGCAGGGATCATTTCTTCAGTTGCTTGGGGATTAGGCTATTTTGGACAGCCTCATATTATCGTCCGCTTTATGGCGATTAGTTCCGTTAAAGAAACGAAGCAAGCTCGACGCATTGGTATTGGCTGGATGATGTTAAGCTTATTTGGAGCTATTGGAACTGCCTTGGTGGGTGTAGCCTATTATCAGCAAAATGCTGGTGAGCTAAAAGACGCTGAAACAGTATTTATTGTACTTGGTCAGATTTTATTCCATCCATTTATAGCAGGTATTATGCTGGCGGCTATTTTAGCAGCTGTTATGAGTACAATTTCTTCTCAATTAATCGTAACTTCTTCAGCACTTGTAGAGGATATTTATAAAGCATTATTTAATAAAACAGCAGACGATAAGCATTACGTTTTTGTTGGGCGTATGGCTGTATTAGTTGTTGCAATTATTGCAGCAATTCTAGCGTGGAATCCAGATAGTTCTATCTTAAGCTTAGTTGGCTTTGCTTGGGCAGGATTCGGTGCAGCCTTCGGACCTGTTATTTTACTTTCTTTATATTGGAGAAGGTTAACGAACTACGGAGCACTTAGCGGAATGGTAACAGGGGCTGCAACTGCGTTTATTTGGGGTAAAGTAGATGCTTTATCAAGTGCGTTGTACGAAATTGTTCCTGGCTTCATTGTTTGTTTAATTGTTGCGGTTGTTGTCAGTATACTGACATATAAACCAAATAAAGAAATTGAAGAAGAGTTCACACGCTCAGAAGCCCTGCTAAAAGAAGAAAGAAAATAGTTGAGATGCGCCTTTACATGAGGCGCATTTTTTAGGAAAGTTAACGATGATCTTCAAATACGAAAAAGGGTATATTATGGTAAGATGAAGAAAATTTGTCGTAGCGACACCAAGCTTTGGTGGGAGGTTTCTAATGGATAGAATTAAGGAAGTTGATGTATTAATTGAAAAGGCCATACTAGTTGGCGTGAATTTACGAAATGATGAGCACTTTGACTATTCTATGGAAGAGTTACAAAATTTAGCTGAGGCCTTGCATGTAGAAGTGGTTGGGACTGTCACGCAAAATTTGGAACGTGTGACACCTTCCCATTATGTGGGTACAGGTAAAATAGAAGAAATCAAAAATTTTTATGAAGAAGCACAAGCAAACCTCGTGATTTTTAATGATGAACTGTCTCCTTCGCAAATCCGTAATTTGGAGCGTGATTTAGCAACGAAGGTCATTGATCGAACAATGCTTATTTTAGATATTTTTGGAAGGCGCGCAAAAACACGTGAAGCCCAAATGCAGGTGGAATTAGCACAGCTTCAATATATGCTACCTCGTTTAGTGGGTTTGCATGCCTCTTTAAGCCGTCAGGGTGGAGGTACTGGGGGAGGCTTTAAAAACCGTGGTGCTGGTGAGACAAAGCTGGAATTGGATCGACGAAAAATTGAAGATCAAATTGCTAAAATTAAAAAGGATCTAGAGCACGTTAAGGAACAGAGAGAAACGCAGCGTAAACAGCGTCGTAAAAACGCTCTTCCAGTTGTATCGATTGTAGGCTATACAAATGCTGGGAAATCAACGATTATGAATCAACTGCTTACACAAATAGGACAAGAAGAGCACAAACAAGTCTTTGAGAAGGATATGCTTTTTGCTACCCTTGAAACTTCTGTTCGTCAGATTGAACTACCTGATAAGAAGACCTTTTTACTGACAGACACTGTAGGCTTTGTTAGTAAATTACCTCACCATTTAGTGAAGGCATTTCGCTCCACTTTGGAAGAGGCGCGAGATGCGGATCTTTTACTCCACGTGGTGGATGTTTCGAATACAGAGCACGGATTTATGATGGATGTAACGAACGAAACACTTAAAGCAGTTGGTGTTGAGGACATTCCTACAATCTATGTATACAATAAAGCAGATATAGCAGATGTTCCATATCCTGTGGTAAGTGGAGATAATATTTGGATTTCAGCAAAGCAGGGGGTTGGTTTAGAAGAATTAGTACAGCTAATTCGTCAACACATCTTCTCGCATTACGTAACGTGTGAAATGTTAATACCTTATGATCATGGGAACGTTGTTTCTTATTTAAATGAGAATGCCTCTGTTTTTAATACAGCCTATGAAGAGGGTGGGACATTATTGTCTCTTGAAGTAAAAGCAGCAGATTACGCAAAGTATCAGCACTATGTAATTAATTAAAAAATGTACTTCCCAAAGCATGCCAAAAGATTTTTGGCATGCTTTTTGTGATTAGAGGGAATAGTAGAATCTAGAACAAAGGTAAAACATGTAGTCAAGAAATTGTATTAATTTTCAAGTAAAGTAAGGAATCTGAATTTTAAATATTTTAGAATAATTCATTGTAAATTTAAAAATCTTTTAGGTATAAAGTGTGAGAAAACTTAGATATATCAAAGGATTTAATAATTTATCTAATAATCAATCAGAATTTATAGAAAAATGACAAATTTTCAACATTTTTTAAAACTCTTGCTAAAGTGTATAAAACGCTTTAGTATGATGAAACAAAGTTTTTTTATCCTTATATTAGGGTAGTTGTGTTTTTGTAGAATAATTTTTTATTGGGAGAGGGTATTGTATGTCTAGTAAAGATGAAGTTGTAAAATCTGTCCCTCAAAATGGTTTTGTTGGACACCCTAAAGGGCTCTTTACTTTGTTTTTCACAGAATTTTGGGAACGTTTCTCGTACTATGGTATGCGAGCAATTCTTATCTTCTTTATGTATTACGAATTACATGACGGGGGCTTAGGTCTAGACCGCGGAACAGCAAACTCTATTATGGCCATCTACGGCTCACTTGTTTATATGTCTGGAATTATAGGTGGATGGATTGCCGACCGAGTTTTAGGAACACGAAAAACCATTTTTTATGGTGGCGTGTTAATTATGATTGGTCATTTACTGCTAGCATTGCCTGGTGGTGTGAGCATGTTATTTGCTTCCATGGCATTTATCGTTATGGGTACTGGTTTATTAAAACCGAACGTTTCAAGTATTGTTGGGGACATTTATGCTGAAACAGATAGCCGTCGTGATGCAGGTTTTTCTATTTTCTATATGGGTATTAATATGGGAGCATTTATTGCACCTTTTATTGTCGGAACAATTGGACAAAAATATAGCTTCCACCTTGGTTTTGGTTTAGCGGGTCTAGGTATGTTTATTGGTTTAATTGTTTATAAATTAACAGAGAAAAAATATTTAGGCTTAGCGGGCTTACAAGTAAACAACCCATTAAAGCCTGAAGAACGTAAAAAAGTCTTTACGCAATTCGGAGTTGCAGCTTTACTTATTATCATCTTGGGTGCTATCGGTATTAAAACTGGTACTTTAACAATGAATGTATTTAGTTTAATCATCACAGCTCTAGGTGTATTAATTCCAACTGCATTCTTTATTTATATGTATCGCAGTAAAAAAACAACAAAGGATGAAAAGTCTCGTCTACTTGCTTATATTCCTTTATTTTTATCAGCTGTAATGTTCTGGGCTATTCAAGAACAAGGAGCAACTATTTTAGCGACTTATGCAGATGAGCGTACACAGCTAAGTTTTGGTGGTATTCAGCTTCAATCTTCTTGGTTCCAGTCATTGAACCCATTATTTGTTATTACAATGGCACCATTATTTGCGATGCTATGGCTTAAATGGGGAGACAAGCAGCCAACAACACCACGTAAGTTCTCATATGCATTGTTCTTTGCGGGTCTATCGTTCTTAGTGATGATGATTCCAGCACACCTGTCTGGTGGAGATACATTAGTGAGTCCTTTATGGTTAGTATTGTCATTCTTCTTAGTGGTTGTTGGTGAGTTATTATTATCACCAGTTGGTCTATCTGCCACAACGAAATTGGCACCACAGGCATTCGCAGCGCAAACGATGTCTTTATGGTTTTTAACAAGTGCGGCAGCACAAGCAATTAATGCGCAATTAGTTAAGGTCTATGAAGTTGTAAGCGAATTCACATACTTTGGTTTCTTAGGTACCTTATCTATTGTAGTCGGGATTATTATATTGGTGCTTTCACCAATTATTTCAAAAGCGATGAAGGGTATTAATTAAATGAAAGATGCAAGTACAGTTATTAAAAAAACTGTACTTGCATCTTTTTTTGTATCTAAATAAAAGTCTATCTAAGAGGCTGAGAGCGAAATATATTATCGTAAGTAGTTATTTTGTTGAATGTGGGTATAAGTTTCTATGTAGAAAATTATCATTTTCGTTATAATAATTTTAATAATATGAAAATTTAAGGGGTTGGAATCTATGAAGGAAGAGTTAGATTATTTGAGGCCAAGATTAATGGAGATTTTTACGTATTTACATGCAAATCCAGAAATCAGCTGGCATGAAGTAGAAACCACCAATTATATAGTGGAGCTATTAACGCAGGAAGGCTTTTCCCCTAAACGATTTAAAAATTCCACAGGATTATATGTTGATGTAGGCAAAGGTAACCCCAAAGTAGGACTAAGAACAGACATAGATGCCTTATGGCAAGAAGTAGATGGTCATTTCCGTGCGAATCATTCATGTGGACATGACGGTCATATGACGATGGCCATTGGTACACTATTACTTTTAAAAGAACTACAGCAATCTATTAATGGTACAATCCGCGTTATTTTCCAACCTGCTGAAGAAAAAGGAACTGGAGCGTTATCTGTATTAGAAGAAGGTGTTATTGATGACTTAGATTATTTATTTGGTGTCCATGTAAGACCTGTTCATGAGCTAGAGGACGGCACTTATTGTGCAGCCTTATATCATGGTGCCTCTCGTTTACTTGAAGGCGAAATTATCGGAGAGGATGCTCATGCTGCAAGACCGCACCTAGGTATTAATGCCATTGAAGTAGGTGCAACAATCATCGAAGATTTGCGAACCATTCATACAGATCCTATGGTTCCTGTATCTGTAAAGATGACGAAATTCCATGCTGGGGGAGATTCGGGCAATATTATCCCAGGTAATGCCTCATTTACGATTGATATTCGTGCACAACAAAACAAGGTGATGGACGATTTAGCACAAGGCGTAAAGCGTGTGATCGATTCCTCTAAATTGTTGCATAAAGTACAAATTGAATTACGTACGGTGGCCAATATCGTAGCTGCTGAAGTTGATACAAGTGCTCAATATTTAATGGAGCAGGCAATTATACAGGCTGCTGGATTATCAAATTTAAGAAAGCCTGTTCATACACCTGGAGGAGAGGATTTTCACCATTATGCTGTACAACGGCCGCATTTAAAAACAACCATGCTGGGCTTGGGTTGTGGATTAACACCAGGCTTGCATCATCCGAAAATGAAATTTAAACAAGCAAGACTTGTCACGGGAGTGGAGATACTTACAAGAGCAGTTTTATTAGCTTTGGAGTCAGGGCATAAAAAGGAGGCGTCAGCGTAATGTTAGAGCAAGTGCGAATTCACAAAGTAACGACACCGAAAGAAATTGCAGAGATCCAAAAATTAAATGCTGAAATATGGGGCAGTCAAGCAATCCCCTCCCATCAATTACTAGCTGCTGTACAAAATGGGGGAATCGTATTAGGAGCGTATTTAGAAGAAAAGCTAATTGGCTTTAACTATTGCTTCGTTGGCTATCGGAATAGAGAAATGTACTTACATTCGCACATGATTGGTGTAGAAAAAGCATATCGTGAACAAGGTGTGGGTGAATTATTGAAGCATGCCCAACAAGAATATGCAAAAGAGCATGGTTTTCAACTTGTCCGCTGGTTAATTGACCCATTAGAGGCGCGTTTAGCGAATCTAGCATTTCTAAAACTGAACGCCACTAGTTATCAATATGAAAATGATTATTATGGTCCACTTCGAGATGACTTTAATGAAGGACTACCTTCAGATAGACTTGTCGTTGAATGGTGGATCGAGCGTGATCAAATGGCAGATAGCCTTGATGAATTAGAAGAAGTAGCACAGGAAATTGTACCTTGGACATTAACAGTAGACGGATTACCAGTTCTAGATGTAGAAAATACATTTCAGTTAAATCAATCTTTTTATAAAGATGCCTATCTTTTACCGATCCCTCAATCTCTACAGAAAATGAAAGTGGAAAGTCCAAAACTTGCAGAGGACTGGCGTTATAAAATTCGCACAATCTTAACAACATTATTTAACCAAGATTATGCCATCGTACGCATGAAGAAACATCCAGAATATGTTCATAGCTATCTGTTAGTCAGACGCTCCTTATTAGCTTTATAATAATGATAAGGAGTGAACAATGTGAGATTAGAAAAGATTACATTAAGGCATTTAAAAATGCCTATGAAAGCACCATTTACTACGAGTTTTGGCACAGTTGATGAAAAGGAAATGTTACTGATAGAAGCAAAAGATGAATCAGGGACGACGGGGTGGGGAGAAACTGTTGCTTTTGTAGCACCATGGTATACGGAAGAAACATTAAAGACAACATGGCATATGCTACAAGATTTTTTGATACCCATCTTGTTACATAAAAAGATTGGGCATCCAGATGAGGTAACCTCATTATTTGCACCTATTCGGCGAAACTGCATGGCGAAAGCTTCAATTGAGGGTGCTGTATGGGATATCTATGCTCAGCAAACAAAGCAATCACTTGCACAGGCGTTAGGTGGTCAAAAACAACGTATTGAAGTAGGAGTCAGTGTGGGTATTCAACCCTCTATTGCTCAGTTAATTGCATTAATAAAAGGTCATATTGAAAAAGGCTACAAAAGGGTGAAGATCAAGATAAAGCCTGGAGAGGATGTAGAGATAGTACAGGCAATTCGTGCGGAATTTCCAAATTTACCCTTGATGGTTGATGCAAACTCTGCTTATACATTAGAGGATATAGAAATACTACAGCAGCTTGATGATTTTAATTTATTAATGATCGAACAACCATTAGCTACTGATGATATTGTCGATCATGCAGCATTACAGAAAAAGTTAAAAACGCCTATTTGCTTAGATGAAAGCATCACATCATATGAGGATGCCAGACGAGCAATTGAACTTGGAAGCTGTGGTGTCATAAACATCAAGATTGGACGAGTAGGTGGTTTAACGGAAGCAATACGAATCCATGACCTATGTAAAGCAAACCATATTCCAGTTTGGTGTGGTGGTATGTTAGAGGCTGGAATTGGACGAGCACATAATGTTGCCTTAACGTCTCTTAGTCAATTTATTTTACCTGGCGATACAGCAGGTTCTAGTCATTATTGGTACGAGGATATCATTGATCCTGAAGTAAAAGTTAAAGATGGTTATATTGAGGTACCCCAGTCGGTAGGTATTGGTTATAAGCCTAATATGGCTGTTATTGATAAATTAACAATTAGCAAAGAAATCTATCAATAAGGGAGTACTTAGTCGATCATTTAGTATAAGGAAAACGAGGAGAGAACTGATTGAAAAAAAGCTTGCAAATCGGTGGTGCCTATGTGGGGATTATCGTTGGAGCAGGATTTGCATCAGGGCAGGAAATTGTCCTTTATTTTACAAGCTATGGCTTTAAAGGAATATATGGAGCATTGTTAGCTATGGTTGGTTTCTCAATTGTTGGAATGTGTGTTGCTCAAGTGAGCTCTAAGCTTCGCACATCGTCCCATAAGGATTTGATTTATCAAATTTCAGGGAATACTATGGGCTTTGTCTTGGATTTAGTGCTATCACTCTTTTTATTTGGTGTAGCTGTCATCATGTTTGCTGGCGCTGGTGCAACATTTCAGCAAATGTTTGGACTGCCTTTTTGGCTAGGGAGTATTTGTATGATCTTGCTTACAGTAGCCACTGTCATGATGGATGTGAAAAGCATCATTAATATTATTGCACTAGCAACCCCCTATCTACTAACCGTTGTCTCCATCATCGCTATCTATGCTATTGCAACGATGGATTTTACCTTTGCAGAGCAAGCTGTTATTGCTCAACAGGCTCAAATAAGTGAGAAAAGTTGGTGGGTAACGGCTTTATTGTACATGTCGTTCAATGTAGGGGTTAGCTTCTCTTTACTGACTGTTATGTGTGGATCCATACGCAATCATAAGGTAGCTGGCATGGGTGGTATAATTGGTGGGATTTTGTTAGGTGCTTTAATCTTACTTGTGAATTTCTCCCTTTTAGCAAAGATGAATATCATTGTTGGATTAGACATTCCGATGCTAGCGTTAGCGAATGAAATTCATCCGATTGTTGGAGTATTAATGACTATTTCTCTTTTGGGAATGATTTATAATACGGCAGTAGGGATGCTATATTCCTTTATGGTAAGGTTTTTCGAGCCTAGTAGAGCAAGCTTTAGGATTGCAGTTATATTTATAGGTGGTCTCGGTTTTCTAGCAAGTCTTGTAGGGTTTACAACGCTAGTAGCTAAACTATATGCAGTGATGGGCTATGTTGGGTTAGTATTAATCATATTCATTATTTCTGCATGGTTAAGAGGCACTAAAAAAATTATCTAATATAGAAATGGTAATTGAGGGATAGATTTTATTCTCAATTACCTTTTTATTTGGATAAAAATATTGTAGAAATAGTGAATTATTTCTGTTGATTAATTTACGGTAATGCTGATATTTCGTTAATTTGGCATATTTTTTAGTTAATCATTAATAAAACGAGAATAATTCTCATTTGCTGGTTGACTGAGAATAAAATCATGCTTATAATGGAAATCGTGAGTAATGATAATCATTTTCACTAATAAGTGAGTTACACACAAAAATGAAATCTACCGGGGATTACTATGAAAATAAGATATCTTTTAACAGCAACTGTTTTGCTGTCTATTGTGTCGCTCTTTATCGGAGTAGTAGATATTAAGCCTAGCGACCTATTAGACTTCCAATCAGAAGAAGCTAGACTATTTTTAATTAGTCGTGTACCTAGACTTGTTGCAATCTTGCTAGCGGGTGCAGGTATGAGTATTGCTGGTTTAATTATGCAAAGCTTAAGTAGGAATAAATTCGTTTCACCAACAACAGCTGGTACATTAGATGCCACACGGTTGGGTGTATTGATTTCCATGATGTTCTTTACGAACGTTACGTATTTCCAAAAAATTTCCTTCGCTTTCATATTTGCTTTAGCCGGCACATTACTATTTATGCAAATATTAAACCGAATTAAGTTTAAAGATGCGATTTTTATACCGCTTATTGGCTTAATGTTTGGGAATATTTTGTCCTCTGTTACAACATTCTTTGCATATAAGGCGAATATTATCCAAAACATTTCTGCATGGTTACAAGGAGATTTCTCATTAATCATGAAAGGCCGTTACGAACTGTTATACGTAAGTGTACCAATACTCATTTTAGCTTACATTTACGCAAATCGTTTTACAGTAGCTGGGATGGGAGAGGATTTTGCAAAAAATCTTGGTCTATCCTATAAATTTGTAGTCAATTTAGGCTTGGTGTTGGTAGCTCTTATCTCCACGACAGTGGTGTTAACAGTCGGTATCATTCCATTTCTTGGTTTGATTATTCCGAACATTATTTCTCTGTTTAAAGGTGATAATCTGGCAAAAACCTTGCCGCACACAGCATTACTTGGTATGTCATTCTTGTTATTCTGTGATATTTTAGGACGAGTACTGATTTTCCCTTATGAAATACCAATAAGTATGACTGTTGGTGTAATTGGAAGTGCCATCTTCCTATTCATGTTGTTTAGGGGGAGAGCATATGCGTAATCGTACAAAAATGTTCATTTTACTAGGTCTCGCTGTTATAGCAGTTGTCCTATATTTATTTTGGGAACTCAATGGTAATTATCACTATGCTTTTCCACGCCGTGTCATAAAGGTTGTGGCAATGGCATTAACGGGTATAGCGATTGCCTATTCAACAGTAGTTTTCCAAACAATTACACATAATCGAATTTTAACGCCAAGTGTCATGGGTTTAGATGCTTTGTATATGTTAATTCAAACATGCATCTACTTCTTCTTTGGCTCTACATCCATATTAGTTATTAATATCTACTATAATTTTACGCTTGCAATTGGAGCGATGATTCTATTCGCTTTAATTTTTTACCGAGTATTGTTTAAAGAAGGAAAGCGACCGATTTATTTTTTACTGCTTGTTGGGATGATTGTTGGTACGTTCTTAGGAAGTATTACAACGTTCTTCCAAGTATTAATAGATCCGAATGAGTTTTTAGGCTTACAAAGTAAAATGTTTGCAAGTTTCAATAATGTTAATTCAGATTTAGTTTGGCTAGCAGGCGTTATCATTTTAATAACATTTATCTACGGTGCTCGTCATATGAATCAATTAGACGTCATGTCTTTAGGACGAGACACAGCTATAAATTTAGGTGTACCTTACGATAAGCTGGTACAACGTATGTTAATTTTAGCTTCAATTTTGATTGCTGTTTCAACAGCGCTTGTTGGTCCGATCACGTTCTTTGGTTTAATCGTTGCAAATTTATCATATCAGTATTTCAGAACATACAAGCATTCCATCTTAATTACTGGCTCCTGTGTAATGAGTGTTGTAGCTTTAGTCGGTGGACAGTGGATGGTTGAACGTTTATTTAGTTTCACTACTACACTTAGTGTCATTATTAATTTTGTGGGTGGGGTTTACTTCATCTACTTATTATTAAGAGAAAGTAGGTCAGCAGGATGATACAAGTCAAAGAAATTACAAAGTTTTTTGGTAAAAAACCTGTCGTTCAAGATGTAAGTGTTGATATTGTCTCAGGAAAAATCACATCGTTTATTGGACCCAATGGTGCAGGGAAGTCCACGCTACTTTCTATGGTGAGTCGTTTACTGAATGCAGATACTGGTGAAGTACTACTCGATAAGGCAGATGTACGTAGCTGGAAATCAGATGATTTCGCTAAACGTGTATCGATTTTAAAGCAATCAAACTTTATGAATGTTCGTCTAACGATTCGTGAGCTTGTATCTTTTGGCCGTTTCCCTTACTCAAAAGGACACTTAAAACCTGAAGACGAAGAAAAAGTGGATGAAGCTATTCGCTATATGAATTTAGAAGATATGCAACATAATTATTTAGATGAGCTTTCAGGTGGTCAACGTCAGCGTGCATTTATCGCAATGGTTATTGCCCAAGATACTGAATATATCTTACTGGACGAACCATTAAATAATTTAGATATGAAGCATTCTGTCCAGATTATGAAGATTTTACGTAAGTTGGTTGATGAGTTAGGCAAAACAGTGGTTATCGTTTTACACGATATTAATTTTGCTTCTGTTTACTCTGACCATATTGTTGCATTAAAAGATGGCCGTGTTGTTAAAAATGGTCCTACAAATGACATTATTAACTCACATGCATTGAAGGAAATTTATGATATGGATATTCCTGTTCAAGAGCAGGATGGCTGTCGAATTTGTGTTTATTTTAATTCGTAAAAATAGTCCAGATGATGAACATCTAACTATCAAATCATTTAATTAAAGGAGAAATTTCACAATGAAAAAATGGAAATTACTTACAGTATTAATGGCAATGATGCTATTAGTATTAGCTGCTTGCGGTTCGAAAGATGAAGCAAAAGAAGATGATAAAGGTACTTCAACTGACAAACCAGCTGAGGAACAAAATGAAGAATCATCAGTATATCCACTAACAATTCCAGGTAGCACAGTTGAAGGTCGTGACGGTAGTACAACATTTGAAGAAGTAACACTTGATAAAATGCCAGAAAAAGTTGTCGTTTTTGATAATGGTTTCTTAGATACATTAGATGCTTTAGGCGTTAATCCTACAGCAGTGGTACAAGACTCATTACCAGCATATTTAAGCAAGTTTAAAGATAGTACTTATGTAAACGCAGGTACATTATTCGAGCCTGATTATGAAAAATTATCTGAAATTAACCCAGATATTATTTTCATCTCTGGCCGTGCTTCAGCAGCTTATGCTGAATTATCTAAAATTGCTCCTACAGTATACATTGGTGTAGATAATACTAACTTCTTAGAGTCATTCAAAGCTAATACAGAATTAGCTGGTAAAATCTTTGGTAAAGAAAAAGAAGCGGCAGATGCAATTGCTGCATATGAAGCAAAAGTAGAAGAAGTAAAAGCTAAGGCTACTGCAACAGAAGAAAAAGCGTTAATCGTTTTAGGTAGTGAAGGTTCATTATCAGTATTCGGTCCTGGTTCACGTTTCGGTGTGATTCATGATGTATATGGTGTAAAAGCTGTAGCTGAAGCTAGTGGCTTCAAAATCGAATCACATGGTGATAATGCAAGCTTTGAATTTGTACGTGAGAAAAATCCAGATATCTTATTCGTTATTGACCGTGACGCTGTTGTAAATGAAAACGGTGAATCAGGTACAAAAGCTGCAATTGAAAACGAAATTGTAAGTGCAACAAACGCTGTGAAAAACGGTAAAGTATTCTACTTAGATCCAGAAATTTGGTACCTTTCAGGTGGCGGTTTACAATCAGAAACACAAAAAGCTGAAGATGTATTAAAGGCGTTCAACTAATATGTTTGTACAAATTAAACGTATTGTTGTGACAGAAGGGAATTCGGATAAGGTTGTGGAACGTTTTGGTGCTAAGCCAAATGGTCCCTCATTACTTGAACAACAACCTGGCTACATTGATAAGCAGGTACTTGTAAAGAAAGTTCGCCGCGGTGATGAAGAAGTGCTAGTGATGGTTCGTTGGGAATCAGAAGAAGCATGGAAAAATTGGGAGAAGAGTCCTGAGCATATTGCAGGCCATAAGGCAAGTGCAGGTAAACCGAAGCCTGATCATATCATTGAAAGCGGACAAGAAGTTTATTATGTAAAAGGTTAATCATCTAAAGGTGTCTCAAGGGATTGAGACACCTTTTCTTGTTGTTGAAAAAAGAATGTCACTAGCAGAAAAAGCCCTTTTAGCAAGGTGAGGGGTTGATTTCCGTTCCGCCAGCGTCCTTTCCAGGGGGCGTCCGATGAGCCGCTTCACTCACTTGCGCTCGCTCCAGGGTCTCCTCAGTGACGCTAAATCCCCTAGGAGTGACGCTGGCTCCACTCCAATCAACCATTCTGCAAAGTGTCTTTACTTTTTTCATAGTAGCATAACAATCAAATAGCCCATTATCTGTATTCTTAGAGGGGATAAGCTCTTATTTTCAATGTGGAGAAGTGATGCGTGACAACACCTCTTCATAAAGAGTAATGAACACCTTCACTTTATTTGAATACCTTTGCTAAAAAGCGGTTTATAGTGGTGGGCTACTGGACTACCATGGAATAGCGAGACAGGCAAAACTTTAAACGGAGCAGTAGCGGAGGAAGCGATTCGGCGCTCGCCTACAGGAAAGCAAGTAGCCTGCAACGGAAATTCATTTTCATCTTTTATAAAAATGCTATTGATTGCTTTGTTTATCAACACTATGTAGAGATGTCGTTTTATTACTCAAAAAGCAGGTCACAATCAGTGTGACCTGCTTAGCTAGGGGTATAGGTTAATGTGTAATAGATGGTTTTCTCCATTTACTAAATGTCGAATCCATATTAAAGGATATGGTGTTCTCATTAATGGACAAGCCTGAGATACTGGTATTACAGAGCTCATCCAAACTATCAGAATGATTGTTATTATTAGATGCATTAGCCGCTATTACTAGCCCTCTTGCATTAATAATTGTGTCATGTGGCGTTACATACACTATAGGGGAATCTATATTTAATCCAAAAGTGAAAGGATTGACTAATGACATAGTAGAAATACTTTCGTTTGATATTCTAATAATGCCATATTGCTCAATATAATAATCTCTTTTTTGTTGAAATGTATCCTCAAATCCAGGAATATCACTAATATATTTTGAATAGGGTGAAATATTTTTATATGCAGCCAGTGTATCTTGATAGGCTTTTACTTCAGATTGAATAATAATTTGTTCAATTCGTCGTTGATCATTGCTAGGCTGTTTAATTGTAATTTCTTCAGCTGAGACAGAGATATTACATGAAAAAGTAGCCGTAAGTATGAAAACAGTTTCATTCAATTTTAAGTCACTCCCAGTACAAAAAGATTTCATGTTCATCAATCTATCCTGACTTTATAAATATATTTTATTGCTAATCTAAGCGTAACATCTGTTAGAGCGCCATTTCAATGGTAAGTTTACGCCACTTTAATGGCGGTACTTGGTTCTCTACCGCCATTTTTTTAGTAATAATTAGCAAAAATCTGGCGTGATTTGCATGAATAACGCCATTTTTTGGCGGTCTCTCTCTTTATAAAGGAATTAATGGTATTTAATGTATTATAAAACGCTGTGACTAGTATTAATTCCCACTAATCTATATAATATCTAGTAATACACCAGATAGGAGAGAGGACTATTGAAGGATTTAGATGTACACATCAATGAATCATTAGACATCCTTATAGAAAATGAACTATTACTTGGACCAGAGCTAAAATTAATGCTAAAAAGCTTTAAAGAAGAAAAAACAACAGTAGGTTTTTCCTTTGGTAAAATGTGTTTTTGGCATTATGAAGCATTTTCAAGTAGTATAAATCCAGATATCTACAAGGTAGCTGCTGCAATTGAACTTTTAATACTGTCTTTTGATATTATTGATGATCTGCAGGATAAAGATTCAGACTATAGTTGGAACAAAACACCTGAATTATCATTAAATGTTGCTTTAGCTATGCTGGTCATGGCATCTAAAACAATAGATGAAACCTCTTTTGAACATAAAAGAGCGGCTATAAAGCTAGTTGATGAATACGCATTAAAAAGTATAAATGGACAGCAATTAGACTTATTAAATAGTTGTCGCGATGAAGATTCCTATGTAAAAATGATTACCTTGAAATCCGGCTCATTAACAGCGATGGGTTGCTTGGTTGGCGAAGTACTTGCAAAAGGAGAAATATCTCAAGAAGTAGAGGAATATGGGAAATACATAGGGATCATCCAACAAATTAAAAATGATATTCAAAGCTTAAAGGAGTGGGGTCCTAAAAATGATCTGCTAAATAAAAGGTATTCTCTTCCTATTATTTATCTATTATCACAGAAAAATGATGTTTCAAAATCTGTTTCTAGCTATTATAATAATGATATAGTTACAGATTTGGATAATAATGCAACAGAAGACGCGTTGACAAATGGTGGGGCGATACGTTATGCCATTACCATAAAAAACGTCTATAAATTTAAAGCATTGAATTACCTGGAAAATGTAGCTATAAATCAGGTAGGTAGAGAATACCTACAAAAACTATTGAAATGAGGAGAGATAAGAATGATTAATGTAATCCAATATTTAGAGCAAAATCCAAGCCTAGTTGCACTATTAAAAGATCAAAAAGCCTCATTAGTTGGAATTTCATCTGTAGAGCAAACAGCAATTTTAGAAGCGTTTAACGGTGAAATGAATACAGAAAGTGATATTTGGAACTAAGAAAGTTGCGAAGTAAGTTGTTTTGGCCCGCTATAATTCTCTATTTAATTATTGGTTTTTATTTAAATTATGTGAATTATAGCGAGCCTTATATACAGATTGGGGTAGAAGAAGAGAATGACAAATGGGTCATTTCTCAACTTTATTATAAAGACTGGGCAGAGGGTCAAAATATTTCTGTTGGTGATGCAATTTTAACTGTAGATCATGAACCCATCAATGAATTAAATCAACTGAGATATAAATCTAAAATTTTATCAGCTAATGAAATAACAATACTGAAGCCCGATGGAGATCTAATCAATATACATATTAAGCATTTGGATATCCCTCAACAATTTATCTATGTATTAATCATTCCAGCTTGTTATTATTTATTAACATTATTTATAGCGTTTTATTTACATTTCAAACAAAGGAATACAAAATTAGCTGACTTACTAATTCTTTTTATGTTAACGGTTTCTTTGGCCTATGTAAGTAGTGGTGTCTCTGGTAGAATGGATACGATTGGCATTATCGTAAATCGAAGTAGTATGCTGTTATGTTTAGTTATACTGTTACATTTTTTGAGAAATTATTATTCATTTGTGAAAACAAATTGGGTGTTTACAAATAATATCAAGCTCTTTTATATACTTCCTTTCATAGCTTTTGTATTAGGATGTATGGGTACTATTTATCCTGCTTCAAATGATATTCTTTCCAATGTTATATTGGCTATTTTCTTTATTCTCCTAGTGATCATCCTTAGTATTTTATTAATAAGCTATTTTAAGTACAGCTCACCTCAGTTGAAGATTTTATTAAATAGTATATTAATTCCGTTTCTACCATTTCTTTTTTTATATGCACTCCCTAAAATTTTTTTTCATACGTATATACTTTCATCTGAGATAAGCTCATTATTTTTATTGCTTATACCCTTTAGCTTTATTTTTACGCAATTAGCAGAGAGATTATTTGATATTGAGTACCATATTACAAGATTACGTTATTATGTTATATTCTCTTTAATCTTTACTGTATGGTTTACAGTGGGACTATATTTTATTGCAGGGCGTTATTTAACCATGACGGTTATGTCAGGGGTATCTTTCTTTACATTTTCTTCATTAGTCATACTTTTTTACGTAAAAGAGAAGGTCGATTATCGCAAGCGGAAAATATTATTTTCCACAAAGGGTGACTATATTCATCAGCTATATACAGCCGTAGATAAAATTGGGAAAACAATTAAAATTGACGAACTTTTAGAAAAGTTTGCTTATGAGGTTTCCATGCATCTGGAGTTAGAGGATGTTTTTGTCTTAACATATAACTATGACAAAAATGAATTCATACCAATAGCTGGTGAAAGTATTACGATAGATCCTGACATAATGGAAGATATCAGATTAGGTGAAATACGCAAAATTGACAAAGTTTATATAGCATTCCTCCATCAGGATGCACATTTTAAAAGAGCTTTAGTGCTAGGGCATAATAATACGATTCATTTAAAAGATGAGGAGCTTTTATGGCTTGAACTGCTCTTATTATATGTAAATAATTTTATTGAAAATACCAAGATGGTGGAAGAACTGCTAGAGGAACTAAAGCATATGAAGCAAGCTGATGATGGTCAGTTACCATGGCTGAATAAGCTATTATGGCTAAGATTTGAAGAAGAAAAATACCAGTTAGCTCAAGAGTTACATGACACCAATTTACAGGAGCAACTTCATATAGCCCGCGAGGTGGATGTCCTAGTAAATGCAAAAAATACAACGGATATTCAAGAAAAGCTTGCGAAAATTCATAAACAAATGGTTGCATCCTTACATGAATTACGTACTTATTGTGAAAACCTAAAACCACCGTTATTAGATACATTAGGTTTAAATGCAGCTTTGGAAAAATTGATTCGGAAAGTTCAAGAAAGAGCTAACTTCGTGCTTATTTACACCATTGACCGCCTTTATTTAGAGGATGAGCGTATGAATTTAATGATTTATCGTTTATTCCAAGAGTTACTTAATAATGCGTTGAAGCATTCTTATGCAGCATCAGTTGAAATTCATTTAAAAGAAATGAACGATGGTTTCGAAATCATTTATAAAGATGATGGTGTAGGCTGTAATGTAGAGGACATTATAGTAGCCGAATCAATGGGCATTCAAGGTATGCAGGAGCGTGTAAAAGCGTTTAACGGACAATTTACTATTGACTCGAATATCAATGAAGGGATGTTTATTAGAATCATGGTGAAAGAAGGGAGTGAAACACTTGATTACGATGCTCATAGTGGATGATCACCCTATAGTGTTAGAGGGAACTAAAAATTTATTTCAAGAGAATGAAGATATTATCATCGATACGGAAAGTGATGCAACTTGTGTCATTCAAAGGATAAAGAATAAACCGTACGATATCTATCTAATAGATATCAATATGCCATTAGAAAATGGAATTAACCTAGCCCGTAATATCAAGGCTATTCAGTCAAATGCTTCAGTTATTCTTTACACAGGTGATGATATTACGGATTATTATCCACTCATTTTAGAAAGAAAAATAGAAGGTATTTTAGCTAAAACAGCTTCGAAAGAGCAAATATTAAGAACAGTAAGGGCAATTGCAAACGGTGAAATTGTTTTACCTAAAAATTTCTTAGATTTTCTGGATGATAAATTTAAACTGCAAGGTGCTAAAGATATTCACTTAAATGAAAAGGAAAAGAAAATTCTAAGACTCATTGCAGAGGGCCATACAAATAAAGCTATCGCTATTGAATTAAATATTCCTCAACGTACAACGGAAAGATATTTAACTCAACTCTTTTCTTTGTTAAATGTAGATTCACGAACAGAAGCTGTAAATCTTGCAGAGAGAATGAATTTACTCTAAACTATTTCTATGTTATACTGTTGGTATATTTTTCAATTAATAGGGGGCATTATGGGAATTAAATATCCTATATATTTCCTTAGTAAAATAAAACCATATCCCTGTACTAAATTACCTATAAAATATGATAGACACCGCCAAAAAAGTGGCGGTGTTTTTTTGTAACCGCCAAATCACGCCAAAAACTTGTCTGAATCACGCCAGAAAATTGGCGTAAACCCGAAGTTGAAATAACGGTATAACTACTGGTACGCTTAAATTAACAGTGGTTAAGTAGATTTGCTTTAGTGAGTAATATATAAATCATTTTATTAAATAAGCAGCCTGACTATCTATGAATAAAGTAGCGTTAGTAGATTGTAGAATGTTACTAGCTAGTCAATATACTTCACCATAAAACTTTATAAAGGTAGGCGTGTATTGTGAAAGTAGAACTTGAAAATTTGTTTTCCATAGATGAAACTAGTCAAGATCAAGTTATTAACGTTTATAATCGTCATGGTATTGCTATTGGTGCGCCTGAATTGAGAAAAAGAAACTTAAAAACTAAATTTAATCCTATTTTTACATTAAATGAAGATGTAACATACGAGCAGGTAACAGCTTTATATGAGTCATTAGAGCGTGAATTTGGAATCGTTTCAATTGGAGAACGTTTTTATTTTGAATTTTCAGATTTAGAGTATGAACGAGCACCATTATTTACTTTAAATTCAACAGGTAATTCACCAGAAATGTTCTTAGAAGATAAGGGGACACTATTTTCTTTGAGTACACATTGTAAGTGTTGTGGGCTCATGGATAAAGAGCAGTTATCACCAATAGTTATCGATACTACGCAGATGAAAGATCGTCATTTAGTGCATGTAAATGGTTATTGGGTAGCTTCTGAGGAACTAGTATCATTAATGAAAAGAGAAAAACTAGAAGGCTATGAGCTTTTAGAGGTGATCCATCAAGGTCCGGAAGAAGGCAAACAGCCAGCTTATCAAATTATTCCTATACAAATGCTCCCTGAGTGTAGTAAGGACAGGGTTAAATTATACTTTGCAACTGAGCAACCTCCGTGCAGTTGTGGTTTAAATGGTGTCATTAATGGTCCTGATATTTATCATCATGAAGATTTGGAAAACTTAAAAGGGGATGTTTTCTACTCAGCCGAGTGTAGTCATGATGGAAGATATCTATATAGAAAGACTTTGTTTAGTAAAAGATTTAGAGAAACTATTATAAAATATGGTATTTCACGTGAGGTTAGAGGAGAAAAGGATGCAAACTTTGGTCCAAAAGATTGGCTTTTTGATCCAGTGCTAATTAAGTAGTCAAATTTGGACTAGTAAAAGAATAAGGGAGTGTTTAGGATGTTTAGAAGAATACTACCTATAGTAGCCATTTTATTCATTGTTGCATTGGCCGTTTCCAATTACTTTAACAAACCAGAAGAAGAATCAGTCACTATTTATCAAGAGGTCAATGGTGTATACCTTTCTTAAAATGATGGCCTATATTTCATTCAGAAAAGATTTATTTGTGTTATGATGTGAAGGACATAGCATGAATGTTTTTTGAGGTGAAAAAATGAAAAAATGGGCATATCCATTAGCAGTCTTAACGTTAATTGTCTTTATTGTATTAAGAGCCACCTATCAAAGTCAGCTGATGAATACATTTGATGCAAAGATGGCAGAGCTTTTTTTTGGTAATCGATTTATTGAGATTTTTCATTATATAGGTGAGCCTAAATTTGTTGTTGCTGTTGCAGTAGTTTTAATGGTGTATTTAGCTTGGAAGGAAAAAAATTATCGAGGTATGCTATTTGTTGTCCTAACTTTTGCGGCAGGCAATGTTCTGAACCAATTGCTAAAAAAATGGGAGCAGCGTCCACGACCTGAAATTGAGGATCAACTGACATCCTTTAGTTTTCCATCTGGACATTCGATGACTGGTATACTTTATTTATTTACACTTGCTTATATTTTAGCGGAGAATAGTAGTAAAGGACGTAAAATCCTTCTGTGGCTTGGGGCAACAATTTTAATGGTGCTTATTGGTTTATCACGTATTGCAGGAGCTCGACATTTTGCTACAGATGTACTTGCTGGTTGGAGCATCGGCTATACTTGGTTTATCATCTGTGTCATTTGGTACGAACGTCGTAAACGTTTATTTCAATCTAATCATAAATAAAAAGACAGGCAGTATCTATTTCTATAATAGATACTGCTTTTTTACATTTTACCGAGACATTGTAAAGAATGATATTTGCCTCATAAAAAAGAATTGCGTATAGGAAACTTCTACGTTAAGATGAGTACAATAAGAAAAAGAGCAAAGGAAGAAGGGTATGGACGGAAATGTTTTACTGGCATTAGGATTAACTCTGTTTGCTGGACTTGCAACAGGTGTAGGTAGTTTAATAGCATTTTTTACATCAAGAACAAATACAAAATTTTTATCATTAGCATTGGGGTTTTCAGCAGGGGTGATGATTTATGTATCCCTTGTAGAAATATTTGTGAAAGCTAAAGATGCTTTAACCAATGCATTAGGTACAACTAATGGCTATTGGATGACAATCCTTGGATTTTTCGGTGGGATGTTGTTTATTGCCTTAATTGATAAATTCATTCCGAAGGCAACTAATCCTCATGAAGTAAAGCTGGTAGAGGATGTTAATGCCATCAAACCACAGGTTAATGAAGAACATTTGATGAAGATGGGCGTTTTTACAGCCCTGGCGATTGGCATTCATAATTTTCCTGAGGGGATCGCTACATTTATGTCAGCTATTAATGATCCGAATGTAGGAATTGCTATTGCCATTGCAGTTGCTATTCATAATATTCCAGAAGGCATTGCTGTATCTGTTCCTATTTTCTTTGCAACAGGTAATCGAAGGAAAGCCTTTAAATTATCCTTTTTATCAGGATTGGCAGAGCCTGTAGGTGCATTAGTAGCTTTTTTGCTTCTTATGCCCTTTTTAACAGATGTCATGTTTGGGATCGTTTTCGCTGGGGTTGCAGGGATAATGGTCTTTATTTCACTAGATGAATTGCTACCGGCTGCACAAAGATATGATGAAACACATTTGTCGATGTATGGTCTAGTAGGGGGAATGGCAGTCATGGCCATTAGCTTAGTATTATTAGCATAAGTAAGTAGGAAAAGGGAGACATCTTTGTAAAAGTGGCTCCTTTTTCTTTTTTCTATTAGCGTGTAACAACAGCTTCTTTTGACTCCACTAGCTCTTGTACTATTTTTAGACAATCATGAAATGTGGTAAAAGGTCTATATGGAACATGAAGCTCTTCACAGCGTTGGATAAGATGATCTCTAGCTAAAACAATATCTGCTAGTTTAGCTGCCTCAAAATCTGATAGAGAATCACCAATTACAATTTTATAATGATCCTCCTTGGCAACCTTCCGCATTACGCTTGGTTTACAGCAGCCGCATCCTTGTGTGTTGTATTTAGCGCATTCCTCATCGCAGCTATTTGGGTAGATCAATTCTATTTGTTTACCAGAGAAATCTGCTCTATTACAGTAAATGCCTGAAAAAGGACCAAATTTTTCAACTAAAGGCTCGATGAAAAAATCAACTCCGCCACTTACAATATAAAATGGAATATCGTTGTTTTGAGCATAGCGGGCAAAATCACCAAATCCCTCACGTATGACTGCCGACTCCATCAGGTATTGAATGACTTCATCTTTTTGATGAGTAGAAAGTAGGTGAAACATTGCTGATAGCCCATCTTTAAATGAAATGGTTTGTTCCATCATCGCTTGAGCAATTTTCTCAGATTCTTCTGGTACAAATTCAGTCATAAGTGAAAAGATGTTATCTGTTTCTGTTATCGTGCCATCGAAATCACAGAATATAATGGGTTTCAAAATAATTCCTCCTTAGGAAAGCGCGTATAAAAAGTTTAATTCTATACTTCTATAATATTAGTTTTATCCAATCTTGCTTTCAAGAAAAAACGCCTACTATTAAAGTAGACGTTTCACACATTCATTGACTTGTACACCATGTTCATCAGCATTTGTTAAAATAATTTGATGCTCTGGGAATTGCTTTTTCATTAATTCAACGAAGTCAGAGGCAATAGCAGAAGGAATAATAGAAATCATTGTTGGTCCAGCGCCACTTAGAGCAGTACCGTATGCACCGTTCGATTTTGCAGCCATACGAATTTCTTCATAAGCAGGAATTAGCTTTGCACGAAACGGTTCATGAAATAAATCTTCCTCCATATAACGCCCAGCACGTTCAAAATCTCGCGTCATTAAAGAAGCGGCTAACATATTTGCATTTGCTGAGGCATGAACAGCATAGGAACGGTTAAATTGCTCTGGTAAAACAGAACGGGATTCGCTTGTTTTTAATTCAACATCTGGTACATATACCACAAAGGAGGCATCGATATCATTGATGTGGAATGTATCGACTATGCCATTGTCATCCATCGAAGAAATCGTTAATCCTCCTAAAACTGAAGCAGTTGCGTTATCTGGATGTCCTTCAATTTGTGAAGATAGATTGAGTTTATCTTGAATTGTTAATTCCAGCTCGCAGACTTGGTTAGCAAGCTCAATACCTGCAACAATAACTGCTGCACTGCTGCCAAGTCCACGTGCCAATGGAAGTTCACTAGCCATCTCCACACGACAAGCCGGTAGCTGTTGACCATATAGATCTGCAGTTTTTTTAGCAATGACGTATAGTAAGTGTTCTTCAAGCTCAAACTCTTTAGGACCATTATCATCAAGATGAATAATTTCCCATTGTTCTTGCAAGGTAACAGAAAGCTGTAAGTAAAGAGACAAGCCAAGTCCTATTGAATCAAAGCCTGGACCTAAGTTGGCTGTGCTTCCAGGAACTGAGATTTGCCACATTTTACTCATAGTACACCCTCAATATATGCACGAATTTCTTCTTCATCGTTTTTAAGGGATACGACCTCTACAGTGGATACATTCATGGCTGTATCAGGATCTTTCAGGCCATTCCCTGTAAAGATTGTTACAACTTTGGCGCCTTGAGGGATTTTTCCATTTGCAACAGATTTCATAACACCAGCTAAAGAAGCAGCAGAGCCAGGCTCAACAAAAATGCCTTCTGTACTTGCGATTAATTTGTAGGCTGCTACAATTTCTTCATCTGTAACAGAATCAATGATACCACCAGATTCATCTCGAGCAGCTTCTGCCAATGTCCAGCTCGCAGGATTGCCAATACGAATGGCAGTTGCCACTGTCTCAGGATTAGCAATTGGCTCACCTTTAACGATTGCTGCAGCACCTTCAGCTTCAAAGCCATACATTTTTGGTAGACCACAATTTTTTGCAGCGTGATATTCTTTAAACCCTTTCCAATATGCAGTAATATTACCTGCGTTCCCAACTGGAATACACAAATAATCAGGTGCTGAACCTAAGGCATCTACGATTTCAAACGAAGCCGTTTTTTGACCTTCGATACGGTATGGGTTTACAGAGTTAACAAGTGCAACTGGTGTCGTTTCACTTACTTGGCGAACGATATTGAGTGCATCATCAAAGTTTCCATCAATTTCAATGATCTTTGCCCCATACATTGTTGCCTGTGCTAGCTTTCCAAGAGCAACTTTACCTTTTGGAATAACAACGATTGATTGGATGCCTGCACGAGTTGCATAGGCAGCCGCAGCAGCGGAAGTGTTTCCTGTAGAAGCGCAAATAACGCATTGACTTCCATCCTCGATAGCTTTTGCAACAGCAAATACCATTCCTCGGTCTTTAAATGAGCCAGTTGGATTTGCACCCTCAATTTTTCCGTAAAGCTCAATGCCTAGTTTCTTAGATAAATTCACTAAATGTATAAGAGGCGTATTGCCTTCGTTTAAAGTTAAAGCAGGTGTGTTTTCAGTTACGGGTAAAAATTGTTTATATTCTTCAATAAGGCCTTTCCACATAACGTAACGATCTCCTTTTGTTCTTATAGAAAGAACAGTTGTTTTTGTATAAAAGACATTTTAACGCAAATAGCACTATTATTTCAATACCATTTCATTAATTGTCGAAACAATTCGGTAATTTGAATAGTACTTGTCACTTTCTTGAAACAACTGTATAGTAATCTTGTAATGTAAAGTCATGTGTAAAGACAGGTGGTTAGAATGACAATAAATACAGTAGTAACAAAGAAACCTCAGCAATCCATTTCCAGAAATAAGTTATTGGGTGTAGCGGGGGTTGGGTGGCTCTTCGATGCAATGGACGTTGGTATATTATCCTTTGTCATTGCAGCATTGGCCGCTGAGTGGGGACTATCACCAAGTCAATCTGGTTGGATTGGTAGTATAAATTCTATCGGGATGGCTGTAGGAGCTCTGTTTTTTGGTGTGTTTGCTGATAAAGTAGGTCGCAAGCAAATATTTATGTGGACACTTGTCCTTTTTTCTATTGCAAGTGGTTTATCCGCTTTTACAACAACATTAACTGCATTTTTAATTTTACGGTTTTTAGTAGGGATGGGGCTAGGAGGAGAATTGCCTGTAGCTTCAACACTTGTATCTGAAAGTGTGGCTGCCAAAGAAAGAGGTCGTGTGGTTGTATTACTTGAAAGCTTTTGGGCAGCAGGTTGGTTAATAGCGGCACTTATTTCGTATTTTGTTATTCCCACATGGGGATGGCGAGTAGCCCTTATACTAACAGCACTTCCAGCGTTTTATGCTATTTATCTTCGTTGGCATTTGCCAGATTCACCTCAATTTACGGTGAAGGAAGAAGCGAAAAAACGGAGCATTGGTCAAAATATGAAAGAGGTTTGGTCAAAAAAGTATGCTCGTTCTACATTTATGCTGTGGCTATTATGGTTTACGGTTGTATTTTCGTATTATGGCATGTTTTTATGGTTGCCAAGTGTGATGGTAGGGAAGGGCTTTGACATGATTACAAGCTTTAAATATGTTTTGATCATGACTTTAGCTCAATTACCAGGTTACTTTACAGCCGCTTGGTTTATAGAAAAGTTTGGGCGTAAGTTTGTCCTTGTTTCCTATCTAATTGGTACAGCAGCGAGTGCTTATATTTTTGGAAATGCAGATACTTTAGCCGTATTGTTAACTTCAGGGATGTTTTTATCTTTCTTTAACTTGGGGGCTTGGGGAGCATTATATGCTTATACACCCGAACAATACCCATCGGTTATACGTGGAACAGGTGCTGGTATGGCAGCAGCGGTTGGACGGATTGGTGGTATTTTTGGGCCGTTGCTCGTTGGGTTTTTATTAACGGCAGGCTATGATATAGGTTTTATCTTTGCCATTTTCTGTGGAGCGATTATTATCGGTGTTGTAGGGGTCATCTTCCTTGGTAAGGAAACGAAGCAGCTTGAATTAGAATAGTATGAAATAGAATGTCCTGGATCAAAGAATTGATCTAGGACATTTTTGTCTGATTTCGCTTAAATAATACATAAAAATGAGTTTTTATTAATTTTTATTCGATTTTACTGACTTATTTGTTAAAATGACAAATCAATATAAAATGGTTAAAGAGTAAATCAAATTGTTTTATTAGCAGGTTAATGCGATGAAGATTTTTCAGAAAAGTCATTGTATTCAAATTGTAATCGTGATACTGTATTTTTAATCGAATTTTGAGTCAGTAGGAAACAATCTCCCGTTCGTGATAAGGTCATTGAAAGAAAGGTTGTTAGGAATGAGTATTCATGAAGATATAAAGAAAAGGTTTGTAAGGCTGTCAAAGGGCCAGCGTAAAGTAGCACAATTTGTAATGGATAATCCCACAACAGTGATTGCTAATGGAGCAGCAGAGGTTGGCAGATTGGCTAATGTAAGTGAATCAACCGTGATTCGATTTTGTTATGCTATGGATTTGTCAGGGTATGTAGAACTACAAGAGGAAGTTAGAGGCTTTATTATGTCTCAAGATGTAGGTGCAAATCTACAGCCTACATATACTGCTAAGAAGCTGACTAATTCTAGCTTTGGTAAGGTGATGCAACGAGATAGCCAAAATATTCAAGAAACAATTCATTTGATTAACGATCAGCAGATCCAAAAATGCTCAAAATGGATGCATGAAGCAGACAATATATATATTCTAGGTACTCGTCACAATGCATCTGTTGCAAATTGGCTATCTAATACATTGAAAACACTTCGTGCTAATATTAAGCAGCTTCGTTTAGACTCAGATGATTTAGTGAATCAAATAAACAGTATGGGCGAACATACGACTTTAATTGTACTATCTTTTGATAAACAGATTGTGGATATTAAAACGATTGTTGAAATTGCAAAGGTAAAGAAAGTGAAAATTATTGCCATTACAGGTTCTGCATTTTCGCCTATTCGAGAATATGCCAGTGCATTATTTACCCTCGGTACCAAGAATCATTCTTCTCTAGACATTGCCCCAGTCTTGATTTCATTTTTGCATGCGTTGATAGAGGAAATGATAAGCCAGGATAAAGACCACTATGATAAATATCAGCAATTGTATGAGCAAGTTGAAAGTAATGTATTATTCTTAGATGCTATTAGAGAAAAGCAGGTATTTTAATGTAACTACGTATAGATAGTTGTTGAAACACACTATCTATGCGTATTTTTTTGAAATTTTCTATATAAAAAGATGTCCAAATAGTATTTAGACATCTAGGAAAAGTGAATTATAGAATTTTACTCAAGCTATATTCATTAATATAAGTATCATTTAATTTAATGGCATTTTTTCGAATGCCCTCCTGATGAAATCCTAGCTTTGTAAAGAGGTGTAAAGCTACATTGTTATGCTCCATAACAGATAACTCTAAACGAGAAATATCATGTTGTTTAGACCAACTTTCAACAGCTTTCATCAGTGCGGAGCCAATACCTTTTTGTTGATACTCTTCTTTCACAGCTAAACGAATAGAGGCAACATGTCTAGCTTTAGATTGTTTATATCCATGAATAACCGCATAACCCGCAAAAATTCCGTTTAGTACACAAAGTAGTATAGTACGGTTTTTTAATTGCTTCCAATAGGTTAAATTTTTACGAAGTTGTTGGACCGTGAGATCTAGCTCGTTTTGAACATTATACATGAAGTCAGTTTCTTGAAAAATCTCCTCTTGTAAATGAATGAATGATCTAGCATCAGATGCTTCAATTCCTCGTATTATGTATGCAGATGAATTCTCCTCACTATTAGAAGTGTTGTTTTCGGTAGACTTCATTTGCGTACGTGAGAAAGATACACTAGAACCTAGTTTAACATCAATGACATAATAGCCTGCATTTGTCCATGATAAATAATGTGAGAGAGGGGGCTTAGTTTTTTTCCACCAGCTTTTATTTAAGTAGGCAGCGTTCGGTAATGCTTGTCCCATAATGTTTTCTAATTCACCAAAGGATAAAGTAATTTCTTGTTGTAAAGCTACATCAAAATAGTTAGCTAAAGGAATGTACTTTTTTTCTATCTTCTTCGTCATCGTAATCCCCATTTCCTGAATATCCAAAAATATAGACTACCTGATGATAGCATAAAATTATGATGACTTAAATATGAAAACCCAACTAAATATCTATATAAACTAATTATTTTATAAAAAAGAGGCATTTTTACTATTGAATGTTAAAAATAGGTTGGTAAAAATAGAGAATTTTATAGAAGTAATTAGACCTATTAAAAGTATACATAGCAGCTTAAGCTAGTTATAATATAGATATCTTATTTGAAAAGTATGTATTTAGAGCGCTATCATTATATTTGCATAATACAGGTTAACCGCAATTAAGCCTGTATGTTATTTCGAGAGTGAAGGTCAATGGCAAATACGCTGAGGCGAAATTGTTCCAAAGTTTCACTTTATCACTTGTCAGGCTATAAGGTATGATAAAATAAAATATAAATGTAAGTGCCATTTTAGGAGGAATTAATTCAATGAGTAAAGTATTAGTTTTTGGACATAAAAACCCAGATACAGACACAATCACGTCTGCAATTGTATATGCCTATTTAAAACAACAAATTGGTGAAGAAGCTGAGGCTGTACGTCTTGGAGATGTTAATAATGAAACTCAATTTGCATTAGATAAATTTGGCTTTGAAGCGCCTCGTTTAATCTCTTCTGTAGTTGGTGAAGCGGACAAAGTTATTCTAGTAGACCACAATGAATTCCAACAATCGGCTGACGGTATTGAGGAAGTGCAAATTGCAGAGGTAATTGATCACCACCGCATCGCCAACTTCCAAACAGCTGATCCACTATATTATCGTGCAGAACCAGTAGGCTGTACGGCTACTATTCTTAAGAAAATTTTTAGCGAAAACGGTTTAGACATACCTGCGAACATTGCTGGTTTAATGTTATCTGCAATTGTTTCAGATACATTATTATTCAAATCACCGACTTGCACAGAGCAAGATGTAAAAGCTGGTGAAGAGCTAGCAAAAATTGCTGGTGTGGAAATTGCAGAGTATGGCTTAGCAATGCTAAAAGCAGGTGCTGATTTATCTGATAAATCATTAGAAGATTTATTATCATTAGATGCAAAAGAGTTCCAATTTGGTGAGTACAAATCTGTTGTAGCTCAAGTTAATGCAGTTGATGTTAATGATGTTCTTAATCGTCAAGAGGAGTTAGAAATCCTACTCAATAAAAATGTTGCAGAAAATGGCTTAGATCTATTCTTCTTCGTTGTGACTGACATTTTAAATAATGATTCAACAGCTGTTGCAATTGGGCAAGTAGCAGAAGCAGCAGCAAAAGGATTCGGTGCTGATCTTATCAATAACCGTGTTGTATTACCAGGTGTTGTTTCTCGTAAGAAACAAATTGTTCCAGTATTAACAGAAGCTCTAAAATAAAAAATACAAAAGAGGTTGTCTATTTAGACAGCCTCTTTTTTTAATCAAGTTTTAAAGGCTGTACAGCAGGGCCTTCAAGCACCTCACCCTTAGCGTTAAAACGGGAACCATGGCAAGGACAATCCCATGTTTCATCAGCTTCATTCCATTTTGTTTTGCAGCCTAAATGAGTACAGGTTGGAGCAGTGGCATTCCTCATATACCCAGCTATATATTCCTTGGCAACAAAGCCTCCTACTTTCAGCATTTGCATGAATTGGGCACCGAATTTAGTACGTGATGGTGAATAAAGAGCGATAGCACCTTCTTCAATCTTTGAGCCTGTTAAAAGAGACGATAAGATATCACCTGCGACAAAGGAATTGGAGATTCCCCATTTTCGATAGCCAGTGGCAATTAATACGTTAGGTAAGGAGTTTGTAATTCTCCCAACATAAGGGACAATATCAGGTGTTTCTATATCCTGGGCTGACCATCGATAAAGTGGCTGTTGTTCAAAATGCTCCTTCATTTCACTGGAAATGGCCTCATAATATGGCTCAGTATGAACGGTCTCGCCAGCGATATGATTCGCCCCTCCTAAGACTAAATAATTTTCCTGATTGATCGTGGCAGTCCGTATTGAACGGGAAGGAAAATCAACTGATAAATATTGACCTTGCATAGTCTCAGAGGTTTTACTTGCAACCATATAGGAGCGACTATTGGATAATTTAAAAAGTTTAAGTCCTTTAAATGCTTCAATGGGATAATGCGAACATAAAATAAGTTTATTATATTGAACCGACATATTTTTTTCGGTATATAAGTTATTCTGTGATATGTTTAATTGCTGAACACGGGTATTTGCATAAAGTTTTGCGCCCATCTTCTGCGCCTCTTTCGCAAGAAAATTACTTACTTCAACAGGATTTATTTGTGCTTGTTGTGTCATACATAAAGCTTTTGTAATAGGGAATGGGAGCTCTGTGTCAGAGGTAAGGTTAGACTTAATGTTTAAAACCTTATAGGCATTCCATTCTTTTAATAATTGTGCATAGCCTTCTTTTGTTTGACAGTATAACAGTGAATCCACCGAACGAACCCTGTCTGGTGGGAGTATTTGTCTAGCTTTATCAATGGCTTGTTGATTCAGTTGATAATAAAGCTGTGCCTCTTCCAAAGATAATTTTTCTAAAAGATTTGCATAGACAATGCTATGTTGGGCTGTTAATTTTCCTGTTGAATGCCCTGTCGTACCGTGACCAAAATGGGTATTTGCTTCGAGAAGAACTACATCCACACCTGCTTTTGCTAAAGTATAGGCAGTATATAAACCAGTTAAGCCACCACCGATTATACATACATCGCATGTTGTTGAGGAAGTAAGAGAAGATAAAGAGACAGACTCAGTTGTAGCAAGCCAAAGAGATTGTGTCATATAGAAACCTCACATTGTTTTTGTGTTCAGTATGTAGAAGAACTTGAAAATTTATGCAGTGAGGCATTAAAATTGCCTTGTGATTTCAACTATCGCTACAATGTAGCAAAAGGAGTGAGTATGAAATGAAAATTGAAATTTGGTCTGACTATGTATGCCCATTTTGTTATATTGGTAAAAAACAATTAGAGAAAGCGATTGAGGATACTGGCTATTCGGGGCAGGTGGAGCTTGTCTATAAAAGCTACCAACTAGATCCAACTACTCCAATAGATTCGCATAGTACTGTCTATGAATCATTGGCAAAGAAATATGGAATGTCCTTAGAGAAGGCAAAGGAAATGACAGTGGGTGTAACAGAGCGTGCGAAAGAAGTAGGGCTAAACTACGATTTTAGCAATTTGATGGAAGAGAATACGCTAAAAGCACATCGGCTTGTAAAATGGGCTGAACAACAGGGAGATGTTACAGCTCTAGTGGAGTCACTTTTACACAGTCATTTTATTGAAGGAAAGCGTATCGGTCAAGATGATGTTTTATTAGAGATAGCTGAGAAAGTGGGCCTAGAGCGTGAAGAAGTTGCAAAGGTTCTTGCTGATGATGGTTATAAAAATGAGGTAGAAGCGGATATTCAAGAAGGTCTCCAGCTTGGTGTACGAGGGGTACCGTTCTTTGTCTTAAACCGTAAATATGGTATTTCAGGTGCACAACCGCAGGAGGTATTTGAGGATACATTGCGTAAAGTTGCTGAAGAAGAGGGCTTACAACCATCACTAAAGATGGCTGGCACAGGTGATGCGGGTATTTGTACAGACGATAACTGTAAATTTTAGCTTACTAGAGAGAGGAGTAAGACTTTCAACTCCTCTTGTTAGAATGGATGAAAGATAGAATATTTCAGTCAAAAGTCTGAGGCAAGTAGCATTGACATTTTAGATGAAATTTTTTAAGATAAACACATATCTTGAATTCGAGATATTAGATTTTGAAATTTAAGGGAGATTTTATATAATGAACGTTTTAGTAGTAAAAGCTAACAACCGTCCAGACGGTATTTCAACAAAAATGTATGATACTTTCATGGAAAATGTACAAGGTGCCAACGTAACAACTTTTGACGTATTTGCAGAAGATATGCCTTATTTTGGACAAGATCTTTTCAATGCTTTTGGTAAAGTACAAAATGGTGGAGAGTTAACAGACATTGAATCACGTCTATTAGCTGCAAAACAAAAAGCAATGGATGCATTAACTGCAGCTGATTTAGTTGTATTTGCATTCCCACTATGGAACTTAACAATTCCAGCACCTTTACAAACATTTATTGACTATGTATACCAAGCAGGATTCACATTCAAATATGGCGAAAATGGTCAATTAATTAGCTTAATGACTGACAAAAAAGCGATTATTTTAAATGCTCGTGGTGGCTACTATTCATCACCTGAAGCTCAACCAATGGAAATGTCAGTAAACTACATTAAAAACGTAGTAGGTGGCGTATTCGGGATGGAAGTTATTGAAGAAGTGATTATTGAAGGTCACAATGCTTCACCAGATAAAGCGCAAGAAATTATTGCAAATGGCCTAGAAGAAGTGAAAAAGGTTGCTCAATCACTACAAACTGTGAATGCATAAAAATTATTTTTTATTAAAAGTCCTCTCAATTTTGGGAGGGCTTTTTTTATTTTGTTAACAGATGTATGGTGTGGTATGGAGGTCGGACATATTGACAGTAACTAATTATTTTGAATTTACATTTACTAACATCCTATTTAATAGAAAAATAAAGAATGGTAGAAATCTATGATTTGGAGGGAAAGTAATTAACCATTCTTTTAAAAATACATATAATTAGGACTATATATTCAGTAAAAATTAGAATGGTTTTAATATAATAGAATTTGTAGGAAAATACTAGATTATTAAGGAGGTTGTTGTATGAATAAGAAATTAATAACTAATTTCTTGGCGACGTTACTAGTCCTTTTCGCGTTTATACCATTTGGAATTTCTGCTGATGCTGCTTCCAATGATGTAACACGCGCAGATTATGTAAAAGAATTAGTAGAAAATTTAGATGTAGAGATGGGTGACGGCTCTTCGCTTGCCTTTAACGATGTCTCTAAGGATTTAGCACCTTATGTAGAAAAAGCTGTTCAATTAAAACTTATTAAAGGGAAAACAGCAACGACATTTGGCCCAGATGACAAATTAACACGTCAGCAAGCATTTGTTATCTCTGCTCGTGGACTTGTTAGTGAAAACGCTTCCCTCAAAGTTTTAGAGCAATTTAAGGATGCAGATCAAATTGCAACGGCATATAAACAAGATTTAGCGAATGCTGTTGCAGCAAACATTTTACAAGCATTTGAGGATAATACTATTCGTCCTCGTGACTATGTGACAAAGGAACAGATGGAGAGTATTGTGGAGCGCTTTGTAGCAGAATACAAAGCACCTTCAACTGGTGTATCAGTTGATCTTCAGATTTTAGGGACAACAGATATTCATACCAATTTAGCTAATTACAATTACTATTTAGATGCTCCATCATCAGAGCTTGGGTTAGCTAATACAGCAACACTAATTGAGCAAGCAAGAGCTAAAAATCCAAACACATTACTATTTGATAATGGTGATTTAATTCAAGGCACACCACTTGGCTCATATAAAGCATTAGAAAGTGTTTTAAAGCCAGGTGAAGTTCATCCAGCTATTGCTGCACTTAATGCATTGAAATACGATGGTGGAACTTTAGGAAATCATGAATTTAATTATGGTCTAGACTTTTTAGATGAAGTATTAAACGATGCAAAGTATCCAGTCGTAAATGCTAATACCTATGATGCAAAAACAAAAGAGCGTATGTTTACACCTTATGTCATTCTTGATAAAGAAGTGGTAGATAGTTCAGGCAAAAAACATACACTTAAAGTTGGTGTAACAGGGATTGTTCCAACGAAAATTGTTGAATGGGATGCCATTCATTTAGCAGGTAAAGTTGAAATGCAAGAGCCAGTCGAAGCTGTGAAAGAGGTAGTACCAGAAATGCAAAATGCTGGAGCAGACGTGATTGTCGTTCTGTCACATTCAGGTATAGGTGAAGATACTTATGTGAAGGGTGCTGAAAATGTTGGTTACCAATTAGCAGAAATTGATGGTATTGATGCTTTAATTACAGGACACTCTCATTTAACATTCCCTGGTGACTATAAGGATTTGAAAGATGTTGACCAAGAAAAGGGTACAATTCATGGTGTTCCTACTGTTATGGCAGGTAGCTATGGTAGTCATCTTGGTGTAATTGATTTAAAACTAGAACAACAAGGATCAGAGTGGGTAGTGGTAGATGGTAAAGGTTCATTGCAATCGATCAAGCAAGAAGGTTTACAACCATCCACAACGGTTTTAGAGGCTATTAAAGAGGCACATGATGGCACATTAACGTATATCCGTCAGCCTGTTGGAGAAACAACTGCACCAATCCATAGTTATTTTTCAATGGTGCAAGATGATCCATCCATTCAAATCGTAACACAAGCTCAAAAATGGTTTATCGAACAAGAGCTAAAGGGTACGGCTGATGAAAAGACACCAATTCTTTCAGCAGGAGCACCTTTCAAAGCAGGATCACGTAATAATCCATTAGATTATACAAATATTCCTGTAGGACCGCTTGCTATTAAAAATATGGCCGACATTTATCATTATGACAATACTGTTGCTACGATTAAAGTGACAGGCGCACAAGCAATCGAGTGGTTAGAGATGGCTGCTGGTATTTTCGCAACAATTGATCCGACTAAAACAGAAGAGCAAAATATTATCGATGCAGAAGCACGTTCTTATAACTTTGATGTGTTAGATGGCTTAACATATCAAATTGATGTCACATCGCCAGCAAAATATGACCGCCGCGGTAATCTTACTGATGAAAAGGCAAATCGTATTAAGAATGTACAATATAATGGTAAACCAATCGATTTAAAACAAGAATTCATCATCATTACAAACAATTATCGTGTTGGTGGATCATATGGGGCGACATTTAAAAATGCAGAAGGCTCTAACATAACTAACTATGCTTATGAAAATCGACAAGCTGTTGTAGATTATATTATGGCGAATAAAACAATTAACCCAGCTGCGGATAATAACTGGTCATTTGTACCGTTCCCAGCCAATACAAAGGTTATCTACCTATCTGCAAAAGATGCACAAAAGTTCATACCAGCAGGTAGTGGTATTGAATATTTAGAAGATACAGAAGCTGGATTTGCTAAATATTTAATTAAATAAAAGAATAGGAAAAGGAGAGTAACGATAATCGCTACTCTCCTTTTTTATGTCTGTTGAATGAATGATACCGTGTACCTTGATAGGTTAAAATGCCAAGATCACCTTCTACAAGCTGACCATAATCGTAGCCATTCATCTTTAGTTCATGCCGTTCTCCGTTTTGCTCTTCAAACGTAACGTAGTAGGACGTAGATGCCCCAGTATTGTTAGATCCCCCACGTATATTCGTACGCTTTGTCACAACCTTAGCGGGTACCGTTAATATTGGTGAACGGTTGTTTTTAGACCAAGTGATAATACCGTTTACAATCATAAAGGCTATGCTCCCAAAAACAATAAAGAAGATGATGGTAATAAAAGCAGAGCCAAATAAAAAATCATTATCAAACCAAAACATAAATTCCTCCCTTTCTTTAAGGTAGAAACAATACTTAAAGAGGATTTAATTCAAGATCTACTATCACGTCTATTTCATCGCTAATCAATACACCACCTGTTTCTAAAAAGGTATTGTAGACTAGATTAAAATCACGACGATCAATTTGGGCTTTAGCTTGGAAGCCAAAAACTTCTTGTGCCCATGGATTCACACCTTTTCCTGTATATACTGTTGTAAATACGATAGGTCTTGTTATGTTTTTGATGGTTAAATCCCCATGAATAGCAAAATTTTTATCATCAAGTTTATCAATATATGTAGAGGTAAATACTATTTTTGGATAGACGTCTGCATCAAAAAAGTCAGGAGACACAAGGTGGACATCACGATCATGATTCTTGGTGGAGACACTAGCCACTGTAATCGTGATAGAAATGTTTGCATCCTGCATTTGTTCGATATTGGATGTAACTATTTCACCGCTGTACGATTCAAACGTACCATGAATACGAGAAATCATCATATGTCTTACGGAAAACCCGATCGTTGAATGACTGAAATCAATAGCATATTTTTTCATTTGAAAACCTCCTAAAACAGCATTCTACAACGAATGATAAAGTAAACAAATCGCATATTCAATGAATTTTTTATAAATGTGGAAGTATTTCCCTCTATAAAAGTGTAATCTGTGAACATGAAACAGAACATATTTAAAATCGAATAGGCATATTATTGGAAATATGTGCATTTTATTAAGATAGCGTTTAGTCTAAGACATTTTATGTTCCCTTGTTAGATATGTCCAACATTGAAATTATGAGTTACTATTTGTAATTAAATATATAAAAGTTAATAGATTATTTTACGTAAATAAGTTACTTCAAATTTACATTTAGTGCATTAATCGTTACAATAGTTACATAGAGGTGAAAAATTATGAATGAGACAACTTTGTGTCCTCGTTTAGCTAAAGCAATGGATTTAATCGGAAAACGATGGACAGGGTTAATATTATATCAATTACTAGATGGACCACAGCGCTTTAATGAAATCGAATCTGCACTACCTGTCAGTGGACGTTTATTATCAGAACGTTTAAAGGAGCTTGAAAAAGAGGGGCTTGTTGAACGTAAAGTATATTCAGAAGTACCGGTACGCGTTGAGTATTCATTAACAGATAAAGGTCAGGCACTTGAAGGTGCTATCCGCAATATCGAAACATGGGCAAGTAGTTGGCTCTAGGGTGAATGGATTATTTTACTAGATAATACAATGAAATAGTGTCCTAAAAACGACACTTGGAATGACTGTCAATTTTCTTTATAATATTCATCATCTCTGCACAGGTCTTACCTGTCTTTTAATATGAGATAAAAATACCCTTCATTTTACTTGTCAAATTGGGGTTCTAAATCCATACTGGTGTAGAGTAAGAAGGACGTTAGAAAGGAATTAGCTCTCATGACAAAAGAACAATGGGCGATGGATTTAGCAAAAAGTATTAATCCTGCCAATATTAAGTTAAATGAATCATTACAGCAATACACAATGACAAAATTAGGTGGCAAAGCAGATGTTTTTGTTCTTCCTGAAACAGAAGAAGAGGCGGCATCCGTTATTCGCTATGCATATATAAATAATATTCCTTTATTAATGTTAGGTAACGGATCTAATATGGTTGTTCGAGATGGCGGTCATAGAGGAATCGTTGTAACATTTTCACGCTTAGATGAGATTCGTATTACTGGTGAGCATGTATATGCTCAAAGTGGTGCACTGATCAAAGATGTATCAAAGCTATCAGCGCAAGCATCCTTAACAGGTTTTGAATTTGCATGTGGTATTCCTGGATCAATTGGCGGAGCAATGGCTATGAACGCAGGTGCCTATGGCGGTGAGATTAAAGATATTATTGTTTCATCGAAGGTGTTAACAAAAGAAGGGGACATTTTAATATTAGGTAAAGAAGACCTTGAGCTAGGATACCGACAAAGCATTATTGCCAAAAAGGGTTATTATGTGCTGTCCTCTGAATTTCAATTAGCGGTTGGCGTACAGGAGGAAATTGATGCGAAGATTGCTGATTTAACCTTCCAACGTGAATCAAAACAGCCTTTAGAATATCCATCTGCTGGAAGTGTATTTAAACGCCCACCTGGTCATTTTGCTGGAAAACTTATTCAAGATAGTGGCCTACAAGGTAAAGGTGTTGGTGATGCTGAAGTCTCTACCAAGCATGCAGGATTTATTGTCAACAAAGGAAATGCTACTGCTTCAGACTATATTAAGACAATCCAAATGGTTCAACGTGTAGTGAAAGAAAAATTTGGCGTTGAATTAGAGACGGAAGTCAAAATTGTTGGTGACGATCTATAATAGGATGCCCTTCGCATAAGCCGAAGGGCGTTTTTTTAGGAGTGTGGATAAAATGAAATTTATATCATGGAATGTTAATGGGATACGAGCATGTCTAGGTAAAGGCTTTTTAGAGTTCTTTCATCAAATAGATGCAGATTTCTTTTGTATCCAAGAAACAAAATGTCAGGCTGGACAAGTTGAGCTCTCTATCGAAGGTTATGAGCAGTATTGGAATTACGCGCAGAAAAAAGGGTATTCTGGAACAGCAATTTTCACGAAACACACGCCATTGTCTGTTAAGTATGGAGTGGGCGCCGAAGATTCTCAGGATGAAGGCAGAATTATAACATTAGAATATAAGAATTTCTATTTAGTAAATGTTTATACTCCAAATGCACAGCGTGATTTAGCGCGGTTACCATTACGTTTACAATGGGAGGATCGTTTAGCTAGCTATTTACAAGAACTAAATAGTCAGAAGCCAGTGGTTTATTGTGGTGATCTAAATGTTGCACACACGGAAATGGATTTAAAAAATGCAAAATCTAATATTGGAAATTCGGGCTTTACATATGAAGAGAGAGCAAAATTTTCAGCGTTATTGGAAAGCGGTTTTGTAGATTCTTTTAGATACAAGCATCCCGAGGAAACTGACCACTACACATGGTGGTCCTATATGAATAAAGTGCGTGAACGTAATATTGGTTGGCGTATCGATTATTTTGTTGTATCCAATCAATTGAAGGAACAAATTGAAAGCGCAACAATTCACCCACACATTATGGGCAGTGATCATTGTCCAATTGAATTGCAATTACAATGCTAGTACTTAAATCGTATTTTCTAAATGGAAATACGATTTTTTGTATTTGTAACTTAATAAGGTGACTTTTAAAAATGTGAGATTTGGCAATGCCAGGGGGGTACCTTCAAAGTGAGGAGTAGACGCTACAATCACATGGGAACCCGCCCTAAAGTAGGGAAGAACGCTCCAATCATGTGGGAATCCGCTTCCACCATATAAGTCCGCTCCACGAGAGAAGATAAAAGAAAATATACTCTATAGAATCATTATACCTCTATGAACATACGAATTTTTAACATTACTCAGTAGCCTTCATAATTCCTATTGATTATACTATTCTAATAGCGGATAAATATAAAATTTTGTATTTAGAGACAATTTTATATACATAAAATAAGAAATTTCGCTAAAAAATTTTGCGTTTCAAAGCGGGTTTGGGAAGGTAGTACGGGAATATAGTGCAAAAAGGGGGTTATTCAGTGGGGAAGAGAAAGTTTAATTGGAAAAAGTGGCTCATTGTCATAGCTGGGATAATAGCTGCTTTGGCTCTTGTGGCTTTTATTGGATTTACATGGTTTATGAATAAATCTAAGCCGGTGATTGATGGTGAATTAGCTGTTACTATTCTGGATCAGGATGTGACAGTCACGAGAGATGAAAAAGGGGTTCCGCATATTTTTGCCAAAACAGATGCGGATTTGTATCGTGCACAAGGTTATGTCCAAGCACAGGATAGACTATTTCAAATGGACTTAGCACGAAGGCAGGCAAGTGGTCGATTATCTGAAATTATTGGAGAAGCAACGGTTAATACCGACAAACATTTCCGTACATTTAGCTTACGAGATGCTGCAGAGAAGTCATTAGCTGCCTATGATGACGAAAGCAAACAAGTACTTGAATGGTATGCTGAAGGAGTAAATGCTTTTATTGCACAGGCAAAGGAAAGCAATACACTAAGCTATGAATTCGCTTTGTTAGGCTATGAGCCTGAGGAGTGGACAGTTGTTGATTCCTTAACCATTGGAAAATATATGGCCTATGATCTGGGTGGAAATTGGAATACGTTAGCTTTTCGTCATTGGGCACTACAGAATTTTGATGAAGAAAAGGCAAAAGAATTATTTATTAAATATCCAGAAAATGCTTCGGCGATTATCGAGGCCAATATCCAAAATCCTGTAGCGGTAGCTGGGCAATTCAGTGCGGAAATGTTACCAAACGAATTTAACGGAAGTAATAACTGGGTAGTTTCAGGTGATAAAACGAAATCAGGAACGCCTATTTTAGCAGATGACCCACATTTAGGGTTAAGCACCCCTTCTATTTGGTATCAAATGCATCTGCAATCACCACAGCAAAACGTTAGTGGCGTTATCTTTGCAGGGATTCCAGGTATTATTTTAGGCCATAATGATGAAATTGCTTGGGGGGTAACCAATGTGGGTCCAGATGTACAGGATTTATATATTGAAATACCAAATCCAGATAATCCAACACAATTTCGATACGATGGAAAGTGGGAACAAGCAGAGGTACGCGACGAATCAATTAAGGTAAAAGATGGAGAAACGGTAGATTTTGAAGTCGTTGTTACACGTCACGGCCCTATAATGACAGATTTAGCTTTTAAAGATACAGAGCCAACCGCACAATTTTCGATGCAGTGGACAGCACTACAACCGACAGCTGAACTAAGAGCAGTGCTTGGTTTTAATAAGGCAAAAACTTGGGGTGATTTCGAAAAAGCATTAGAAGACTTTAAAGCGCCAGCACAAAATTTTGTATTTGCATCAAAAGACGGTACGATTGCCTATAAAGCTAATGGTCAAATACCTATTCGTAAGCAAGGTGAGGGCCAATTACCAGTTCCAGGTGATTCGAGTGACTATGGCTGGGAGGGCTTTATCCCATGGGATGAATTACCAACTCTAGTAAATCCAAAAGAAGGTTTTATTGCAACGGCAAATAACCAAGTAATAGGAGAGGACTACCCTTATCACATAACTGATTTCTGGGCGCAACCTTATCGTTTCGAAAGAATTAAAGAAGTGTTAGAGGCAAATGATGCGATTACAGTAGAAGATATGATGGCTTTGCAAATGGATCAGCACAACCTCTATGCGAGAGAATTTCTGCCTGATTTATTAACATCTTTAAAAGAAAAAGATCAGGATGGGAAGTATGCCGAGATTATAGCCATGCTAGAGAAGTGGGATATGGTAGACGCAAAGGAATCAGGTGCACCACTTGTGTTCCATACATTAATGATTAAGCTACAGGAAGTTTTGTTTAAAGATCAAATGCCTGAAGATATGTATGGCATCATGTATGGGAAGTTTAATATTACAGACCAGCTCTTACGTACAGCCTATTCAGGAGAGAAAAGCATTTGGATTGAGGAGCAGGGTGGCATTGATGAAACCATATACAAGGCATTTGAGCTAACAATTGCACAATTAGAAGATCAATTCGGAAAAAATTCCTCGAAATGGCAATGGGGTGATTACCATCAGCTTACTTTTGACCATACACTAGGAAGTGCATCGCCTATTCTTGCAGCCTATTTTAATGCTAAAAAGGTTCCTATTGGTGGATCAAAAGTTACCGTACAAGCAGCAGATAATGATTTAGCTGGTAATGTAGATCACGGTGCATCTTGGCGTTTTGTGGTGGATGTAGGTGATTTAAGCTCAGCCTATCATATTGTTGGTCCTGGTCAAAGTGGTCATGTAAAATCTGATTGGTATCAAGATCAGGTGCTGGATTGGGCAAATGGTGATTACCATCAAACATTTATTAAACAGGAAGAGATAAAAGGGAAAACATTACAATTAATAGCGAAGTAATAAAAGAGTTAGCGTACAGAAAGTGCGCTAACTTTTTTTATTGAAGGATATACATCCTAACATTCAAATATTCGTTTGAATATGATGGAATAATATGTTACATTGAAAACAATCAAACGAATATTTGAATGAGGTGAGAAAAATGCCGAAAGAAATATGTGAGGTGACGCATGTACATGAAGAAGCAGTCACAAAGGTGAAACAACAAATGCCTGATTTATCAGGTGTAGCCAAATTTTTAAAAGCGTTATCTGATGAAACTAGACTTAAAATTGCCTATGCTTTAACGGTGGAAGATGAACTATGTGTTTGTGATGTTGCAACTATTATTGGTTCTTCAGTTGCTACAGCATCCCATCATTTACGATATTTGAAAGATAATAATTTAGCGAGATCACACCGCAAAGGTAAGCAAATGTATTACTCTTTAGCGGATGAGCATGTATATCAAATTGTAACAATTGCCTACGAACATGCGAAAGAGGGGATTGCGAATGGCAACGACGCCAATTAAACAAGAATACAGATTGCAAAATTTATCTTGCGCTAGTTGTGCTGCAAAGTTTGAGAAAAACGTAAAGGCTATACCAGAAGTACAGGATGCACAAGTGAATTTTGGTGCTTCTAAAATTACAGTAATCGGTGCTATTAGTGTAGACCAAATTGAAGAAGCAGGTGCCTTTGATGGCATTAAGGTTACACAATCGGCAGCAAAAGCACTTGAAAATACTACACCTTTTTATCGTAAAAAGGAAAACGTTTTAGCAGGAATTTCATTGCTTTTTGTCATTCTAGGTTATCTATTTGCGGGTATGAATGGGGAATCGAGCCCGCTACCGATTTCCATGTTCATTATAGCTATCCTTGTGGGTGGAGTGGGTATTTTTAAAATAGGCTTCCGTAATTTAGTTCGCTTTGAATTTGATATGAAGACGCTTATGACAATCGCCATCATTGGAGCTGCTATTATCGGTGAATGGGAAGAAGCGGCAGTGGTCGTATTTTTATTTGCTGTGAGTGAGGCACTTGAAGCGTATTCAATGGATAAGGCACGTCAATCTATTCGTCAATTAATGGATATCGCTCCACCAACAGCGATTATCAAAAGAGCCCACGGTGAACACTACCATGAGGTTGAGTTACCTACTGAGGATATAGAAATAGGAGATATTTTGATTGTAAAGCCTGGGCAAAAGATTGCGATGGATGGCATAGTCATTAGTGGGTTGTCTGCAGTCAATCAGGCAGCTATTACAGGTGAGTCGATTCCCGTAAATAAAACAGTAAATGATGAAGTATTTGCTGGGACTTTAAATGAAGAGGGTGCTCTTGAAGTACGTGTGACAAAGCGTGTAGAAGATACTACTATCGCTAAAATAATTCATCTAGTGGAAGAAGCACAAGCAGAAAAGGCACCTTCTCAGCAATTTGTAGATCGCTTTGCAAAGTATTATACACCAGCGATTATGGTTATTGCTTTTTTAGTAGCTGTAATTCCACCTTTAATAGTAGGTGATTGGCAGCATTGGATTTACCAAGGGCTAGCTGTTTTAGTAGTAGGATGTCCTTGCGCACTGGTCGTCTCTACGCCCGTCGCCATTGTTACAGCCATTGGTAATGCAGCAAGGCAAGGTGTACTGATCAAAGGTGGTGTTCATTTAGAGCAGCTAGGACATATTGAAGCTGTTGCCTTTGACAAAACAGGAACATTAACGAAGGGGCAGCCAGCAGTAACAGATATCGTAACGACTGAAAACTGGTCAGAGGACTATGTGTTACAACTAGTGGCAGCGGTAGAAAAACAGTCACAGCACCCTTTAGCTAAAGCAATTTTAAATAGATTACACGATAAAAAATTATCTGAGCTAATACCAACAAATTTCCAATCAGTAACAGGAAAAGGTGCCTATGCTACCGTTGATAATCAGATTATTTATGTAGGTAGCATGAAATGGGCTACTTCATTAACTTCTGTAGATCAAAACATAGAAAGTCAGGTTAAGAATCTGCAAGAACAGGGTAAAACAGTAGTAGCAGCTGTTTCGAATAATCAACTTATTGGACTGGTTGCAATTGCTGATCAATTACGTCATGAAAGCAAGGATGTATTGAACAAATTAAATGCCTTAAAAGTAAAGCATATGGTGATGTTAACAGGCGATGCAGAGCCTACTGCGCAAGCCATTGCTACTTCATTAAAGATGACAGATGTGCGCGCTGGCTTGTTACCAGAAGAAAAATTAAAGGCGATTAAGGATTTACGTAAACAATTTGGTGCTGTAGCAATGGTTGGAGATGGTGTAAACGATGCACCAGCATTGGCCACTGCAAATGTAGGAATTGCCATGGGTGGAGCAGGAACAGATGCAGCTCTTGAGACAGCAGATATTGCCTTAATGGGTGATGATTTAACAAAGCTTCCTTACACTATTGGATTGAGCAGAAAAACATTACGTATCATTAAAGAGAATATTATATTTGCCCTAGTTTTAAAATTAATTGCATTGCTACTTGTCATACCTGGTTGGTTAACATTATGGATAGCAATTTTTGCCGATATGGGTGCGACACTATTAGTTGTGTTTAATTCATTAAGACTAATTAGAGCAAAAAAGTAGTAAGTAAGGTGTAGAACAATCTGAAAAGGTAGGAAATTAATCTTGCTTTGACACAAGGGATTTTATGTGAATAGATGCTACTTGTGATTCTTGAAAAAGACTTTTTTTAAGGCTATTATAGTTTCAGGAGTAATGTAACAATTAAATATAAATGAGGCGAAAGTTTGAATATGTCAGATCCTATTTTAGTAAATGTTACAGAAGAAATTGTGCGTGGTTTAGTAAGCTTTTTACTACGAGGACCAGAATATCAAACATTTTGTAAATGCGAAATCTGTGAATTAGACACGGTGGCACTTACACTAAATGCATTGCCAAGTAAGTATGTTACATCTATGGAAGCTAGAGATGAGGCATTTAAAGAAATGAATACTCCTGGAAACATTGAGCGTATTAATAAAGAGATTATTCATGCGTTACATGTGGTAAATAAGTATCCTCGACACAAAATAGAGCCTACTTCTTAATAGAAGAGGCTCTATTTAAGTTGTATAGGAAGTGTTTTTCTAGGCAATGTATTTTCAGTTAACTTTT